>NZ_CP034753.1:2400000-2737663 GCF_004006235.1 Agromyces sp. LHK192
CGACCTGGAGAAGTGCGTCGCGCACTCGGGCGGGCTGATCCCCGTGCCCGGGCGGTTCGTGATCGCGCAGGCCTGGCTCGAGGGCGGCGTCTCGGTGATCGACTTCACGGACCCCGCCGCGCCGGTCGAACTCACCTTCTTCGACCGCCCGACGTACGGGTACTCGATGGACTACACCGCCGGTATCTGGTCGGTCTACCACTACGACGGATACCTCTACGCGAGCGACATGTACGACGGGCTCGAGGTGCTGCGGCTCACCGATCCGATGTTCGCCGACGCGTCGCGCTACGACCCCGGCGAGCTGAATCCGCAGTCGCAACCGCAGTACGCCTGGGTGTGGCGCGAAGCCCCGGTGCTGCCGACGACGACGGCCGAGCGCGCGGCGCTCGCGCCGCTCGCCCTCGACCCCGACACGCTCCCGGCCGCCGAGGCGGCCGCACCGACCGTGCAGGTGTCGATGCCGCCCGGTTCGCTCGACCCCGGCGAGACCGTCGACGTCTGGTGGATGCCGACGGCGACCGCGGTCGCGACGACCCGGGCGGCGGCTGATGGCTCCCTGCCCGCGACCGCGGTGTCGCTGCCCGGCCCGCTGGAACCGGGTGCCTACGACCTCGTCGCCCGGGGAGATCGCACGGCCGACCGGCTCGCGCTCGGCGTGCTCACGATCGCCGACCCGTCGGCGTCGCCGTCGCCCTCAGCCGAGCAGGGTCCGGTCGCGCGCGGGGGGCTCGACGGATGGGCCGTGGCCGGGCTCGTGAGCCTGGGCGTGGTGCTGGCGCTCGGCGCCGCCGTCGTGGTGCTGCGCCGTCGGGCCGTGGTCCGCCGACGGCGGGCGCGCATGGTGCGCGAGGGTGCACCGCCCGGCGGATCGTCCGGTGCACCGTCGGGCGGATCGTCGTCATGACCATCGGCGCGGCTCGCGGGGCGCGACTCATCGTGGCATCCGCGCTGCTCGTCGCCGGCGCGGCGGGCCTGGCCGGCTGCACCGGGTTCCCGGTCGCGCCCGGATCCTCCGAGGGCGGGTCACCATCGGGCGGCCCCTCCCCCGGTGCCGGTCGGTCGGACGCCGGCGATCGACCCGCCTCGGTGGATGCGGCGACGAGCCTCGACGACGTCGCCTGGGTCGCCGAGATGGCGGCGCACCACGACCAGGCGGTCGCGCTGGCGGCGCTCGCCGACGAGCGTGCGCAGGACCCGGAGGTCATCGCCGGCGCCGCGACCATCGCGGTCGCGCAGGCCGCGGAGGCCGGGGCGATGCGCGCCTGGCTCGAGCGCCGCGGCGTCGACGGTGCGCACGACGCAGTGCCCGGCGGGCACGGGACCATGCCGGGCGAGATCAGCGCGAGCGCGATGGACCGAGTGCGTGCACTCGACGGCGACGCGTTCGACCGGCTCTACCTCGACCTGATGATCCGCCATCACGAGGGGGCCGTCGAGATGTCCGAGCAGCGGCTCGAGGCATCCGGAGACCCGGCCGTCGCGCGGTGGGCGCGAACGATCGCGTCCTCGCAGGCGGTCGAGATCGATCGCCTGCGGTCGATCGCGCAACGACTCGGCGCCGGCGTCCCCGGCTGACCGGGCCCGCCGTGCACGAGCGGCTGGACTAGCGGCCCAGGAACTTCTGCAGCGCGGCGAGCTCCTCCTCGCTCGGGGCGGCCTGGCCGCCCTTCGCACCGCCGCCGAGGCCGAATCCGGCGCCGCTCGTCGTCGCGGGCGCTCCACCGGGAACCGGACCGCCTGCCGCGATCGCGGCGTTCTCGGCCGCACGCTTGGCGGGGTTGCCCGAGCGCGAGCCCGACGGCTTCTTCTTGCCCTTCGCCTTGCGTGCCGAGGCACCGCCGCCACCGAACCCGGCGCCGGGGATCGGGCCCATGCCCGGGATCTGCGGCACGCCGCCGCGCGCGACGGTCTTCATCATCTTCGCGGCCTGCTCGAAGCGCTGCACGAGCTGGTTGACGTCGGTCACGGTCATGCCCGAGCCCCTGGCGATGCGCAGGCGACGCGAACCGTTCAGGAGCTTCGTGTTCTGCCGCTCGGCGGGGGTCATCGACTGGATGATCGCCTCGGTGCGCACGATCTCGCGCTCGTCGAAGTCGTCGAGCTGCTGGCGGAGGCCGCCGGCGCCCGGAAGCATCCCGAGCATCTTCTTGATCGAGCCGGCGCCGCGCAGCTGCTGCATCTGCTTCAGGAAGTCGTCGAGCGTGAACTGCTCGCTCGCGAGCTTCTCGGCGACCTTGAGCGCCTCCTCCTCGTCGAAGGCCTGCTGGGCCTGCTCGATGAGCGAGAGGATGTCGCCGAGGTCGAGGATGCGGCTCGCCATGCGGTCGGGGTGGAACGGCTCGAAGTCGTCGAGTCCCTCGCCGGTCGACGCGAAGATGATCGGGCGACCGGTGACGGATGCCACGCTGAGCGCGGCGCCGCCGCGAGCGTCACCGTCGAGCTTCGACAGCACGACGCCGGTGAAGTCGACGCCGTCCTGGAACGCCTTCGCGGTGGCGACGGCGTCCTGGCCGATCATCGCGTCGATGACGAACAGCACCTCGTCGGGGTTCGTGGCCTTGCGGATGTTCGCGGCCTGCTTCATGAGCTCCGCGTCGACGCCGAGGCGACCGGCGGTGTCGATGATGACCACGTCGTGCTGCGCGCGGGTCGCCTGCGCGACGCCGTCCTTCGCGACCCGAACCGGGTCGCCGACGCCGTTGCCCGGCTCGGGCGCGTAGACGGGGACGCCCGCCTGCGAGCCGACGACCTGGAGCTGGTTGACGGCGTTGGGGCGCTGGAGGTCGCTCGCGACGAGCAGCGGCGTGTGCCCCTCCTTCACGAGGTGCTTGGCGAGCTTGCCCGCGAGCGTCGTCTTGCCGGCACCCTGGAGGCCGGCGAGCATGATCACCGTCGGCGGGTTCTTCGCGAACTGCAGCTTGCGCTGCTGGCCGCCGAGGATCTGGACCAGCTCCTCGTTGACGATCTGCACGACCTGCTGCGCCGGGTTCAGCGCCTTGTTGACCTCGTCGCCGAGCGCACGCTCGCGGACCGTCGCCGTGAACGCCTTGACGACGTCGAGCGAGACGTCGGCGTCGAGCAGCGCGCGGCGGATCTCGCGGACGGTGCCGTCCACGTCGGCCGCGGAGAGCTTGCCCTTGGTGCGGAGCTGCTTGAAGGTCTCTGCGAGACGGTCGGAGAGGTTGCCGAAGGTAGCCATGGTGCCTTCGATTCTAGGCGAGGCCGGAGGGCTCGGGTGCCGAGGTCGCGCGCGCCGTCGACCGCGCGGGGTCAGCCGTCGAAGCGGACGTCGACCACCTCGCGGCCGAGGTCGATGGCGGCGATGAGCCGTTCGTCGGTGTCCTCGGGGGCGAGCGCGTACTCGAACTCGGCGAACGCGTCGCCGGGTTCGTCGGCGTCGGGCCGGAGGTCGACCCGGATCAGGCTCATCGAGCGCAGCGCGTCGATCTGGCGGTCGCCGGACTCGCGACCGATCGCGGCCTCGACCTCGTCGGCCTGTTCGAGCTCGGCGTCGAGCAGGGTCTCGAGGAACCGCACCACCGGCGACGACGCGGCATCGAGCTGGCTGACGAAGACCTGCCGGAGCTCGTCGTCGATGAGCTCGAGCTCGCCGATCATCACCGCGGCGACGTCGAGCGCGGCCGTCGCGACCGCATCGCCCTCGGCGTCGAGCACGACCTCGACGTCCTGGTCGCCGTACTCGATGCGCTCGGACCAGTAGTCGCCGACGAGTCCGAAGTAGTCGTGTTCCATATCGTCCTCCCGGGTCTTCAGCCGACGAGCTTCTGCGCGAACACGTGCGGCGTGAAGCCCGTGAGGTCGCCGATGCCCTCGCCCTGGCCGATCAGCTTGATCGGCAGCCCCGTCTTCTCCTGCACGGCGAGTACGAACCCGCCCTTCGCGCTGCCGTCGAGCTTCGTGAGCACGAGGCCCGTCACGCCGCCGTGCTCGATGAACGCCTCGGCCTGCGCGAGCCCGTTCTGTCCGGTCGTCGCGTCGAGCACGAGCAGCACCTCGCTGATCGGCGCCTGCTTCTCGACGACGCGCTTGATCTTGCCGAGCTCGTCCATCAGGCCGCCCTTGGTGTGCAGGCGGCCCGCGGTGTCGATGATCACGATCTCGGTGCCGTCGCGCTTGGCCTGCTCGACGGTCTGGAACGCGACGGATGCCGGGTCCTGGCCCTCGCGCTCGGGCCGGACGATGCCGACGCCGGCGCGCCCGGCCCAGGTCGCGAGCTGGTCGACCGCGGCCGCGCGGAACGTGTCGGCCGCGCCGACCACGACCGACCGGTCGTAGGTGCGCAGGAACCTGGCGAACTTGCCGATGGTCGTGGTCTTGCCGACGCCGTTCACCCCGACCACGAGCACGACCGCGGGCCGTTCGGTGAGCTTCAGCGTCGGGTCGTACTTCGCGAGCCGCTCCTCGACGATCTCGCGGAGCATCCGCTGCACGTCGCGCGGGTCGGTGGTCTTGAACCGCTCGACCTGGGCGCGGATCTGCTCGACGATCTCCTCCGTGACGGCCGGACCGAAGTCCGCCGTGATGAGTGCCGCCTCGAGGTCGTCCCACGTGTCATCGTCGATCGTCTTCGCCCCGAAGATGCCGCGGAGCGCCGAGCCGAGCGACCAGGATGCACGTTCTGCCATGCCGTCCAGCCTATCCGCGAGGCGGGAGCGCCACGCCCGCCGATACACGCGGCCGCACCGGGCTGCAAGGGGTTGCCGCCGTCTGCGGCGGTGCGCGAACGTCGAACGATCGAAGGGAGCACCCGTGACCGTCGTCGGATTCCATGCCTCGCACGAGCAGATCCCGCCGCGAGAACTCCTCGCCGCCGTGCAGGAGGCCGAACGCGTCGGGTTCGATGCGGCGATGTGCAGCGACCACCTCGCCCCGTGGGGCCTGCGCCAGGGCGAGTCGGGGTTCGCCTGGGCGTGGCTCGGCGCCGCCCTGCAGGCGACGAGCCTGCCGTTCGGCGTCGTCACGGCGCCGGTGCAGCGCTTGCATCCGGCCGTCGCCGCCCAAGCCATCGCGACGCTCGCGCAGATGCACCCCGGTCGCTTCTGGGCTGCGCTCGGCAGCGGCGAGGCGATGAACGAGCACGTGACCGGCGACGCCTGGCCGCCGAAGGACGTCCGCGATGCACGCCTGCACGAAGCCGCCGACGTCATCAGGCGCCTGCTCGACGGCGAGGAGGTCACGGTGGACGGGCACGTCCGGGTGCACCGGGCGCGGGTCTGGAGCCGTCCGGCCGAAGCGCCACCCCTCTTCGCGGCGGCCGTCGGGCCGGAGACGGCTGGCGAGGTCGCCGCGTGGGCCGACGGCCTCATCACGGTGGCGCAGGAGCCCGACGCCCTGCGCCGCGTGATCGCCGCGTACCGTGACGCCGGCGGACGCGGGCCGATCGCGGTGCAGGTGCACCTCAGCTGGGCCGAGGATCGCGACACCGCGCTCGCGATCGCGCACGACCAGTGGCGCAACGGCCTCGTCACCGCTCCCGAGAGCTGGGACCTCGAGCAGCCGGAGGACTTCGACGCCCGCACGGCCGATGCCTCGCCGGAGGAGGTCGCCACAGTCGTGCAGGTCTCCGCCGACCCGTCGGAGCACCTCGACCGCCTCGCCGCGCTCGTCGGACTCGGCTTCGATCGGATCTACCTGCACCACGTCGGCACCGAGCAGCAGGGATTCCTCGAGACCTTCGGCGAGCACGTGCTGCCCGGCCTGAAGGCGGTCTCCCGATGAAGCTCACGGCTCGGGGAGACCTCTGGTGGAAGACGGCCGTCGTCTACTGCCTCGACGTCGAGAAGTACCTCGACTGGAACGACGACGGCGTCGGCGACTTCGAGGGACTCGGGCACCGCCTCGACCACCTCGCCGACCTCGGGGTCAGCTGCCTCTGGTTGATGCCGTTCCAGCCGACGGCGCGCCGCGACGACGGCTACGACATCACCGACTTCCAGGGGGTCGATCCGCGGCTGGGCTCGCTCGGCGACTTCGTCGAGGTCGTGCGGATGGCCCGGGATCGCGGCATGCGCGTCATCATCGACTTCGTGATGAACCACACGTCGGACCGGCATCCGTGGTTCAGGGAGGCGCGGCGCAGCCGCGACTCCGTCAGGCGCGACTGGTACGTCTGGCGCGACCGGCCGCCGCGGAAGCAGCCGAAACCCGTCTTCCCCGGCGAGGAGACGAGCGTGTGGGAGCGCGACGAGCGCACCGATCAGTACTACCTGCACAGCTTCTACCGGCACCAGCCCGACCTCAACATCTCGAACCCGGATGTGCGGGACGAGATCACCAAGACCATGGGCCTCTGGCTCGAGCTCGGCGTGAGCGGATTCCGCGTGGACGCCGTGCCCTTCCTCATCGAGGCACCGGAGGGCGTCGACATCGGCGACCCGCACGACTTCCTCCGCGACCTGCGCCAGTTCCTGCAACGCCGCTCGAGCGACGCGATCCTCCTCGGCGAGGTGAACCTCCCCTACGACGGTCAGCTCGAGTTCTTCGGCGCGCCCGAGGAGCCGGCCGAGCTGACCATGCAGTTCGACTTCCCGGCGATGCAGCGGATGTACCTGTCGCTCGTGCGGGAGGATGCCACGCCGCTCGCGGAGACGCTCGCCTCGCGACCGGAGGTGCTCACGACCTCGCAGTGGGCGACCTTCGTCCGCAATCACGATGAGCTGACGCTCGACCAGTTGACCGAGGCCGAGCGGAACGAGGTGTTCGACGCGCTCGCGCCGGACGAGTCGATGCGGGTGTACGGTCGCGGCATCGTCCGCAGGGTGCCGCCGATGGTCGACGGCGACCCGCGCCGGGTCGAGCTGCTGTACAGCCTGCTGTTCGCCCTTCCCGGCACTCCGGTGCTGTTCTACGGCGAGGAGATCGGCATGGGCGAGAACCCGGAGCTCGGGGGACGCATGGCGGTCCGTTCACCCATGCAGTGGACCGCGGGGCGGAACGGCGGGTTCTCGCGAGTGGCGCCCCGGCGCCTCGTGGCCAAGCCGCCGAGCGACGGGTACTCGCCCGAGCATGTGAACGTGGAGGCCCAGCAGCACGACCCGGACTCGCTGCTCTCGCGTATCCGCAGGTTCGCCCGGGTCTACCGGGACTCCCCCGAGATCGGATGGGGCCGGTTCGAACTGCTGGCGGTCGCCGAACGGTCGGTGCTCGCGCACCGTCTCACTGCGGACTTCGGCTCGTTCATCGCCGTGCACAACTTCGCGCCGCGGCCGGTGCAGGTGGAACTCGACCTGGGCGCGGTGCCCGATGGCACGCGCCTGAGCGATCTCCTGCAGACCACCGAACTCGACCTCGACGAGCACGGCAGAGCCTCGGTCGAGGTCGGTGCGTACGGCTACCGCTGGCTCCGCCCCGTCGAACCTGGCGACCGCCGGCTCACGTGATCGATCACGCCGAGGCGCGCTCCTCGCGCACGCGCTGCCCCACGACCGCTGAGACGCCGTCCTGCCGCATCGAGACGCCGTAGAGTGCGTCGGCGATCTCCATCGTGCGCTTCTGGTGCGTGATGACGATGAGCTGGCTCGCCTCACGGAGGCCCTCGAACGTGGTGAGGAGCCGACCGAGGTTCGCATCGTCGAGCGCCGCCTCGACCTCGTCCATGATGTAGAACGGGCTGGGTCGCGCGGTGAAGATGGCGAGCAGCAGGGCGACGGCCGCGAGCGACCGCTCGCCGCCGGACAGCAGCGAGAGCCGTTCGATCTTCTTGCCGGCCGGCTTCACGCTCACCTCGATGCCGGTCGTGAGCAGGTCGTCGGGGTCGGTCAGCGAGATGCTGCCGGTGCCGCCCGGGAACAGGATCGGGAAGACCTCGCCGAAGGCCTCGCGGGTGTCCTCGAACGCCGACCGGAAGATGCCCTCCATCTTCTGGTCGATCTCCTCGATGATCGTGATCAGGTCACGGCGGGTGTTGGCCAGGTCCGTGAGCTGCTCGGTGAGGAACCGGTGGCGCTGCTCGAGTGCCGCGAACTCCTCGAGCGCGAGCGGGTTGACCCGGCCGAGCTGGGCGAGCTTGCGTTCGGCCTGCGCGAGGCGGCGCTGCTGCGCGTCGCGATCGAACGGCCGGCCGGCCGGCGCCGTGTCGAGCCCGTCGCCGAAGCCGTCGCCGCGCTCGCCTCGGTCGGTCGCGGACTCGGGCGGTTCGGCCTCGGATGCCCCTCCGCCCGCCGCTGCGGCCGTCACGGCCTCGTCGTCGGGCACGAGCTGGTCGGGACCGTACTCGGCGACCAGGATGCGCTCGTCGAGCCCGAGCTCCGACTCGGCCCGTTCGAGCAGCCCCGACAGGTGCAGCTTCTTCTCGTAGATGCGCAGCTCGAGCCCGTGCACGTCCTCCGTGAGCGCGTGCAGCCGTTCGCGAGCTGCGGATTCGTCCCGGCGCAATTGCACGAGCTCGCCGTTCCGGCTCGCACGCTCCGCCTCGGCCGCGGCGAGCGCGACGCGGGCCTCGGCGACGGACCGGTCGCACGCGGCCAGCAGCGACGGCAACGCGTCGGCCACGGTGGAGGCCGCGGCGAGCTGCGCCCGGCGCACGACGGCGCGACGGGCGGCATCCGCAGCCGCCTGCTGTTCCTGCTCGAAGCGGCGCCGCATCGAGGCGATCCGCTCGTGTTCGGCGCGGACGCGCTCCCGGGCCGTCTCGACGCGCAGCCGGTGCTCGACCTCCTGCTCGCGGGTCCGCTCGAGCGCGGCGACCGCGCCGTCGCGGATCGACGCGTCGAGCACCGGCCGCTCGACCCCTCGCGCGCTCTCGAGCTCGGCCTTCGCGATCTCGGCGGCACCCTCGGCCTCGCTGACGCGCTCTTCAGCGGTGAGGAGCGCCTGGCGGAGACGGTCTCCCTCCGACTCCGCCGCCTCGACCTGCACGCGTGCACGGTTCAGGCGTTCGGTGCGCTGCGCGAGCTGGGCGTCGTACTCGCGGAGCGCCCCGAGCGCCATGGCGGCCTGCTCCTTCGCGCGGGCGAGGGCCTGCCGCTGCTCGTCGAGGTCGAAGCGGTCGCGTTCGAGCCGCGAGAGCACCTCGTCGCGGCGTGCCGCCGACCGGTCGCGTTCGGCGATGAGCTCGATGCGACTCTGCGTGCGCCCCGAACCTCCGCGGACGACGTAGCGGCCGATGACGGTGCCGTCGCGCGTGATGACGGTGGCCGGACGATCGAGTCCGGCGAGCGCCGCCTCGGCCGAACGCCACGCGTCGAGATCGTCCGCGACGAGCACCTCGGCGAGCAGCGCGAGCACCCCAGACGGTGCCTGCACGACGGCGGCGGCGGCGCGCAGGCCGTCGAGCTGGAGCGGAGCGGGTGCCGGGCGGGACGGTTCGGCGATGGCGAGCGAGACGCGACCCAGGTCGTCGCGTTCGGCGTGGTGCAGGGCCGCGAGCGCGGCACCCGCGTCGTCGACGAGCACGGCGTCCGCGAGCGACCCGAGGGCGGCGGCGATCGCCGCCTCGTAGCCGGGTTCGACGTGGAGCCCCTCGGCGAGCAGGCCTCGGACCCCGGGGAGGCCGGACGCCGCCACGGCCGCGGATCCGTCGCGCTGGTCGAGCGCGAGCGACAGCGCGCCGATGCTCGCGGCGAGGGCGTCTCGTTCGCGCTCGCGCTCGTGCAGGCCGTCGCGGAGCCGTTCGATCTCGGCCTCGGCCTCGAAGACCCGAGCCTGGGCCAGTTCGTACGCCTCGTCGAGGTCGGTGTCGGTGGCCTCCTGCCGGTCGGCCTCGTCCTCGATGCGGGCGAGCTCGGCGGCGGCCTGTTCGCGCCGCTGCGCGGAGGCATCCAGTGCGTTGCGATGGCGGAGCACCTCGCCGCGGACGGCGGCGAGCCGGCCCGCGGCGGCGTCATGCTGACCGGCGAGCTTCGACACCCGCAGGTCGTACGCCGAGACCGCCGCCGCCTGCGCGGCGACCTGTTCGTCGACGCGGTCGAGTTCGGCGCGCGCCGCACCGGTGGCGCCGAGGGATGCCTCCAGTTCGGCCTGCGCGGTGCCGATCGCCGCTTCGAGGGTGGAGAGCTCCTCGATTGCGGCGTCGATGGCCTGGCGTGTCACGGTCCGGGACTGCTCCGGCTCGTGCACGGCCGCGCCGAGCAACGCGATGCGCTGACGCGCGAGCTGATCGAGCGCGCGCAGCTGCTGCTGCGCGGCCTCGAGGGCGAACGCGACGCCGCGTGCCGCGTCGACGCCGTCGCCGAGATGCGCCTGCTCGAGACGGGCGATCTTCGCCTGATGCTGCTCGAGCTCGGATTCGAGCACGAGCCGCTGGGCGTGGCGCTCCTGTTCACTGCGCCCGTGCTCCTCGAGCGCACGCTTGAGCCCGACGACCTCGTCGGCCAGCAGGCGCGCCCTGGCGTCCCGGACCACGGCCTGGATCGTCGCGGCCTCGCGGGCGACCTCGGCCTGCCGGCCGAGCGGCTTCAGCTGGCGTCGGATCTCGCCCGCGAGGTCGGACAGTCGCGTGAGGTTCGCCTGCATCGCGTCGAGCTTGCGGAGGGTCTTCTCCTTGCGGCGCCGATGCTTGAGGATGCCCGCCGCCTCCTCGATGAAGCCGCGGCGCTCCTCGGGCGTCGCCCGCAGCACCGCGTCGAGCTGGCCCTGGCCGACGATGACGTGCATCTCGCGGCCGAGGCCGGAGTCGCTCAGCAGTTCCTGCACGTCGAGCAGGCGGCACTGCTCGCCGTTGATGGCGTACTCGCTCGTGCCGTTCCGGAACAGCGTGCGCGAGATCGTGACCTCGCTGTACTCGATCGGCAGGGCGCCGTCGGAGTTGTCGATCGTGAGGCTCACCTCGGCGCGCCCGAGCGGGCCGCGCGTCGAGGTGCCGGCGAAGATGACGTCCTCCATCTTGCCGCCGCGCAGGCTCTTGGCCCCCTGCTCGCCCATGACCCACGCGAGCGCGTCGACGACGTTGGACTTGCCCGAGCCGTTCGGGCCGACGATGCACGTGACGCCCGGCTCGAACGCGAACGTCGTCGGCTGGGCGAAGGACTTGAAGCCCTTCAGCGTCAGGCTCTTCAGGTACATGGTCCCCCGGGTGATGCTGCGGTGGCGGATGCCTCGCACGAGCGTACCCGAGCGGAAGCCCGGTTCCGCGCCGCCCCCGCCGAGGAAACGAGGATCCGTCGACGTCGCGTCGAATCGGCCTCTTCCCCGCGCCCCTGCGCGAGCAGTAGGCTGGCAGGCTCCGTGCCGGGGCGAGAGGGGACGACCAGCCATGGAGATCCGACGGATCGGCCGCCCGGAGATCGACGACCGGGAACTCGACGCGTACTCGCGCCTGGTGCGCGTACTCGATCGCGAACTGCTCGGGACGGACGAGCTCACTCGCTCGATCGACGAGCTGGCACTCGACCTGCGCGACGACGACCCGTATCGTGCCCGCGTCGCGCTCGGCGCATTCGAGGGCGACGAACTCGTCGGCCTGGCCGAGATCGACTGGGAACGCGACGAGGATGCCTCGACCGCGTACCTGCCGCTCCTCGGCGTCGCCCCGTCGCACCGACGGCGCGGGACCGGCAGCGCCCTGCTGGCCGAGGCCGAACGCGTCGCACAGGACGCGGGCCGTCCGACCCTGGTGGTCTCGAGCGAGCACCTCCTCGATCCCGGCGACCGCGCCGGGACCGAGGCCGAAGACGAGCACGGCCGACTCGCGGGCGGAGACGGATCCGCCGAGCGGGTGCGCCCCCCGCAGGGCGATGCGAGCATCGAGGCCGACGCGACGGCGGTCCGGTTCGCGACCGCCAGGGGGTACGCCCTGGGCCAGCTCGACCGCATCAGCGTGCTCGACGTCGGCGGCAGGGCGGCCGACTTCGCCGCGAGCCTTGCGGCGCTCGGCCCCGGCGACCCGTACCGCGTGGTCACTTGGGCCGACCGGGTCCCCGACGACCTCGTCGACTCCATGGCGTACGCGCACGAGCGGATGTCGGTGGACGCCCCGTCCGGAGCGATCTCGTACGAGCTCGAACATTGGGACGCCGCGCGCGTCCGCGACGACGAGGAGCGCGCCGCAGCTCGCGGGCGACGCAACCTGACCGCCGCAGCGGTCGCTCCCGACGGGTCGGTCGCCGGCTTCACGGTGCTGTCGCTGCTCGCCGAGTCCGTCGCCGTCGAGCAGTGGGACACCATCGTGCTCGCGTCGCATCGCGGCCACGGCCTCGGCATGCGCCTGAAGCTCGCGAACCTGGTGCACCTCGATCGGGCCGACCCGGGGCGCGAACGCGTCTTCACGTGGAACGCCGACGAGAACGAGCACATGCTCGCCATCAACGTCGCACTCGGGTTCCGCGGATTCGCCCACGAGGCGGTGTGGCAGCGGCCGTGACCGCGTGAGCCGGACCACGGAGGAACCGCTTCGCGGTCAGGCCGCGCGCCGGGGCATCCTGAGCCGCTGGCACCTGGGGCAGCGGTGCGAGGACCGGTTCATGAACGGCTCGCGCACGATGGGCGTGCCGCACCGCGGGCACGGCCGACCGGTCTGCCCGTAGGCGTTCAGCGAGTGCGCGAAGTACCCCGACGCGCCGTTCACGTTGACGTACTGCGCGTCGAAGCTCGTTCCGCCCTCGGCCAGCGCCTTCGACAGCACCTCGCGCACGGCCGACAGCAGCTCCGAGGCGCGTCGTCGCGACAGGCTCGATGCCGGCTGCTCCGCGTGCAGCCTGACCGCCCACAACGCTTCGTCGGCGTAGATGTTGCCGATGCCGCTCACCAGGCCCTGGTCGAGCAGCGCACGTTTGACGCCGCTGCTGCGGCGGGTCAGCGCCGTGACGAATCGGCGCTCGTCGAACGCGGGGTCGATCGGGTCGCGGGCGATGTGCGCGACCTGCGTCGGGATGAGCGCGGCCCACTCCCCCGAAACGTCTGCCGAGAACCCGGCCGCGGCACCGTCGTCGGTCGGCACCATGCGGTCGACGGCCATCGAGCCGAAGATGCGCTGGTCCACGAAGTCGACCCGCAGCTCCCCGTGCGCGGGATGGTCGAGGTGGAGCCGGATCCGCGCGTGGCGGTCGTCGCCCGGGTGGTCGGGCGTGCGCAGCAGCAACTGCCCGCTCATGCCGAGATGACCGACGATCGCGCGGGTGCCCGGCCCGGATTCCGACCCGATCGGCAGCCACAGGAACTTGCCGCGTCGGACGGCGGCCTCGATGCGGGCACCGGTCACGAGGGCTTCGAAGCGGCCGGATGCGGCGTCGTGGCGCCTCAGCGAGCGCTGGTCGAGCACCTCGACGCCCGCGATGCGCGCGCCGGTGACCGCCGGCGCGAGGCCCGTGCGCACGACCTCGACCTCGGGGAGTTCGGGCACGTCAGTTCGTCGCGCTCAGCTGGGTCCACGCTTCGAGCGCGGCGGCCATCTCGGCCTGCTTCTTGCTCGTGCCCTCGCCGGATGCGACGGCGCGGTCGCCGACGACGACGGTCGCGATGAAGTGCTTGTTGTGGTCGGGGCCGGATTCGGTGACCGTGTAGACCGGCGCCGGCTCGCTCAACCGGGCGGCGATCTCCTGCAGGCTCGTCTTCGGATCCATCGCCGCACCGAATCGAGTGACGTCGGCCATCAGCGGACCGATGAGGCGCAGCACGAGTGCGGCCGCCTCGTCGCCGCCGCGATCGAGGTACGTCGCGCCGATGATCGCCTCGACGGTGTCGGCGAGGATCGACGGCTTGTCGGCACCGCCCGTGAGCGTCTCGCCGCGCCCCAGCCGGATGAACGGCCCGAGGCCGATCGCCCGTGCGACCTCTGCCAGCGCCGCACTCGAGACCAGGCTCGCGCGGCGCTTCGCCAACTCGCCTTCGTCGAGGTCGGGGTGGTCGCGGAACAACCGGACCGTGACGGCCTGTCCGAGGATCGAGTCGCCGAGGAACTCGAGGCGCTCGTTCGTCGGGATGCCGCCGTTCTCGTACGCGAACGACCGGTGCGTGAGCGCGAGCTGCAGGAGCTCGGCGTCCAGCTCGACCTGCAGCGTCTGCTGCAGCTCGTCGAGCGTGAGTCCACCGTGCTCCGTGCGCTCCGTTCGCGTCACGACCGGTCGTTCGTAGGAGTCGTCCGACTTAGACGTCGGCGACCTTGCGGCCCTTGTACTCGAGGAAGAGCGGGGTGCCCGCCGAGTCCTCGACGACCTTCGCGCGGTGCGGGAGGCTGTAGGTGACCTTGCCGTTCTCGACGGTCTTCACCAGCGTGGGGACCTCGGCCTTCCACTGCGACCGGCGCGCGTGGGTGTTGGCGCGTGACTTCTTCCGCTTGGGAACAGCCATGACTCTCTCTCAATCTCTCTGCAGGTCGGCACCGGAATCGGTACCGGTGCCCTCGTCTTCGGAAGCCTGGAACCCCGCGAGCGCGGCCCACCTCGGGTCGGCGTGCTCAGGGGTGTCGAGTTCCGGATGATCGGCCAGACGGAGCCCGGTCTCTGGGTCGAGACCCGGGCAATCAGGCCGGCACACCGGCTGGAAGGGCAGTGCCAGCACTACCGCATCTCGGATGAGCGGTTCAAGATCCACGTGGTCGTCTTGAACCTCATACTCGAAAGCTTCCCCAGAATGATACGCGAAAAGCTCCTGGAACTCGACTTCGACAGGCTGGGCGATGTCGATCAGGCATCGTCCGCACTCGCCGTCGGCCGTTCCGTCGACCTCGGCGGTCGCGAGGATGCCCTCGTGCACCGACTCCAGGCGGAGGTCGATCTCGAGCGTGCTGCCGGCGCGGACGGCGACGAGTCCCTCGCCGAACTGTTCGGGAACGGAGACGGTCAGCTGCTGCTCGCGCATCTCGCCGGGACGCTGCATGAGGTCGCGCACGAGCACGCGGAACGGTCGGTCTGGGGTGGCCACGATCGACGATTCTACGCGGCCGACCCTGAAGGATGCCTCAGGCGCCGAGTGCCGTGCCGCGGGCGCGTCGGCTTCCGGTGCCGAGCAGCGACGCCGGGAGCAGCACGGCCCGCACGCGCGCGGCGAACCCCGCGTCCTCCGTGAGCGCCCGTCGCACCTCGTGCACGGCGCGCAGCAGCTCGTCCGGTGGGACCTGGGCGACGGCGGAGCCGTGCCCGCCGACGTGATCGGGCGGCGGCCCGTACCGTTCGCGCTCGACGGCGTTGCGCAGTTCAGCGAGCCACGCGCCGGCATCGCCCTCGAAGGCGGGTCGCGCGGCGACGTGCATCGCGAACGCGCGCGGCGTCTCGGTGTCGGCCCCGCCCGCGTACAGGTCGCGCGCGGTCGCGCGTACCTCGTCCCAAGCCGCCTGGGCGCGTCCCGGGCCGCGCCGGACGCGCCGCCTGCGCGACCAGCGCTGACCGAGCCGCAGTGCTGCCGGGCCCAGGGCGATCAGTACCGCGACCAGCGCGAGCACCGCCGCACGCGTCACCGCAGCGGCCGGATCCCCGGCGCCGCCACCCGCCCCGGTCGCGAGGTCGCGCTCCGGGTCGAGGTCCGGTCGGCCGGTCTGCGGCGCCGAGGTCGAGCCGGTGAACGGCGACACGGGCGTCTGCGCGGCCTGCGGTCGCGAGTACGCCGGCACCGTGCCCCGGCCCGGCGTCGGCTCGAACGCCGTCCACCCGATGCCGGGGAAGTACAGCTCGGGCCAGGCATGCAGGTCGTGGCTGTCGACCTCGACCACGCTCAGGTTGTCGATCCGCTCACCGCTGGGCGATCCCGCCGTGTACCCGACCGAGATCCGCGACGGGATGCCCAGCTCGCGCGCGAAGACGGCCATCGTGGACGCGAAGTGGACGCAGTACCCCTCCTTCAGTTCGAGGAAGTTCGCGATGACGTCGAATCCGCCGCCGTCGTAGCCCTCCTCGACCGGGGCGTCGACCGAGTACGAGAACTCGCTCCCCCGCAGGTAGGCCTGGATCGCGACCGCCGCGTCGTACGGCGTCGCCGCGGCGCCGGCGACCGCCGCGGCCGTGTCGCGGATGACCTGCGGCCGCTCCTCGGGCAACGCGAGGTACTCCTCGAATGCGCCGGGCAGGACCCGGCCGGCACCTCGGAGCTGGTCGGCGGACGGCCGCACGTCGAGGCGGTTGATGCGGTACCGCTGGCCGGACGTGCTGGTGTCCACGCTCCGCACGGTCAGCGACTCGCGATCCCAGAACCAGGACCCGCGCAGCCGTTCGATCGACGCGGTCGGATACGGCACCGGGAGCCAGGTCGTGCGGAGGTCGCCGACCGCCACGTCGATCGGGCGCTCCTCCGCCGGCACCGTCGGATCCAACCCCACCGGGCGGGGCATCCGGTCGACGGTGTTCTCGGAATCGGCCGCTCGCGCGGTACTGCCCCAGACCTCGCCCTCGAAGCGGTCCAGCGTGAGCAGCGTGAAGTACGGCCGGTCGCCGTCGCGCGCGGTGTACGCGAACGCCGGCGTCGCCGCCGGACGACGAAGGTCGCGACCGAGGTCGATGAACGGGCTCACACCCCGTGCGAACAGCACGCCGGACTGATCGGTGCCGAGCAGCAGGCTCTGCGAGATGCTCGGCGTCGACGCCGTGAGCACCGATGCGGCGACGATCCCGACGGTCGCGACGCCGACCGTCGCCCAGAGCGTCGACGCGAGCGGCACCCGGCCCGGGCCGATGACGACGGCTTCGTCACCCGGAGCGGGATGCGCGAGCTCGATCCGACGGCGGATCCGCATGTCGACCCGGAGCAGGACGAGGAAGGCGGCCGCGGTGAACAGGAGGACGATCACCTCGGCGCCGTCCTCGACGACGAACCCGGGGATGAAGATCGGCACGAGCATGGGCACGGCCGCGAATGCCGGTCGGCGCACGTCCTGCACGAGCACGTCCGCCGCGAGCGCGATCAGCCCCACCCCCAGCACGAGGACGAACAGCAACGGCGGCACGACGATCGCCGGCACCGACTGCTGCTGGATCGTGCGCTCGGCCCCGGCGAGGAGTTCGCCGAACACCCCGAACGTGTCCCAGGTCGGGATGAGCAGCGCGATGCTCGTCGTCCCGCCGAACCAGAACGTGAGCAGGAGCAGCAGGACGCCGGCCTGGAGGATGCCGACGAGCCCGACGGGCAGCCGGAGGGAACGCAGCCCGATGCCCGCCCCGATGACGCCTGCGGCGACGCACGCGCACAGCCACCACCAGCCGGAGTCCTCGATGAGGGTCCCGAGCGCCGCCGACGCGGACATCGTCAGCAGGAAGGTGCCCGCCGCGAGCACGGAGCGCTGCGCGGTGGACGGTGCGGGATCAGTACGCACGATCGCCCCCCGGGATGCCCGCCACCCCGTCGGCTGCCCGGTCGAACCCGGGCCCGGGCGCGGGCCCGGGTTCGTCGAGGTCGACACGCGTGGCCGTCGCCTGCGCCCATGCCGCCGGAAGGTCGGCCGCGCGCCGAACGTGCACGACCCGCCAGTCCGCCTCCTCGAGCACGTCGACGATCCGCGGCGGGATCCCGGACACCGCGAAGGCGATCGCCGGCGAGAACGAGGCTCGGAGTGCGGCGAGCTGCTGCGCCTCTGCAGCGTCGGGGTCGACGAGGACCGCGTACCCGGGCATCCGCGCGTCGCCCGACCCGGCCGACACGATCGCACCGTCGTGGTGCGGACGCGAGCCGAGCGGCGTCTCGAGCCGCGCGAGGTCCTCGAGCAGGAGGCGGTCGCCGCCCGGCATGCGGTACCCGTCCGGCGCGGAGTCCGAGAGCGCGCCGCGCACCGGATCCTCGAGCGGGTCGACGCTGACTCTGAATCCCCGCCCGAGCAGGTGCACCGCCACCGAGGCCGCGATCTCGACAGCGAGCTCGAAGCCCGCGTGCCGGGGGTCGTCACCGCTCCGCGCGAACGCGCGGTCGTGCCGCCCGCTCAGGGTCGTGTCGAGGATCACGCGCGCCTCCGGATCGCCGCGCTGCTCCTCGTCTCGGACCATGAGCTCGCCCCGCCGAGCCGTCGCGGGCCAGTGCACGCGCCGCAGCGGGTCGCCGTGCCGGTACTCGCGCGCGATGAACTCGTCGGCATTCGAGTGCGTCCGGCGCTGCAGGCGGTGCAGGACGCCCTCGACCGCCACCCCGGTGTCGAGGGCGGGATCGAGCGCGATCACCCTCGGGGTGACGACGAGCTCGTGGCTCGTGCCGGCGTCGCGCGTGACGACGGCGAGCCCGAACGGGTCGGTGGTGGTCACGCCCATCGGGCCGATGTCGAACACGCCGCGCTGCGTGGTGCGCAGCGGGTACTCGAGCCGCGCCGTGTCGTCGCCGCGCGGGAGGGCCCGTTCATGCGGCCCGAGCGCCGGCAGCACCCCCGGAACCGGACGTGTCAGCCCGGCCGGCGCGGCATCGTGCCAGGTCGCGCCGTCGAGCGCGCGCGTCGCGAGGTTGCGGACGGTGAGGACGACCCGAGTGACGCCGCCCGCACCCACGACCGGCGGGGTGAAGGTGCGCTGCACCTCGAGGCGCGGAACCCCGATCGCGAGGAACCCCATCGAGACGAGCGGCAGGACGATGCCGACGAACGCGAGCAGCATGACGTCGCGGAAGTCGTACCAGAGGGCGACGGCGAGCAGGACGACCCCGGTCGCGACGAGTGCCGTCCCGCGCCGCGTGAGCCGCGGGAGTGCGGTGTTCCGTCGGGCCCGTGGGCGGGGCATCCGTTCAGGCCCTTCTGGCGCTTCCGAGCGGAACGGCGGTCGCCGCGACGATACGCCGGACGATGCCGTCGACGAGCGGGCCGCCGTCGCGGTCGTGCGCCCCGAGCGCCCGGCTCGTCGGCACCAGCCGGTGGCCGAGCACGGGCACCGCGAGCGCGTCGACGTCGTCCGGCAGCACGAAGTCGCGGCCGTGCATCGCGGCGTGCGCCTTGGCCGCACGGATCAGCTGCAACGTGGCACGGGGGCTCGCGCCGAGGCGCAGTTGCTTGTCGTTGCGGGTCGCGCGGGCGAGCTCGACGGCGTACTCCTTCACCGGTTGCGCGGTGAAGACGTGATGCACGGCCCGGATCATCGAGCGCAGCTCGTCGAGGGTGACCACCGGCGCGAGCGCGTCGAGCGGGCTCGCGGTCTCTCGCATCGACAGCATCGACAGTTCGTCGCGCGCATCCGGGTAACCCATCGAGACCCGCGCCATGAAGCGGTCGCGCTGCGCCTCGGGCAGCGGGTAGGTGCCCTCCATCTCGACCGGGTTCTGCGTGGCGACCACCGTGAACGGATGCTCGAGGCGGTGCGTCCGACCGTCGGCGGTGACCTGCTTCTCCTCCATGCACTCGAGCAGCGCGGACTGCGTCTTCGGGCTCGCCCGGTTGATCTCGTCGCCGATGACGAGGTTGGCGAACACCGGACCCGGCTTGAATTCGAACTGCCGGGTCGACTGGTCGAACACGGAGACCCCGGTCACGTCGCTCGGCAGCAGGTCGGGCGTGAACTGGATGCGGTTGACCGTGCAGTCCACCGATCGGGCGAGCGCCTTCGCGAGCATGGTCTTGCCGACACCGGGAACGTCCTCGATGAGCAGGTGCCCCTCGGCGAGCAGCACCGTGAGCGCCGAGGTGATGGCCTCGCGCTTGCCGCTGATCACCGTCTCGACGTTCTGCACGACGCGGGCCGCGCGCGCGCCCACCTCGTCGATCGACATCTGCGGAGCGGATGCCTCGGCCGGGCGCGCGGCGGTGTCGCTCATGCCGTGCGCACCCCCGCGAGGTATTCGGCGACGACGCCGGGTACGTAGGGTGCCACGTCGCCGCCCAGGGCGGAGACCTGGCGCACGAGCGAACTCGACACGTACGCGTTCGCGGGGTCGGGAAGGAGGAACACCGTCTCGACGCCGGCGAGGTCGCGGTTGACGATGGCCATCGGCGTCTCGTAGGCGACGTCGACCTGCGAGCGGATGCCCTTCACGAGGACGCTCGCTCCGACGTCGGTGCAGTAGTCGACCAGCAGGCCCATGCTCCAGGAGGCGACGACCACGTTGCCGGCGACGCCGGCGTCGGCGACCGCCTGCTCGATGAGCGACACGCGCTGCGCGATCGGCAGCAGGGCGTTCTTGTCGGGGTTGTGGACGACGACGACATGGAGTTCGTCGTACAGCCCGGCGGCGCGCTCGATCACATCGAGATGGCCCTTGGTGACGGGGTCGAACGAGCCGGGGACGACGGCGATCCGCTGCATGCGTCCAGCGTAATGCCGACCGGGCACGACGAAAGGGGTACGGCCGACTCTCAGCCCTTGCTCAGGTACCCGCTGGCCTCGTCGTCGAGGCGACGGCGCACGGCCGCGTCGAGCGCCGGATGCGCGGCCAGGGTCGGATCGTCGTCGACCACAGCGCTCGCGTACCCCCGAGCCTCGGTGATGAGGTCGCCGTCGCGTGCGACCCGGAGGAGCCGGAGCGAACTGCGTCCGCCGGACTGCGTCGCGCCGAGCACGTCCCCCTCCCGGCGCAACTCGAGATCGACGCGAGCGAGCTCGAACCCGTCGAGCGTCGCCGCGACCGCCTCGACGCGTTCGAGGGCGACCGAACCGGGCTCCGCGTGCGTCACGAGCAGGCAGAGGCCGGGCACGCCGCCACGACCGACGCGGCCGCGCAGCTGGTGGAGCTGCGAGACGCCGAACCGATCGGCGTCGACGACGACCATCACGCTCGCGTTCGGCACGTCGACGCCGACCTCGATCACCGTCGTCGCGACGAGCACGTCGATCTCGCCGGCCGCGAACGCGCGCATCACGCGGTCCTTCTCGTCGGCCGCCATGCGGCCGTGCAGGAGCTCGACGCTGCGCCCGTCGAACCGCGGGTGCGCGACGAGCTCGGCGTGGACCTCGACCACGGATGCGCCGGGCCTCGGCTGCTCGTCGTCGACGTCGTCGGGCATGGTCTCGCCGTCGTCCTCGAGCGCCTTCGGGTCGATCGCCGGACAGACCACGAAGCCCTGGCGACCGAGGTCGAGCTCCTCCGCGAGCCGGTCCCACACGCGCGGCCGCCATCCCGGTCGGAGTGCGAGGGGCACGACGTGCGTCTCGATGCCCGCGCGGCCGGCGGGGAGCTCCGTGATGGTCGAGATGTCGAGGTCGCCGAAGACGGTCATCGCGACGGTCCGCGGAATCGGGGTGGCCGTGAGCACGAGCACGTGCGGCTGTTCGCCCTTGGCGCGAAGCGCCTCCCGCTGCTCGACGCCGAACCGGTGCTGCTCGTCGACGACCACGAGTCCGAGATCGGCGAACGAGACCTTCTCGCCGATCAACGCGTGCGTGCCGACCACGATGCGCGCCTGTCCGGCGGCGACCCGCAGCATCGCCCTGCGGCGGTCCTGCGCGCCGAGCTGGCCGGTCACGAGGGTGGGCACGAGCTGTGCGGCCAGGTCGGGGCCGAGCATCTTCGCGATGGAGCGCAGGTGCTGGCCGGCGAGCACCTCCGTGGGCGCCAGCAGGGCGGCCTGGCCGCCCGCGTCGACGACCGCGAGCATCGCCCGCAGCGCGACGAGCGTCTTGCCGGAGCCGACCTCGCCCTGCACCAGCCGGTTCATCGGGTGCGCCTGCGCCAGGTCGGCGGTGATCTCGGCGCCGACGGCGACCTGGTCGCCGGTCAGCGCGAACGGCAGGGCTGCGTCGAACCGGGCCAGCGTCCCGTCGTCGGTCGCGCGTCGGGGCATCGCCGGCCTCGTGCGCATCTGCGCGCGGCGTTGGAGCAGCGCCGTCTGCAGCACGTACGCCTCCATGAACCGCAGCGTCCGCCGTGCCCGCTTCCAGTCCGACTCGCGCTCTGGGCGGTGCACGAGGCGCAGCGCCTCGCGGAATCCCGCGAGCGACGACTCGGCGCGCACGTCGACCGGCACCGGGTCGTCCAGCTCGCCCAGACCGTCGAGCAGGAGCTCGATCGACTTCGCGAGCTGCCAGCTCGCGAGCGTCGACGTCGCCGGATAGATCGCGATCGGCGACTCCGCCCATCGCTTCGCGGCGGCATCCGTCTGCGGCCCCTGGTCTTCGAAGAGCTCGTAGTCGGGATGCGCGAGCTGGCGGTTGCCGCGGTAGTCGCCGACCTTGCCGGCGAAGATCCCGCGCCGACCGGGTCGCAGGTCGTTCTCGCGCCACTTCTGGTTGAAGAACGTCAGCGTGAGGATGCCGGTTCCGTCGGAGATCTTCGCCTCGAGGATCGACCCGCGGCGCTGGCGCATCTCGCGCACCCGCACCTCGAGCACGTCCGCGACGATCGTGACGTTCTCCCCGAGGGGCAGCTCCGCGAGCGCGGTCAGCTCGCCGCGCAGTGCATACCGGCGGGGATAGTGCGCCAGCAGGTCTCCGACGGTGCGGTACCCGAACGCCCGCTCGATCGCCTGCGCGGTGCGCCCGCCGAGCGCGCCGGTCAGCCGGGTGTCGAGCGTGAACGACCCGGATGCCTCGGCCTCAGCCATCGGCCTCGGCGCGGGCGGCGGTGAGCGCGTCGATCTCGCCGGCGACCCAGGCATCGTCGGGGGCGGCCCGTGCGAGCTCGCGCTGCAGGTCGAGCGCCTCGTCGACCCGGCCGAGCGTGCGCAGCGCCCGGCCCACCGCCCACCGGGTCACGTGCTGCTGCTTCGCCGTGCCGTAGCGGTCGGCGAACTCGACGGCGAGCTCGAACTGCTCGAGTCCGGCCGCGGCGTCGCCGCCGTCGTGCAGCGTCCAGCCCAGGTTGTTGTGCAGCGCCACGCCCCAGCGGCGGACCCGGGGGTCGCGGTCCGCCGCGATCACCGCGAAGCCCTGTTCGGCCCATTCGCGCTCATGGCCGGTGTCGGCCAGCGCGAGCACGTGCAGGGCGTCGAGCGCGAGGAACGCACTTCCGGCGTGCACGGCCTCGCGGACCGCCCGGGTCAGCTCCGGCAGTGCGTCGTCGAGGCGCTGGGCGGCGGCGAGGATGCGACCGCGCTCCAGTGCGATCCGGGCGCGCACCTCGGACCGCTCCGCGTCCGCGGCGTCGTCGCCGGCGTCATCCGCTTCGCCCTGCGACTGCGACCTGACCCCGCCGGCGTGGTCCTCGTGCCGCGTCGCGGCGCCCTCGTCGAGCTCGGTCTCGACGGCGTCGAGCACCGCGAGGCCCTCGTCGTGGCGGCCCTGGAGGCCGACCGCCCGGGCGAGCTGCGTCGCGAGCGCCTGGCGCACGTGCGACGACCACTCGTCGTCGTCGGCGGCCTCGCGGAACCGCTCCTCGCTGCCCGCGGGATCGGAGAAGTCCCACAGGCGGTCGATGACGTGCTGCTCCCCCTCGTGTTCGTGACGGGACGGATCGGCGTACAGGGCGTCGGTCGAGGCATCCACTCCTCCATCATGGCAGCGCCGCCCGACACGGATGCCTTAGGCTTCCGACGTCATGACCCGCATCATCGCCGGAGCCGCAGGCTCGCTCACCCTGCAGGTGCCCCGCGCCGGCACCCGGCCGACGAGCGATCGGGTCCGCGAGGCGGTCTTCTCGGCGCTCGACGCGCGCGACGTCGTCGACGGCGCATCGGTGCTCGACCTCTTCGCCGGCTCCGGAGCGCTCGGCCTGGAGTCCGCGAGCCGCGGGGCATCCGACGTCGTGCTCGTCGAGCGCGCGAAGCAGGCCGCGGCGATCTGCCGGCGCAACGCCGACGCCGTCGAGCGCGCGATCGCCCGCGACGGCGGCGCGCGGGCGCGTGTCCGGGTCGTCGCCCAGTCGGTCGCGTCGTACCTCGAGCACGCCGCCGGGCCGTTCGACGTCGTGTTCATCGATCCGCCCTACGACCTCGATGAAGCCGAGCTCACACGCGCGCTGACGCTGCTCGCGCCGCTCCTGCGCGACGACGCGACGGTCGTCGTCGAGCGCGGATCGCGCTCGCCCGAGCCCGCCTGGCCCGACGGCATCGTGCTCGACCGGCGGCGGGCGTACGGCGAGACCGTCCTGTGGTGGGCGAGGGCCGATCAGCCCGCGCGACCGTCCCAGCCCGAATAGGGGTCCCAGCCCAGCGCGTCGGCGGGGACGCCGTCGACGAGCACGCGGCCGCTACCCGCGACGACCCGACCGACCTCCTCGAACGGCTCGGGCAGTGTCGCGTCCGACGGGAACGCGGCGAGCAGGCCGTGGTCCTCGCCGCCGGCGAGCGCGACCCGCGCGTCCGGGCCGAGCCGGTCCGAATCGAAGTCGAGGTCGACGCCGCTCGCGCGTGCGATGCGCAGCGCATCCCTGGCCAGGCCGTCCGAGACGTCGAGCATGGCCGTCGCCCGGGCATCCGCGGCCGCCGTCCCGGCACGCACCGGCGGCCTCGGCGCCAGCTGCGCGGCCACGAGCTCGGGATGCTCGGCGCGCACGCGCGCGGCAGCGGCGGCATCCGGCTCGCCCGAGGCATCCGTCGCGTGCTCGAACAGCAGTGCCAGGCCTCGCGCCGCGTCGCCGCGGACGCCGGCGTGCGCGAGCACGTCGCCGGGCCGTGCGCCCGACCTGAGGACGGGCGTGCGCCCCTCGAGGTCGCCGAACGCGGTCACGGCGATCGTCAGCACCGCCGACGCCGACAGGTCGCCGCCGACCACCCCGGCGCCCGGGGCGAGGGTCGCGAGCGCCTCGCGCAGCCCGTCGGCGAACCCCTCGAGCAGCGCGACGGACGTCGACGGCGGCGCGGCGATCGCGACGACGAGCGCCGTCGGCCGCGCCCCCATCGCGGCGACGTCGGTCAGGTTCGTCGCGGCGGCCTTCCAGCCGAGGTCGAACGGCGTCGACCACGCGAGCCGGAAGTCGGGCCCGTGCACCATCAGGTCGGTCGTCACCACGAACCGGCCGTCGGCCGCGGCAAGGACGGCGGCGTCGTCGCCCGGGCCGACCAGCGCCGCGTCCCCCGACCGCAGACGCGGCAGGATGCGGTCGAGCACCGCGATCTCACCCAGTTCGCCCACCGTCTCGTGCACAGCCTGCTCCATGCCACTCACGGTAGCCTGATCCGGATGCCTCCCCGCCCCCGCACCTCCCGCCGTACCCGGCGCTCCGCCCGCGCGTACGCGATCCTGCTGCCGGCGGTGGCGGCGACCGTCGCCCTCGCGGGCTGCGCGTCGACGGTGTCGCTCGAGCACGCCGAGGATGCCGCCGCCGTCGAGTGCGCCGACGTCGTCGTGCGCCTGCCCGACGTCGTCGCCGAGCAGGCGGAACGCCAGACCGACGCACAGGGCACCGGAGCGTGGGGCGACCCCGCCGCCGTGCTCCTGCGCTGCGGCGTGCCGACCCCCGGGCCGACCGAGGACCGCTGCGTCACCGTCGACGGCGTCGACTGGGTCATCGACGAATCGGATGCCCCGCGTTACCGGTTCACGACCTACGGGCGCACCCCCGCGGTCGAGGTCGTCGTCGACAACGAGATCGTGTCGGGCACGACCGCGATCACCGACCTCGCCAACGCGGTGTCCGTGATCCCGGCGGACGGCGCGTGCACGACCGTGACCGATCCGGCCGACGTCACGCCCTGACGGCGGCCGGGCGTTCGCGGCCCCGGGCCTCGTCCTCGAGCGCACGCGCGAGGTCGTCCACGAGCGACAGCAGTCGGATCCAGGTCTCGGGTGCGGCGAGGTCGAACGGCATCCATCGATAGACGAACAGCCGGTCGTCGACGACCTCGAGGCCGAGCGGCTCCTCGGCTTCGAGCCTCGCGAGCATCGCCGGCTCGAACACCGCGCGCTCCACGATCGATCGGGCGGTCGCCGTCGTGCCGATGCGCGCCGAGACCGTGTATCGGCGGTCGAACCCGGGATCGAGCTGCGGTGAACCGAGTGCCACCTCGATCGGATGCGGCAGGCTTCGCCACGCGCGGCCGCGGACCCGCTTCGGGTCGACGAACAGCGCCGGCACCGGTGCGTGCAGCACGGTGGTCGCGTATCCCCATACGAACGGCTCGGAGTCCAGGTACCCGGAGCTGTACCGGTGCGTGCCGACCTCGATCGGGCGATCTCCGCCGAAGGAGACGATGTCGCTGGATCGCTGCAGGATGCCGACGCCGAAGATCCGTCCGGAGCGCACCGGCTCGCGTGCCTCGGCCGCGAACGTGGCACCGTTGACCTCGGCGAATCGTTCGAGCCGGTACTGCGCGATCGCCTCCGCCCGCGCGCGGCGACGCCGCGGGAGCGGCATCCGCGTCGCGAACTCGGCGTCGTCGGCCGCCTCGGTCAGCGGCCCGAACTGCAATGCCGCCGCGAGGCTCACCGCGACCCGCGCGCGACGCCCGACTCGATGAGCTCTGTGATCAGCTCGGGGTAGCTCAGGCCCGTGTTCAGCCAGCAGGTCGGGAACATCGAGATCGGCGTGAACCCGGGCATCGTGTTCACCTCGTTCACGACGAATCCCTCGTCGGTGAGGAACACGTCGACGCGCGCGAGTCCCTCGCCGCCGATCGCGGCGAAGGCACGCGTGGCGACACGCTCGAGTTCGAACGTCTCGCCGTCGCCGAGGTCGGCCGGACAGACCAGTTCGACGCCGGGCGCATCGAGGTACTTCGCCTCGAAGTCGTAGAAGTCACGGCCGGTCACGACGACCTCGCCCGCGACACTCACGCGCGCGGGCTCCCCCGGCCTGCCCTCGAGCACCGCGACCTCGATCTCACGGCCCGTCATCGCACCTTCGACGAGCACGGTGCGGTCCTCCGCGAAGGCGATGTCGAGGGCCGCGTCGAGCTCGGACCAGTCCGCGACCCGCGTGACGCCGACCGAGGACCCGGCGCGGGCCGGCTTCACGAACACCGGCAGCCCGAGCGCGTGGACGCGGCGCTCCCAGAGCTCGCGGTCGGCGTCGAGCGCCGCCCGGGTCAGCGTGACCCACGGGGCGACCTGGAGGCCGGCCCCCTCGAGCACGGTCTTGGTGACGTGCTTGTCCATGCCGATCGCCGATGCGAGCACGCCGTTTCCGACGTACGGGAGGCCCGCGAGCTCGAGCAGGCCCTGGATCGTGCCGTCCTCGCCGAAGCGGCCGTGCAGGATCGGGAACACCACGTCCACGTCGCCGAGCGACCGCTCGCCCGATGCATCCGTCACGGTCAGCTCGCGCGACGACGCCGACGACGGCCAGCGCACGCGCGAACCGTTGTCCACGACCTCCGGAAGGCGCTCGGGGTCGAGGCCGAATCGGGACGGGTCGTCCGACTCGAGCACGAACGCGCCGTCGCGCGTGATCCCGACCGGGATCACCTCGAACCGATCACGGTCGATCGCGCCGAGCACTCCCCCCGCTGTTGCGCAGCTGATCGAATGCTCGCTGGAACGCCCTCCGAACAGCAGAGCCACCCTGAGCTTGTCCATGCTTCGTCCTTTCGCCCTGGGGCTCGTCGTCGGTCGTGAGGTGCGGCGCGATGTCGCGCGGGTCGAGCGTGCCGGCGAGCACCTGGCGCACCTGCTCGACGATGGGCATCGCGACGCCCTTCGCGCGGGCGAGTTCGAGGATCGGCCCCACGGACGCCAGCCCCTCGGTGGTCTGCTGCATCTGCTTCGTCACGTCGTTCAGGCGGTAGCCCTGGCCGAGCAGCCGGCCCGCGGTGTTGTTGCGCGACAGCGGCGACTGGCTGGTCGCGATCAGGTCGCCCAGGCCCGCGAGGCCCGACAGCGTCTCAGGGTGCGCGCCGTGCGCGACCGCGAAGTCGGTCATCTCCACGAGGCCGCGCGTGATGATCGACGCCTTCGTGTTCTCGCCGTATCCGGCGCCGTCGACGATGCCGATCGCCACGGCGATGAGGTTCTTCAGCACGCCCCCGAACTCCGTGCCGATCACGTCGGTGTTCACGAACGAGTGGAAGTACGCGTTCCGCGAGACGGATGCCACCGCCTGCGCGGTCTCGAGACTCGTCGACGAGACGACCGCGGCCGTTGGCTGCTCCTTCGCGATCTCGAGCGCGAGGTTCGGCCCGGAGATCACCGCGATCTGCTCCTCGTCGATGCGCAGCACCTCGTGGATGACCTCGCTCATGCGAAGCCCCGACGACTTCTCGACGCCCTTCATGAGCGACACCACCGTCGCCTGAGCGCCGAGGTGCGGTACGACGAGCTTCAGGTTGTCGCGCAGCGACTGGCTCGGCACCGAGACGTACACCTGCTCGGCGCCGGCGAGCGCCAGGTCGAGGCGGCTCGTCGCACGCAATGAGATGGGCAGGTTGATCCCGGCGAGGTAGTCGCTGTTGCGCTTGGCCTCCTGGATCTCACGGGCGAGCTCGGGCCGCCGCGCCCAGATCACGACGTCGGCGCCGCCGTCGGCGAGGATCTTCGCGAACGTGGTGCCCCAGCTGCCGGCGCCGAGCACGGCCACACGGCGACCGTGGCGCTGCTGCTTCCTCACCGCGCGCTCCCCGCATCGCCGGTCGCCCGGTCGGGGGCCTGATCGGCGGCCTTGCCGGCCGCGTCGTCCATGCGGCCGGTCTCCTTCTGGCCGTGGACCACCGGGTCCCAGCGCTCGGCCGGCGGCTCCTCGCCGCGCAGCTCGCCGACGAGCGCGGCGATCGCATTCATCACGTCGGCCGTCGCGGCCGTGAGCAGCGCCGGATCGAGCGGCTTGC
This sequence comes from Agromyces sp. LHK192, assembly GCF_004006235.1. Classification (NCBI taxonomy): domain Bacteria; kingdom Bacillati; phylum Actinomycetota; class Actinomycetes; order Micrococcales; family Microbacteriaceae; genus Agromyces; species Agromyces sp. LHK192. Next base: position 2,428,418 of record NZ_CP034753.1, read on the forward strand.
CGCGGTACGCCGAGAGATCGACCGGGTCGCCGATGATGACGTCGATCGTCTTGCGCGGGAACGGGTGGATCTTCTTGCCGTAGCGCGGCATCAGCTCCTGCGTGCCCCAGTGCGCGGCGGGGATGACCGGGATGCCCCGCTCCAGGGCGATGCGCACCGCACCGGTCTTGCCGCGCATCGGCCACAGGTCGGGGTCGCGGGTGAGCGAGCCCTCCGGGTAGACGACGACCATGCGCTGCTTCTCGACGAGCTCCTCCGCGGCGCGGAGCGCCTGGTGGCCGTTGCTGCCCGCGCGTTCGACCGGGATCTGCCCCGACGTCCGCAGGAACCACCCGACCACCGGGATCTTGAACAGCGACGCCTTGGCGAGGAATCGCGGCAGGCGCTTGAGCTTCCAGGACGCCACGCCCATGACCAGCGGATCGATCTCGCTGTAGTGGTTCGGGGCGAGCACGAACGCACCCGTGCTCGGCAGCGGCCGGCCGTGGAACCGGAACTTCACCATGACCGTGAACGGCGGGATGATCAGGCCGGCGAGCACCCAGAAGAAGCTCGGACGGCCGGTCTCGGTGCGGACCTTGCCCGTCGGAATCGGGGCGGGTTGGTCGGGTGAGACCTCGCCGGTCATGCTTCGAGCTCGAAGTCGGCCCCGAGGAGCTCGAGCTTCGTGATGAAGTTCTCGTATCCGCGGGCGATGATGCCGACGTTCGACACGGTGGAGCGGCCCTCGGCCGTCAGCGCGGCGATGAGGTGGCTGAACCCGCCGCGCAGGTCGGGAACCTCGATGTCGGCGCCCCGAAGCTGCGTCGAGCCGCCCGAGATCACCGCGGAGTGCTGGAAGTTGCGCTGGCCGAACCGGCAGGCGTGACCGCCGAGGCACTCCTTGTGCACGTCGATCGACGCACCCATCTCGACGAGCGCGTCGACGAAGCCGAACCGCTGCTCGTAGACGGTCTCGTGCACGATCGACACGCCCTTGGCCTTCGTCAGCGCGATCACCAGCGGCTGCTGCCAGTCGGTCATGAAGCCCGGGTGCACGTCGGTCTCGATGATGACGGGCTTGAGCTCTCCACCGGGGTGGAAGAAGCGGATGCCGTCCTCCTCGATCTCGAACGCCCCGCCGACCTTGCGGAAGACGTTGAGGAACGTGAGCATCTCGGGCTGGCGCGCGCCGCCGACGAAGATGTCGCCCTCGGTCGCGAGCGCCGCGGCCGCCCAGCTCGCCGCCTCGTTGCGATCGAAGAGCGCGCGGTGCGTGTACCCCTGCAACTGGTCGACGCCCTCGATGCGGATCACCCGATCGGTCGCGACGGTGATGATCGCGCCCATCTTCTGGAGGATGTTGATGAGATCCATGATCTCGGGCTCGATCGCCGCGCCCGACAGCTCGGTGATGCCCTCGGCGAGGACGGCGGTGAGCAGGACCTGCTCGGTCGCCCCGACGCTCGGGTACGGCAGCGCCACCTTGGCGCCCTTCAGGCCGGTCGGCGCCGACATCCGGATGCCGCTCGGCAGCTTCTCGACGATCGCGCCGAAGTTGCGCAGCACCTCGAGGTGGTAGTCGATCGGACGGTCGCCGATGCGGCAACCGCCGAGGTCGGGGATGAACGCCTCGCCGAGGCGGTGCAGCAACGGCCCGCAGAACAGGATCGGGATGCGGCTGGATCCGGCGTGCGCGTCGATGTCGGCCATGTGGGCCTGCTCGACCGCGGCAGGGTCGAGGATGAGCTCTCCGTCGGCGCCCTCGGTCACGCGGACGCCGTGCACCTCGAGGAGCCCGCGAACGATGCGGACGTCGCTGATGTTCGGAACGTCCTTGAGCACGCTGGGGCTGTCCCCGAGGATCGCCGCGACCATCGCCTTGGTGACGAGGTTCTTGGCGCCCTTGAGTTCGATCCGACCGCGGAGCGGCTTCCCTCCGTTGATCGTGATCCGGTCGACCGGGAGGCCGACCGCCGATCCGTGCTGCTTGGCGTCGTCCACGAGTGTGTTCACAGGCTCCCTGGTTCCTCCTGCTACCGGCGGACCGGGAGCGTCTTGGGCCGCCAGGCCTCACGATGGGTTTCGAATTCGGCGATGGCGTCGGCATCTCGGAGCGTCAGGCCGATGTCGTCAAGACCCTCCAACAGCCGCCACCGAGTGTAGTCGTCGATGTCGAATTCCACCGTCAGCGACCCGGCGCTCACCGTCCGTGCAACGAGGTCGACCGTCACCGGTATTCCCGGATCGGCCTCGATCACGGCCCACAGCCGTTCGATGTCCTCGTACGCGACCTGCGCCGCGAGCAGGCCCTGCTTGCCCGAGTTCCCGCGGAAGATGTCGCCGAACCGCGACGAGATCACGACCTGGAAGCCGTAGTCGCGCAGCGCCCACACGGCGTGCTCGCGGCTGGACCCGGTCCCGAAGTCCGGGCCGGCGATGAGCACCTTCGCGCCGGCGTACGCCGGGTCGTTCAGGATGAACTCCGGGTCCTGGCGCCAGCCGTGGAAGAGCGCATCGTCGAAGCCGGTCTTCGTGACCCGCTTGAGGAACACGGCGGGGATGATCTGGTCGGTGTCGACGTTCGAGCGGCGCAGCGGCACCGCGACGCCGGTGACGGTCGTCAGCTTCTCCATGGTCAGTTCCCCTCCGCGATCGCGCCGACGGTCTCTCGGGACTGTTCGAGGTCCCACGGGCTCGACAGCGTGCCGCGGATCGCAGTCGCCGCGGCGACGAGCGGCGACACCAGGTGCGTGCGTCCGCCCTTGCCCTGCCGGCCCTCGAAGTTGCGGTTCGAGGTCGACGCGCATCGTTCGCCGGGCGCGAGCTGGTCGGGGTTCATGCCCAGGCACATCGAGCAGCCCGCGAAGCGCCATTCCGCGCCGAACTCCTCGAACACCTTGTCGAGCCCCTCCGCCTCGGCCTCGAGTCGGACGCGGGCCGATCCGGGCACGACCATGACGCGCACGCCCTCGGCCTTCTGCTGTCCCTTGACGATGGACGCGAACGCCCGCAGGTCCTCGATGCGGCTGTTCGTGCACGAACCCATGAAGACCGCGTCGACCGGGATCTCCTTGAGCGGCGTGCCGGGAGCCAGGTCCATGTAGTCGAGCGCGCGTTCGGCCGCGGCGCGCTCGTGCGGGTCGGCGATCGACGCCGGGTCGGGCACGGCCTCGCTCAGCGAGACGCCCTGGCCCGGGTTCGTGCCCCAGGTGACGAACGGTTCGAGCGCATCCGCGTCGATGTCGACGTGGGCGTCGAACACGGCGCCCTTGTCGGTCGCGAGCGTGCGCCAGTACGCGACCGCGTCGTCCCAGTCGGCGCCCTCGGGTGCGTGCGCGCGTCCGCGCAGGTACTCGAACGTCGTCTCGTCGGGCGCCACCATCCCGGCGCGGGCACCCGCCTCGATGGACATGTTGCAGATCGTCATGCGACCGTCCATCGACAGGGCGCGGATCGCGCTGCCGCGGTACTCGAGCACGTAGCCCTGACCGCCGCCGGTCCCGATCTTCGCGATGACCGCGAGGATGATGTCCTTCGCGGTCACGCCCGGGCGCAGCGTGCCCTCCACGTTGATCGCCATCGTCTTGAACGGCTTGAGCGGCAGGGTCTGCGTGGCGAGGACGTGCTCGACCTCGCTCGTGCCGATGCCGAACGCCATCGCGCCGAAGGCGCCGTGCGTCGACGTGTGCGAGTCGCCGCACACGACGGTGATGCCGGGCATGGTGAGGCCGAGCTGCGGCCCGACCACGTGGACGATGCCCTGCTCGGCGTCGCCGAGCGAGTGCAGGCGGATGCCGAACTCGGCCGCGTTGCGGCGGAGCGTCTCGATCTGGGTGCGACTGGTCAGGTCGGCGATCGGCTTGTCGATGTCGATGGTCGGCGTGTTGTGGTCCTCGGTCGCGATCGTCAGGTCGGGCCGGCGGACCGGGCGGCCGGCCATGCGCAGGCCGTCGAAGGCCTGCGGGCTCGTGACCTCGTGCACGAGGTGCAGGTCGATGTAGATGAGGTCGGGCGTGCCGTCCTCGCCCTTCTTCACGAGATGGTCGTCCCAGACCTTCTCGGCCAGCGTCCGGGGACGGGCGGGCTGGGCGGGACGTGATGCATCAGCGGCGTTCATGCGGATTTCTTCCTCGGGGTCAAGTCAGGTTCAGCCGTCGACGGACTCCGCGGCGGGGAAGGCCTAGGACGAGGCCCCGCCGCGGCACCGAAGGAGAAGTCGACGCGCGCGCATTGGTACAGGCTACACCGTCGCGCGGGGCGTCCCCGTCACGAGCAGCGCGAACTCCCCGAGCAGGAGGATGTCGTTCGGCGCGACGAGCGCGGCGCCCCCCGGTGGCAGGTCGACGACGCGGCCGTCGGCGTATTCGACCCGGACGCCGTTCGTCGACCGCAGATCGGTGACGAGCAGCGCGCGGCCGTCGGGTTCGACGAGGGCGTGGGTCTTCGACACGGTGCGGGCCGGGTCGTCGACGACGACCGCCGCCACGGCACCCGATGCGCGACGTACGTCGGGCGTCCGACCGAGCACCGTTCGCGATGAGATCTCGATGCCGTGTCCGGTGCGATCGACGAGCCGCCAGCCGATCACCGGGACGGGGCCCGTGGGCGGCGCGGGTCGGCCCTGCGCCGGAGCGGACGATGTGGGCGCGGACGGCGTGGGCGCGGCCGGCGGCGGCGCAGCCGGCGTCGCGGCGGGCGGAGGACCGGGTCGGGGGGCCGCGGGCAGCGTGTTGGGCGGCATCGCGTGCGGCGGCGGCGTGAACGTGGGCAGCGCGCGCTCGACGCGCCGCGGTGCCTGCCTGACCGTCTCGGCCGGTTGCTCCGCCGGAGCGGCCGGGATGAGGCCGGGCGGCGGCTCGATGAAGTCGGACCCGTTCACGACCGTCACTCTACCGAGAGTCGCGCCGATCCGTCCGGCGGTCGCCCGACCCGGGCCCTTCCGACCGACGCCGTGCCTTCCGTGCCGCCCGCGCACGCTTCGAGATGCGGTACCGACTCACGAAGCGCCGGAACCTGCCGGTGGCCGCGGCGATCGCGGCGGCCGCGGCATCCGCTTCGCTCCACCGCTGCCTGACGGTCTCGTCGGCGACGTCGCGCCCGGAGAAGACGTCGTCGTCCACGGCGATCGCGAGCGGCGTGAGGGTCCGAGCCTGCTCGCCGAGGCCCTGCTCCCCCGCCTGGCGCTCGAGCACTCCGGCGATCTGGCGACGGCTGCCCCGCGCAGGAGGTTCGAAGCCGAGCTCGGCGTAGCGGTCGACGATCTCCTCCCACGCGCCGGCCGCGCTGCGGTCGCCGCCTGCCCCGAACCTCCGCCGGCGACGGCCGCGCTTGGCGAGGGCGACGAACAGCATCGGCAGGAAGATGATCGCCAACGGGATGCCGACGCTGCCGGCCGTGACCCACACCCAACCCGGGATCTGGAACGGGCGATCCGGGTCGTCCTCGTCGGTCTCGTCGATCTCGACGGTCGACAGCAGGTCGTCCTCGACGGCCTCGTTGCGCGGCGGCTGGCGCACCTGCGGTTGCGGCTCGCTCTTCGGGCGCGGCGTCTGCTCCTGCGGCACGTCGACCTGCTCGGGGGTCGGCACGAACGGGATCCACCCGACGCCCTCGAACGGCACCTCGACCCACGCGGTGACGTCGCCGCCGAGCACCTCGACCTCGTCGGCGCCCTCGGAGACCTCGGGTGCGAAGCCCATCACGACGCGGGCGGGGTAACCGAGGCTCCGGACCATGAGGGCCATCGCGGTCGCGTACTGCTCCTCGTCGCCGACCATCTCCGACCGGGTGAAGAGCTCGATGAGCCGATCTGCGCCGTGCCCGGCGCGCGACGGCACCGAGTCGGACGCCAGGCCGTGGCTGAGGAATCCGTTGGTCTTCAGCCCCTGCTCGATCGCCCGGATCTGCTCGATCGCGCTGGGCTGATCGGCGGCATACTCCTCGGCCTTCGCGGTCACCACGTCGGGGACGTCCTCAGCAGCGGGCAACTCGACCAGGGCGACCGGCGTGTCGATCAGCTCCTCGTCGTCGGGCACCCGCTGCATCTTCGCGGTGAACTCGTACCGGGCCCCCTCACCGAACCCGCTGGTGAGCACCGCGGTGCCGGTGTCGGCGCTGTATCGCAGGTCGCCCGACTGCTCGGCGGTGCCGGCGTCGACGAGGCGCATCCGGTCGCCGTAGCCGACCATGGGCATCCAGACATCGTCGTAGCCGAGCACCTCGACGTCGATCGCCCGCCCGGAACCCAGGTCGGCGAGGGCCGGTTGTGGCAGCGTCTCGCCGACGATCGCGTAGCCGCCGTCGACCGCGTCCTCGGGCCCGGCGACGGTGTACAGCCGCCCGGTGTACGCGTCCATCGAGGCGAGGCGGATCCGGTCGCCCGGCTCCAGCCCCGTGATGGAGAACACCGGCTCCTCGACGAGGTCCTTCGTGTAGTGGCGGAAGCCCGCGAGCGGGCTGGGGAACTCTCGCGCGTCGAACGGCGGCACGACCTCCTCGCGGAGGACGAACCGGTCGGATGCCGCGGGTGCCCACGCGAGCCCCGCCACGGCGCCGATCACGACCGCGCCGCCGACGACCGCGGTCGCCCCGCCGACACGCCGCACGACGAGACGCCGGTCGCCCTGGCCCTCGGTCGCGATGTTCCCGCCGCGGCGGGAAGCGAGCCACAGGAGCGCGATCACCGCGAAGGCGATGCCGCGAACTGCAGCGAGGAACGCCTCATCGGTGCCGAGCAGGATGCCGGAGACGTAGAGCACGATCGGGCCGACCAGCAGCACCGCGGCCCGGAGGACCGACCGCCGCTTCGGGAGCCAGCGCAAGACGAGCATGCCGCCGACGAGCGACACCACCCACGTCGCGACGTACGGCACGGCGGCCACGTAGTACGGCGCCTCCACCGGCGTGCCGATCGTGACGATGTCGGCCCAACCGTAGACCGCGCCGAGCGCGAGCCCCGACAGCGAAGCCAGGCTCGGCAGGACGAACACGATGCCCTCGGCGGGCATGGTGAACGGCGTGCCGAGGAGGAAGTACGCCGCGAGTCCGACGAGCACGGTGTTGAGCACGCTCAGGCGGAAGAGGCTGCCCGCGACGGCCGCGGCAGTGCCGACGAGCAGCCCGCCGACGGCTGCGAGCAGGAAGTCGGCGTCACCGAAGCTCGTCTCGTAGCCCAACACGGCGAGCAGCGACAGCGCGGAGAGCACGCCGAGGTCGGCGTAACTGCGTCCCGGGATGCGGTTCACGGCTTCACCCGCCTCACGACGGCCGGGAGTTCGCCCAGTTCGCCGATCGTCGCGACCGGAGCATTGCCGGTCCGACCGATCCGCGCATCGGCGCCGCGGTCGGCGCGGAACACGAACAGCTGGGCATCCGAGGGCAGCACGGTCTCGACCGCGCGGATCTCCGCGAGCGGCACCGCCGAACCGACGACGAGCATGACGACGCTCGCCGCGGGGGTCCGGCGCAGGACCTCGCGCGCGAACGTCCGCACGACGGTCGACGACTTCGACGGCTCGATCCGGCACGAGTCGTCAAGCAGCGAGATCGCCGTGTTCGTGCGCAGGTTGAACTGCTCCGTCGCGGCAGTGGCGGTCGTGCCGTCGCGCACGATCTGCACGCCGAGCGACGCGAAGATCGACACCGCCAGCTCGAACTCGTCGTCGTCGACATAGTGCTCGGCCGAGGTCACCTGCAGCAGCACGAGCTCGGAGCGCCGGGTCTCCTCATATTGGCGCACCATGAGCCGGCCCGTTCGCGCGGAACTGCGCCAGTGCACGTTCCGCAGCGGGTCGCCCGGCTCGTACGCGCGCAGCGCGTGGAACGAGATGTCGTGGTCGGTGATCGTGCGGGTGACCTCGCCCTCGAGGTCCTTCACGAGTCCGGCTGCGGACGGCTTCAGCCGCGCGGTGCGGGGGTGCACGAAGAGCTCGACCGGCTCGCTCCACCGAACCGTGCGCCGGAGCAGCCCGAGCTGATCGCCGCGCACCGAGATCGCGGGCCCGGCGACGATCACCGCCCGGTGCTCGGTCGGCACGGCGAAGAGCTCCTCGTGCTCGGCCGCCGGCGGGATCGCAGGCAACTGGAAGACGGCGAGGCCGTCGCCGACGGGCAGTTCCATGCGCGACGGCAGCGAGGGACTCGTCGCGTCGTTGACGACCGTCAGCCGCCCGAGCGCGCGCTCCCCGGCGACGACGCGCCGCGGCTGGAGCTCGACGCCGACGCGGTACCGCATCCGACCGAAGACGAACGGCACGGCGATCAGCACGGCGCCCAGCAGCGTCGCGGCGAGGAAGGCGAACTCGACCCAGTCGAGCACGACGGCGAGGATCGCCGCGCCGAGCGCGGCCGCGAGCACGAGCCATCCGATCACCGAGACGACGCCGGTGACGGGTTCGGTGAACGCCGCGACCCGGCGGCCGACGCTCGCGACGGCGCCGCCCGCGGATCGCAGGGCGTCGGAGGCCGAACGGCCCACGGTTCGGAGCGCGATCCGCCCCTGCGAGACCGGTGCCGGGGTGGGGCGCTCGTCGGTCGCCGTCATGCCGCCCGGTACGCGGGCGGAGCGACCTGTTCGATCGCGCGCGACACGATGTCGGCCGCGGTCGTCCCGGTGAACTCTGCCTCGGGGTCGACGATGACGCGGTGCGAGAGCACCGGCAGCGCGAGCTCGCGCACGTCGTCAGGGGTGACGTACGTGCGGCCGTGGGCGATCGCCCAGGTCTTCACCGCGCGCGCGAGCGCCAGCGCGCCGCGCATGCTGACGCCGAGCGCGGCGTCGGGATGCTCGCGCGTCGCCGCGACGAGGTCGTTCAGGTACTCGACGACGGCCTGGTCGACGTACACCTCGCTCGCGAGCTGCGACATCGTCGAGATCGAGCTCGCCGCGATGATGGGCGTGATGCCGGCGGCGCGCGATCGGTTGGCCGAGTCGAGCAGCACCGCGACGGACGTCTGCCGGTCGGGATATCCGAGCGAGGTCTTGATGAGGAACCGGTCGAGCTGCGCCTCGGGCAGCGAGTACGTGCCGGCCTGCTCGATCGGGTTCTGGGTCGCGATGACCATGAACGGCTGGTCGACGTCGTAGCCGACGCCGTCGACCGTGACGCGCCCCTCCTCCATGACCTCGAGCAGCGCCGACTGGGTCTTCGGGCTCGCACGGTTGATCTCGTCGGCGAGCACGATCGACGCGAAGATCGGGCCGCGGTGGAACTCGAACCGGCCCTGCGACTGGTCGTAGATCGTGACGCCGGTGACGTCGGACGGCAGCAGGTCGGGCGTGAACTGCACGCGCGAATTCGTGCCGTCGATCGTGTTGGCGAGCGCCTTGGCGAGCACGGTCTTGCCGGTGCCGGGCACATCCTCGAGCAGCACGTGGCCGCCCGACAGCAGTGCCGTGAGCACGAGCGAGATCACGTCGCGCTTGCCGAGGATCGCCTGGTCGATGTTGTCGACGAGCTTGCCGAAGGCGTCCTGGAACCAGGCCGCCTGCTCCTGGGTCACTGCCATGTCTGCTCCTTGGTCGTTGGGGTGTCGGGCTGGTCGTCGGCGTTCGTACGGTCGGACGCGTGCGTCACCAGGTGTTGTAGGGGATGGCGTTCCACTGGGCGCCGCTGATCTCGCCGAGGGTGCGCGAGGTGCCGCCGCTGACGGCGTCGAACCGCACCGCGATGTTCTGGTTTCGGATGCCCAGGTGGTTCAGGAGCTGCAGCTGGCCGCTGGCACCGATCGTCACGGTCTGGCGATAGCCGCAGCACGCCGAACCGCCCGCGAGCGCATAGACCTGGTAGGTACCGGGGTCCATGTTCTGCCAGGTGATGCGGACCTCGGCGCACCCGCCGCCGCCCGAGTCGCAGGACCGGCTCGGCCCCTTGCCGATGCGGCCCGAGGGCACGGGCGGGGGCGGGTTCTGCACGTTGATCGAGGCAGACGTCGTCGAGCTGTCGTTGCCACCGCCGTTCCGGGCGAACACCTGGACGGTGTGGTTGCCGGCACCGATGCCGCTCCACGACTTCGCGGTGCCGGTCACCCAATCGCAGGAGCCGCCGTCGATGCAGACCCGGTACTGGAGGCTGCCGCCGCCGTCTTGGGACGGTGCGGTCCAGTCGGCGCGGATCGTGGTCGGGGCGTCGCCGCCCTTGCTGAGACTCAGGCTGCGCGGCGGGCTCGGGGTGCCCCATGGCGTGACGGTATTGGAGGCCTGCGAGACCGCACTCCACCCGATCTGGTTCTTCGCGCGGACCGTGAAGGAATAGGCGGTGCCGTTCCGAAGTCCCTCGATAGTCTGCGCGGTACCGGCCGCGGACGCGCCGAATGGCTTCGAGCCGCCGCTCCAGACGACCTCGTAGTCGGTGATCGGCGAGTTGTTGTTGGCGGGGGGATCCCAGCGGACGCTCGCCGAGCCGTCGCCGGGTGTCGCAGACGGACGGGTGGGCGTGTCCGGAGCGTCGCGCACGACCACGTCGATCCGCCCCTGCGCCTGCCGTGCCGGATCCTTCGTGCCGTCCTCGATGCGGTAGATCACGCTGAGGTTGCCCGTGAACGCCGAGCCCGTGCGCACCGTCACGTTGGTCGCGGTGAAACTCACCGTCGCGTTCGCGCCGACGCTCGCCTGATCGATCTCGGCGCCGATGACGCGCAGCGGCACGCCGTCCTGCTCGAACGGGTTGAAGTCGTTGTCGAGTACGGGCACGACCTCCGAGTCGCCCCGCGTCATCTCGATCCGCCCCGTGTTCGGGTCGTCCACGGCCCGTGCCTTCGCACGTGTCGAGGAGACGACCTTGACGTCGACGTAGCCGGGCACCGTGAACTCGTTGAACTGCAGGTCGAACGTGATCCGGGTCGACGCTCCCGGCTGCACCCCGAGCGGCGCGGAGACCTCGAGCGTGGCGCCGTCGACGATCGACGCCTCGATCTCCGCGGTGGTTCCCGCGAGGTTCGTGTAGGTCACCTTCTGGATGTTGTCGGGGTTCGGCTGGTCGGTCATCTGCCGCAGGTCGAGCTGGAGCGGCGCCTCGCCGGCCTCGATGGTCTCGCTTCGGGGCGTGAACGTCGGCGCGACGTCGTCGAATTCGGGGTCGCCGACGGTGATCGGCACCGTGAGGATCGCCTTGCGCCCGACGGGGTCGTCGGCGCCGTTGCCGTCGGTCACCTCGAACGTGAGGGTCGCCGGCCCCCGGTAGTCGGTCTCGGGCTGGTACCGCAACTGCGTCGCGCTGATGAACGGGTCGGATCGGCTGTTCGACGCCGACGCCGAGAGCACGGTGGCCGGCTTACCCGAGGGCACCTCGACGAGCTCGTCGACCGACCACTCGATGCTGCCGTTCATCGGCACGATGATCTCGGCGAGGTCCTTCAGGTGCGGAGCCGGGAACTTCGCGCGTTCCTCCGCCTGGAGCTCCTCCTGCGTCTTCGGACGCTGGGTCTCCTCGGTGACCGAGTCGTCCTCGCCGTCGGGTACCGGCGGCACGATGATGAACGCCATCGCCGACAGGTCGTCGAGCTCGTTCGTCAGCCGGAAGGCGACCGCGTAGCGCTTGCGGCCCGGCTCCACCGAGATCGTGCCGTCGGCCGCGACGTCGGCACGCCCGGCGTTGGGCCCCTCGACCGACACCGCGAGGTCCTCGACGAGACCGCCCGGGTTCGTCGCGTCCTTCAGCGGGTCGATCACGATCGCCTCGCCCGACGCGACCTGCTCGGGCTCGATGACCTGGTCCTCGGCCGTCGGCGGCTGGATCACCGCGTCCTCGCTCACCGCGATCTGCACGAACGCCGAGTCGGTGCCGCCGTGCCCGTTCGTGATGTCGTACCGGAGCGTGTAGGCGCCCTCGCCCTCGGGCGCCGTCACCACCACGCGTCGCTTCGACCTGATCTCGGCCTCGATGCCGTCGTCGACCTCGGGCAGGTCGGCGACGCTCAACGGGTAGCCGTTGGGGTCGGTGTCGTTGAGCAGCACCTCGACGCCCACCGTGCGGCCGGGCTTCATCTCGATGACGTCGTCGACGGCCTTCGGCGGCAGCTGGGTGGCCGGACGCGGAACGACGCCGATGCGGATCGTGCCGACGGCCGTCGCGCCCTCGGCATCCTCGAGTTCGTACGCGAAGGTGTCGGTGCCGGTCGAGCCCTCGAAGGCCTGATAGGTGAACGACGTGCTGGTGCGCTCGACGATGCGTCCGTAGGACGGCGCGCTCACGATGTCGCGAAGTCGCACCGAGTCGCCGTCGGGGTCGAGTCCGTCGAGCGGGACGTCGATCTTGACGGCGGATCCCTCGAAGGTCCGCGACGTGAGCGGGATCGGCTGCGGCGCCTGGTTCTCGCCCTCGGCGCCGAGCACGGTGATCGTCAGCGTCGCCCGCGCGATCTGCTCGAAGTCGTCGGTGATCGTGTAGACGAGGGTCTGGTTGCCCGGCGTCTCGGGGGCCTGGAAGCGGATCGTCTCGCCGTCGGAGAAGCCGAGTCCGCCCTGCACGCCGGTCTGGTCGAGGTCCGCGGAGAGGTACAGCTTCGAGGCATCCGGGTGGTAGTCGTTGTCGAGCACCGGGACGGTGACGATGTCGCCGGCCCGCACGATGGCCGTGTCGTCGAGCGCGACCGGCGGTTGGTGCTTGACCAGCGGCGGCACCGGAACGACCGTCACCGTGGCCGTCGACGTGGCCGCGCCGTCCGAGATCGTGTACTCGAACTGCAACTGGCGGTCGATGGCCTCGGACGCGCTCACCCGGGCGACCGTGTTCGTGATGAGCTCGACCGAGACGAGTCCCTCGGTGGCGGTGTCGTCGAGCGACTGCACGCCGATGACCCTGCCCGACGGCGAGACGTCGTTGGCCAGGAGCGGCACCGACACCGGTTCACCGGGGCGGAGGTACGCGGTGTCGCCCACGGCGATGGGCGGCGGCGCCTCGGCCGGCGGATCGACGACCTGCACGCGGATGAGCCCGACGCTCACCTTGTCTCCAGCGCCGAGGTCGTAGAGGAAGACGTACTCCCCCGCCGTGTCGGTCGAGAACGTGACCGTGCCGCGCTCCGTGTTCGTCGTGACGTTCGCGTCCGCCGGCGCATCCTGCAGGCCGAGGAGTTGGAGCGGCGCCCCCGACGGACTCAGGTCGTTGTCGAGCGGCTCGATGACGACCGGCGTCGCGCGGAACGTCTGGACGTAGTCGGGCGTGCCGACGGGGTTCAGGGAGCCTGCGGTCTGCACGTCGACCGTGAACGTGCCGGTCGCGCTCGCGGTGCCGTCGGAGACCGTGTAGACGATCTCCTTGAGGCCCAGCTCGGCGGACTTGTGCTCGAAGGTGATGTAGCCATCGGGGCTCGCGCGCACGACGTCGCCGCCCGTCGGCGAGGCGTCGACGAGGTAGACGTCGTCGCCGTCGGGGTCGTTCCAGTCGGCGAGGAGGTTGTAGCCGACGTGCTGGCCCTGCTCGACCGCGACGGCGCTCTCGCGCAGCAGCACGGGGGCCGCGTTCTCGGTCGGCGGCACGATGCGCAGGTTCACGGATGCCTCGGCGACGCCGCCGCGACCGTCGTCGACGGAGTACCGGAACGATGTCGTGCCCGCGGCGCCGTCGACCGGGGTGAACTGCAGCGCACGACCGCCGTCGATCAGGTCGAGGCGCCCGGCGGCCTCGGGGATGCCGGTCGTCGAAGCGATGGTCAGCACGTCGCCGTCGGGGTCGGTGTCGTTCTCGAGGACCTCGACCACGGTGCTGCGACCGGGGCGCACCCCGTACTCGTCGTCGTTCGCCGTCGGCGGGCGGTTCTGGTCGGTGCGCTCGGCGAGCGTGTCCTCGAAGGTCTGGCGCGAGCTCTTCTCGTCGCCCTCGAGCTCGTCGCTCTCCTCGGGCGGGGTGACCTCGTCCCAGTTGTCGACCAGGCGCAGGTCGGAGTCGACGAGCCAGGCGTCGCCGTTCGCGAGGTTGTTCAGGGCGATGACGTCTCGATTGACGCGGAACTCGAGCCGCCCGCCGCTGGTCGACTGCTCGAGGTCGACGCCGCGCGGCTCCTCGCCGTCGCACACGGCGAGGTAACGGCCGACATCGGCCCATGCGCCGTGCGCGCAGTCGCCGAGTCGCACCGGGGCTGCCGGTCCGCCCTCGCCGGAGCCCGTGCCCTCGTGCGGGATCTCGGTGATCTCGCCGCCGAAGCCCACCTCGAGCAGGCCCGACTGCGTGGCCACGAGGGCGTCGTCGCGCTCGGGACCGGACTGCTGGAGGCGCAGCCCCTCCTCCGGCAACTCGATCGGCTTGCCGTCGACGACGAGCGCGTTCGCCTCCTCGTCCAGCACGACCGCGCGCTCGCCCACGGCGGCCAACTGGTGGTCTTCGAGCGCACCGCCGAGCGAGCTGAGCGTCACCTCGTCGGACCCGCGGTCGAGTCGGACGAGCACGCCGTCCTCGGCGTTCGCCGCGAAGACGGTGCCCTCGGAGCTCACGGCGACCTCGCCGCCCTCGCCGACCTCGACGTCGGGGTCGGTACCGCGCCAGTCGAACGCGAGGTCGCCCTGCGTCGACACGCGCCACAGTTCGCCGTCGGGCGAGAGCACCGCCAGCACATCGCCGCCGTAGGCGATCTGCGAGGCGGGCGGCACGTCGATGCGTTCGACGAGCGTCGTGAACGACGGGTCGACCCGCTCGACGAAGCCGCCGGCCGGGTCGTGGATGAAGACGTCGTCGCCGTGCTGGAACACGTTCGACTCGCTCGAGCTGGTCGCGACGGCCGCGTCGAGCTCCTCGATCTGGCGGTTCAGGCGACCCGAGAGCAGGTCCTGCGAGTTCGTGACCCATACGTCGCGCACGCGCAGGTCGGGATCGGTGACCGGGAAGCCCTGGTGCAGGATCGCGATGCCGATGGGCACTCCGGCGAGCACGGCGATCGCCGTCGCGGAGGCGATGGTCTTGCGTGCCGGAAGGCGAGACGTGAAGAATCCCATCCGTCTCCCCAGTTCACCAGCGCGTTCGAGTCACGGTCGGGTCGGGCCGACCGGCCATCAACCTAACACGCTGGGAAGCCGCCGAGAAACGGGGAGCACTCCCCATGTCGACGCATGGATCCGTCCCCCGTTCGAGGGCCGCACTCCCCGGACCCGTCAGGCCGGGTCGCCCGCCGATTCCGGCGCATCCAGCATCGGCAGGTCGTCCACGCTCACGAGCCGTGTCGCGACCGCGTACTCGACCAGCCGCGCCCGTCGATTGGTCGCGAGCTTGCCCCGGCCGCCACGCAGTCCCTGGACGCCGATGCGGTCGAGCTTCTCGCAGACGTTGTCGAGCTTGCGGTTGAACGTCGTCATGCTCCAGCCGAGCCGGCGTGCCGCGTCCGCCGACGACGGGACGGTGGCGCGACCGGCGGCGTGCTGCAGGAGGATCGGTTCGGCGAGTGCGAGCACGAGCAGCCGCTGACCGGTCGTCAGCGCGACCGGCATGATCGTCGTCCCCGCGTCGGAGGTCGACGAGGTCAGTGAGGTCGCGTAGAAATCGGCCTCGGCATGGATCGTGAAGTCGTAGGTCGTCGAACCGGCGCTGAACATCACGTGCATCTGCTCGAAGACGATCGGCAACCGCGCTCCCGGCGCGAGCCAGGCCTGCACGCCGCCGGTCGCATCCGCGACGGTGGCGGAGAGCAGCTGGCCGACATTGTGCAGCCACCACAACCCGTGCTCGGCGGTCAGCGTGAGGAAGGTGCGGTGCAGGTACGGGTTGTCGTCGATGACGAGGTCGCCCTCGCGGCCGATCCCGAAGGGGCTCGCGGGATCGACGTCGTACCATTCGCCGCAGAACTCGACCCGGAGCGGCTTCACGGCGTGCACCCCCGCTCGGGCTCCGAGGTCTTGCTCCCGCGCTGCACCTGGACGTCGATGCAGATGGTCTGGCCCGGCGCGAGACCCGTCACCACGATCTCCGGGCGATCGGACACCTGCGTGCCGCCGACGCCGTCGGCCCGCACCCAGCGGTAGCGGTCCCCCTCCTCGGCCGGCTCGTGCGCCACCGCGAACGTCGCCGACGAGCCGTCCGCCGAGACCACGCCCGGCGCCACCGTGGGGGCGGGAACCGTCGCGGCGACGACGGCGTCCTCGGACGACACCACCTCGTCGTCGGGATCGGCCTGCGGCGTGTTCATGCCGACGACGACCGCGATCCCCACGACGACCGCGATCACCGCAGCGGCCGCGATCCCGACCACCAACCCGACCTTCGAACGCCGTGCGGGTGCCTGGGGTGCGGCCTGGGTCGGATCCGGCTTCGTCCGGACCACCGTCTCGTCGGTGATGCCGTGATGCTCCGCAACCGCCGTGGGACGCCCGACGCCGACCACCGTCCGCTCGTCCGCGACGGCGGGCCCCGACTGCGCGACGACCTGCTGGGGCGTCCGGTGGCGGGTCGCGTCGGCCGGATCGGGATGCGGAGCGACGCGCGGCGCCTGCGCGGCGACCGACTGCACCGAACGGGCCCGTGTCTCCTGCGCGTCCGACCCGCCGGAAGCGCCCGGCGCATCCCGGTCGTCCGCCGCCGGATGCGTCTCCTCCGCGAGCCGAGGCACCTCGATCGTGGTCGGCGTGTATCCGAGTTCGAGTTCGACGCGCTGGAGCGCCCGGGCGAACTCGACGGCACTCGCGTAGCGGTCGTCCGGCCGCACCGCCATTCCGGCGCGGAGCACCCCGACGAGGCTCGGCGGCAGGTCGGAGCGCGACATCGGCGTGATCGCCCCGCGCTCGATGCGGCCCATCAGGTCGAGCGTGCCGTTGGGCTTACCCGGGATCTCGAACGGCGACCGCCCCGCGAGCAACGTATGCACGGTCGCGGCGAGCGAGTAGACGTCGCTGCGCACGTCGGCGCGGCCCTCGTCGTCGAACAGCTCCGGCGGCGACCACGGGACGC
Source organism: Agromyces sp. LHK192 (assembly GCF_004006235.1). NCBI lineage: Bacteria > Bacillati > Actinomycetota > Actinomycetes > Micrococcales > Microbacteriaceae > Agromyces > Agromyces sp. LHK192. The sequence goes on from NZ_CP034753.1 coordinate 2,445,268, forward strand.
TCATGCCCACCGCGGTCTGCCCGCCGGTCGAGCCCGACCCGCCGCGGGTGAAGGTCATGGTGTGGGCCGGCGTCTCCCCCTCGAGGTTGCTGGAGATGCCGAAGTCGCTGAGCGCGGGCCATCCGTACGCGTTCGTGAGGACGTTGGCCGGCTTGATGTCCCGGTGCAGGATGCCTGCGGCGTGGGCGGTCGCGATCGCCCCGGACAGGCGGATGCCGGTCTTGAGTGCCTGCTCGACGCCGAACGGCGCCTGCTTGAGCTGGGCCGAGAGGCTCGGTCCGGGGCAGTACTCCATGACGAAGTAGGGGCGTCCGTCGGCGGCGACGTCGGCGTGGAAGATCGTGACGATGTACGGGTGCGCCGAGAGCTGCGCCATGAGGTTCGCCTCGGCGACGAACTGCGCTCGCGTGTCCCGCGAGAGGTCGTCGGCGAGCAGCACCTTCACGGCGACCTGGCGTCGCGGCAGGCGCTGTTCGTACAGGAACACGTCGGCGAAGCCGCCGGACCCGAGCATGCCGACGTGTCGGTAGCCGGGCAGCTCGGGCGCCGGTGATGGAGCGCGACGCATCAGTCGCCCTCGACCTTCACGGTCCAGCCGCCGCCGAGGTCGATGAGGGTGCCGACGAGCACGGGCGTGTCCTCCCCGGCGCGCAGCCGAACCGGCGGCCGACCCGGCTGGATGATGACGGTGCCGTTGCGGGAGTCGAGGTCGGTCACCACGATCGTGCCGCCCTGCAGGCCCACCTTCACGTGGCTGCGGGAGATGTCGGGGTCACCGGCTCCGATCGTGACCAGTCGCGGCAACCGACCGCCTGCCGCGCGGTTGACGCCGGGCGACCTCCCGAGCACGATCTCCCCCGTGAGCGGCTCGCGGACGCTGCCGGGCAGCGTCAGGTGCACCCCTGGATCGGATGCCGGAGCCGGGGGCCTCGCCGCCGCCTGCGTCTTGCGCTGCTCACGGAGCCGGAGGATCGCGGGCAGCGCGATCGTGCCGTCCTCCTCGTCGTCGGCGGCGGTCGGAGGACGGCTCGCGGCATCGCGGACCACGACGATCGTGCGGTCCTCGACCTCGTCGTCGGCCTCGGCTACCGGCGATGCGGCATCCGCGGCGGCATCCGCATCGACATCCGCGGCGGCATCCGCGTCGGCGTCGCCATCGGCATCGGCTGCGGGCAGCAGCGTCTGCTCGGGCACGATCGTCGCGGCCGGCGCCTCGGCCTCGGTGCCGGACGGCGCGGCATCCGCCGTCGACCCGATCGCGACGGGGTCGCCCACGCGAACGGTGCCGGCGTGCACGACCGCTTCGACGAGCGGCCATGCCGCTCCCGTCCGTCGAGTGAAGGGGGCCGCGATCTCGAACGCCCCGTCGACCGTGTCGAGCACGTGCTCCGACCACGTCGAGACCCGCGTCCCCGTCACCGGGTCGCCCGCGGCCTGCACCCGGAAACCGCCTCGCACGATCACCTGGATCTCGCCGCCGGACGGGACCACCAGCGCGAACGGCGGGACGTCCTGGATGCCGCCGCGGGTGATCAGGCCGAGGACCGCGGCGAGCGGCTCCGCGGATCCGAGGGCCTCCCAGTAGCCGTCGGCGACATCCGTCGCCGTCGACGTCGCCGTCATCAGCACGCGTCCGCGGCGGACGAGGGCGACCCACTTCGCACTGGGATCTGGAACGTACTCGGTCACCTGGCTCCTCCATCACGGGGCGCCGTCTCCTCCGGCACCCGCTCCTGCCGATCGCGGGTCGCCCCATCGTCGTCGTCGCCCGCGCTCACCTCCGCCTCGACCACCACGACCGTCACGTTGTCCCGCCCCCCGGCCTGCAGCGCCTCCGCCACGAGTTCGTCCGCCCGCCCGCCCGCGGCGAGGATCCGCGCGATCGATTCGTCGTCGACCTCCTTCGAGAGCCCGTCCGAACACACCACGAACGCGTGCCGGGAGGCCGCTGGGAAGATCCAGACGTCCGGTTCGACGAACTCCTCCGCGCCGAGCGCTCGGGTGATCACGTTGCGCTCCGGATGCCGCTCCGCCTCGTCGGGCGCGATGAGCCCCGCGTCGACCAGCTCCTGGACGGCCGAGTGGTCGACGCTCACCTGCTCGAGCCTGCGCCCGTCCCACGCGTAGATGCGCGAGTCGCCGACGTTGAAGGCCATCCACTGGAGCCCGGGGCCAGTGCCGGCGTCGATGAGCGCGACGCCCGACAGGGTCGTGCCGGCGACGGCGACGCCCTCGTCGCCGTCGGTGCTCAGCGCGCGCACCGCCTCGTTCGAGGAGTGGATGGCGTCGAGCACCTGCTCGGGCGTCGGGACCTCGTGCGCGCGCAGGTGCCGCCGGAACGTCTCGACGACGGCGCGGCTCGCGGCATCCCCCCGCGCGTGTCCGCCCATGCCGTCGGCGACGAGGAAGACCGGGGAGTCGGCGAGGTACGAGTCCTCGTTCACCTGCCGGACCCGACCGACGTCGGACGCCGCGCTGTGCACCACGATCACGGTTCCACCGTCATCGGCGAGCCCGAGCGTCTCCCTGCCGTCGTCCGACACGCGTCACCTCGTTGCATCCGTCCTCGGGCCCGTGCCCGGATCCCGTGCCGGGACCGGGTTCCAACGCTAGCAAGACGAGACGGTCGGTTCAGCCCTCGTGCGACGACGACTTCTCGTGCGTCGGGATGTCGGAGGTGAAGTGGGGCACCTCGTCCATGAGCTTGTGCCCGCGCGACTTCGCGTCGGCGCGCGCCTTGATCAGGCTCGCGACCGTCGCGACCACCATCGCCGCGACGATGACGCCCAGCGACATCCAGGTGTTGATCTCGGGAACCCACTCGATGTGCTCGCCCCCGTTGATGAAGGGCAGTTCGTTCTCGTGCATCGCGTGGAAGACGAGCTTCACGCCGATGAACGCCAGGATGAACGCGATGCCGTACTTGAGGTACTCGAGCCGCTCGAGCAGGCCGCCGAGGAGGAAGTAGAGCTGGCGCAGGCCCATCAGTGCGAACACGTTGGCGGTGAACACGATGAACGGACTCTGGGTGATGCCGAAGATCGCGGGAATCGAGTCGAGCGCGAACAGCAGGTCGGTCGTGCCGATCGCAACGAACACGATGAGCATCGGCGTGAAGAACTTCTTGCCGTCGATCACCGTGCGCAGCTTCACCCCGTCGTATTCGTCGGTGAGCCGCACGCGCTTGCGGAGGATCCGGACGATGAAGGTGTCCTTGTCGTCGTCCTCGTGGTCGCCGCGCACCTGCTGGATCGCCGTCCAGACCAGCCACGCGCCGAAGATGTAGAACACCCAGCTGAAGTTCTCGATCAGCGAGGCGCCGAGCAGGATGAAGATGCCGCGCAGCACCAGCGCGATGATGATGCCCACCATCAGCACCTCCTGCTGCAGCTTCCTGGGCACCGCGAACTTCGCCATGATGATGACGAAGACGAAGAGGTTGTCGATCGACAGGCTGTACTCGGTGAGCCAGCCGGCGAGGAACTGCCCGCCGTGCTCGGCGTCGCCGAGCCAGAACATCATCCCCGCGAAGATCAGCGCGAGCGCGACGTAGAACACCACCCACAGCGTCGACTCCCGGAACGACGGCACGTGCGGCCGCTTGATGACCAGGAGCAGGTCGCCGACGAGGATCAGCGTGAGGACGATCAGGGATCCGATTTCGAACCAGGCGGGGAGCTGGAGCACGCGCGGCCTTCCGGGAGGTATGAGAGCACGACAGGACTCGAAAGTCTCTCCCAGTGCACGTGGTGCGGCACTGCCACGCCCGGAGCGTCGACGCTGGCGCTCGTATTGACGATCGTGGCCGGAGCACCTGGCCCCGCGGGATACTCCCCTTCGCTTCGAGGAGTCTACCCGCACCGGAACGTCGGCTGGACGCCCCTGCAGTAGGAGCCGGCGCGCTTCGGATGCACCGACGGCACCGGCTTCCGCGGAAACGACGAACGCCCCTGCATTCGCAGGGGCGTTCGCCTGTTGCCTTCGTGACCCCAGCGGGATTTGAACCCGCGCTACCGCCGTGAGAGGGCGGCGTCCTAGGCCGCTAAACGATGGGGCCTTGTCTTCGGAATCTCGTTCCGTTTTCGGCAACTTGAAGAGTATGACACACGATCCGACGCGTTCCAAATCGGGCGGAACGACCCCGCCGGCACCCTCAGACGTACACCGCGACGGCCCCCGGAACCACCTCGACGTCGACCGGGAGCGGGCCGATCCGCTCCCCGTCGGCGTACGCGACCACGTCGGATGCCTCGACGCCGACGGACCTCGCGCGGACGAACTCGACCGCGGGATGGGAGGTGTGCTCGCCGGCGAAGACCTTCGGGAACACCCGGATGAGCCCCAGGCGGCTCAGCGGATGCACGATGAAGACGTCGAGCGCACCGTCTGCGAGATCGGCGTGCGGGACGATGCGCATCCCACCGCCGATGGACGAGTTGTTCGCCACCGACACGAGCATCGCCCGCTGTTCGCGCCGGACGCCGTCGATCGTCAGCACGTACGCGCGCGGTCGGAACGTCAGCAACTCGCGCACGAGCGCGATCGTGTACCGGCTCGGGCCGCGCGGACGCACCATCCGATTCGCGCGCTCGTTGACGACCGCGTCGAAGCCCGCCGACAGGACGCCGGCGAACCACGTCGTGAGGCCGCCGTGCTGCACCCGGGCCGCGTCGATGCGTCGCGGCTCGCGCCCGAGGGCGGCGACCAGCGCGTCGACGGCGGCGTCCGGGTCGTCGAACGGCAGCCCGAGCCCACGGGCGAGGTCGTTGCCCGTGCCGGTCGCGACGATGCCCAGCGGGACCGGCGTGCCGGCGACGAGGTTGAGCCCCAGCGAGACCATGCCGTCGCCGCCCACGACGATGAGGCCGTCGGCGCCCGCAGCGAGCGCACGCTCGGTCTCGCGGCGGAGCAGTTCGACGTTCGGCTCACGCAGCATCACCACGTCGTGGCCCTCGCGCTGGAGGCGCTCGACGACGGCGTGGCCGACCGATCGGTTCCTGCCGAACGACGCCGCGGGGTTCACGGCGACCAGGAGCCGTTCGGGAGTTCGATGCACCCTGCGATCATCGCAGCACGATCGGATGCCCCGGTGCCGACGAGGCCTCCATGGCGATTCGTGTCGTCCGTCGTCGCGATGCGCGGCGCCTTGCGCCGCCCTCGCCGCTCGTGTTGGCTCGGTCCATGCGACTGACGAAGCTCGAACACGCCACGCTGGTCCTGGAGAAGCCGGGCGGCGCCGTCGTCATCGACCCGGGCAAGTTCACCGGGGAGTTCGATGCCCCCGACGAGCTCGTGGCGATCGTGATCACCCATGAGCACGACGATCACTGGACGCCCGGACACCTCGCCCGGCTCGCCGACGCCGCGCCCGACGCACGCGTCCTCGGGCCCGAGGGCGTGGTGCGGGCAGCGGCGGCGCAGGGCCTCGTCGTCGAGGCCGTCGCTCCCGGCGACGAGATCGACGCAGGCCCGTTCCGGCTCCGGTTCTTCGGGGGCGGGCACGCGGTGATCCATGCGTCGATCCCCGTGATCGACAACCTCGGGGTCGTCGTCGACGAGACGTTCGTCTATGCCGGCGATTCGTTCAGCGTCCCCGACGTCGAGGACGTGGCCGTGCTCGCCGTTCCCGCCAACGCACCGTGGATGAAGATCGCGGAGTCGATCGACTTCGTGCTCGAGGTGTCGCCGCGCCGGGCGTTCGGCACGCACGACGCGCTGCTGTCGCAGCCGGGCAAGGACCTCGCCCACTCCCGTCTCGGCTGGGCGACCGAGCAGGGCGGCGGAACCTACCTGCCGCTCGCCGCAGGCGACTCCATCGAGCTCTGACCGCCCGCGCACCGGGATCCGCCGCTATGTGAAAGCGGCTCGCCGGGCGCACCGGTCCGACGGCGATCAGCCTCCGCGGCCGCCGCCACCGCCGTTCCCGTCGCCGCCGCGACCGCCGTTCCCGTCACCGCCGCCGTTGCCACCACCGCCGCCCCAGCCGGAGTCGCCGTCGCCACCGTCACCCCAGCCGGAGTCGCCACCGTCGCCCCAACCGGAGTCGCCACCGTCGCCCCAACCGGAGTCGCCGCCGCCCCAGCCGGAGTCGTCATCGCCGCCGCCGACCTCCGCCGGCTGCGGATCGGCGGTCTCGGTGTCGACGGGTGGCGCGCTCGGAGCTCCCTGCCTCGGAGCGACAGGGCCCGGGCCGAGCTCCCGGATCGGATCGCCGCCGTACTTCGCCGAGGCGGCCGACATGACGATCGGCCACATCCGGTGCCGGGCGGTCGCCGCCGAACCGCTGTCGAACGAGATGGCCCGTTGGTTCGCGTCGCCGGTGACGCTCACGACTCCGGCCGCGGTGGCGACCTTGCTGCTCGCGCCGACCATCCAGGTATCCTTCGCCCCGTCGGTCGTTCCGGTCTTCCCGATCAGCGGAACCGACGGCTCGGTGTTCCCGTTCGACACCGATCCCGTGCCTCCCGTCATCACCCGCCGCATGCCGTACGCCATGCCGGCGGCGACATCGGGCGAGACCGCCTGCGTGCAGGTGGACTTGGGGACCTCGATCTCCTGGCCGTCGCCGCCGACGATCCGGTCGATCGCGACCGGGGAGCACGACAGACCGCCGTTCGCGATGCCGGCGAATGCGACCGCGAGGCTCAGCGGCGCGACCTCGTTGATGCCGAGGACCGCCGAGGGGAACTGCACGAGCGGATTCCCGTCGGCGCGGTGCACCCCGAACGCCTGGGCCTTGTTCGCGATGCCGCACTGGTCGAGCAGCTTGGCCATGCCGAGGAAGCCGGTGTTGATCGACCCGACCGTCGACTCCAGCGCGCTGTAGTTGGCACCCGCCTCGTTGGCGTCGTTCCTCGGGTTCCACCCCGGGTCGGCGTACTGCGTGCCGAGGCAGCTGTCGCGGAACGCCCCCCAGTTCGCCTTGCGCCGCGAATCGACGCGTTCGCTCATGGAGTGCCCTTCCGCGAGCCACTCGGCGAGCGTGAAGACCTTGTAGGACGATCCCGGCTGGAACCCGCTCGATCCGCCGTAGTCGTAGTCGGTGTTGTAGTTGATCCCCGTGAAGTCCGGACGACCGGCGACGACCGCAGGGTCCTGGCTGTAGTTCTTGTTCTGGGCCATCGCCAGCACCCGGCCGGTGCCGACCTGCACACTGGAGATCACCGCGCCGACATCCCAGCCGGGGTAGGTCTGCGGGACGTTCTCGGCGATCGCCCGCTCGGCGGCCGCCTGCAGGTCCAGGTCGAGCGTCGTGTAGATCTGGTATCCGCCCCGGCGGAAGTTGAGCATGCGCTCTTCGGCGTCCTCGCCGAAGAGCGGGTCGTTCTGCAGGATGTGGATGACGTAGTCGCAGAAGTAGGCCGAACCGCCGGCCGTCTGGCATCCGGTGCTCGGTTCGGTGATGGCGGGTTGCACCGGCGTCGCGACGGCCTCGTCGTACTGGACCTGGGTGATCTTCTTGAAGTTCAGCATCCGGTCGAGGATGTAGTCGCGACGCGCGTGGTTCGCGGCGTACCCGTTCGCCGCACCGTTCGTCTCGCTCTCGGGCTTGTCCAGCTGGAACTTGACGGGGTTGTTGACGATGGCGATCAACGACGCGGCCTGCGCGAGCGTGAGGTTCGCCGCCGTCGTCGAGTAGTAGTAGTTCGCGGCGGCCTCGATGCCGTACACCGTTCCGCCGAACCCGGCGATGTTCAGGTATCCGAGCAGGATGTCGTCCTTCGCGTACCGCTTGTCCACGCCGATCGCGAGTCGCATCTCCTTGAGCTTGCGGTCGATCGTGGTCTCGGTCGCCGTGTCGTAGCATCCCAGCCGCTCGTCCTCGATGAGGGCGAACCGCTCGTCGGGCGTGAGGGCCGTCTGCTCGTCGACGGTCAGGCGGCCGAGCGCGACGTCGGCAGCCTCGCGCTCGCACTCCTGCACGCGGACGTTCTTGACGTACTGCTGCGCGATCGAGGATCCGCCCTGCGTCTCACCGCCGGCCGCGGTGGTGAGCGCCGCGCGGATGGTGCCCTGGAGGTCGATGCCGCCGTGGTCGTAGTAGCGCGGGTCCTCCCCCGCGACGGCCGCGTCCTTGACGTACTGGCTGACCTGGTCCCAGCCGACGGTGATCCGGTTCTGGTCGTAGAACGAGGCGAGGTGCTGCACCGAGCCGTCGCTGCGGGTGGCGTAGATGTCGCTCTTCTCGCTGAGGTCGCCGATCTCGAGGTACCCGGGGAGGTTCTCGAACAGGCCGATCGTGTTGGACGCGGTGACGCCGACGAGCGAGAGCGCCGGCGTGGCCGCGGTGACGACGAGCGCGCCGGCGGCGACGCTCGCCACGACGAGCCCGACGAGACCGCCCAGCACGCCGCCGATGGTCCGCGTCTCCTGGAAGTCGCGTGCCCGCTTGTGCCGGTACGGGCGTGCGTCCACCGCTCCGTCGCGTCCGTCGTCCATCCCCGCAACCCCCGTTTCGAGTCGACTTCCATCGAACCTCAGGGTGCTCGGGAAGTCCAGCATGCGAGGCCCCGGCGCGCCCTGAGCACGATTCAGTTTCGTGCGCCCTCGGTCGTGCGAGGTGCGCTCGCTCAGCGGCGCGCCGCCGGTTGGGGGGCGGGCGCGGGCTGCGGCATCCGTCGCACCTGGCCGAATCGTTCCGCGAGCGGCGCCAGCAGCAGCGGCCGCGCGACGACCCACGCGCCGACCAGCGCGACGAGGGAGCCCGCGAACACCGCGAAGCCGATCCAGTCGTCGGAGTCACGCGAGGCGTACAGGTGGTTGAGGTTCCGCAGCGCTCCGGTCGTGAGCACGAGCACGACGTGCACGAACGTGAACAGCAGGAAGAAGAGCATGGTCGGGAAGTGCAGCGCCCGGGCGACGCGCTCGCTGGGCAGCTTCGCGAGGCGACCCTGCATCGGCCAGGCCGGCGACATCCGAAGTCCGGTGATGATCGCGATCGGCGACGCGATGAACACGACCGCGAAGTACGACAGCACCTGCGCGTCGTTGTACGAGACCCACGAATTCTCGACCGGCCACTCGAGCGAGAGGTACTGGAGCACGACCGAGAGCGAGTTGGGCACGACCGACCAGTCGGTGGGCACGATGCGCACCCACTGCCCGGTCGCGAAGAGCAGCACGACGTAGACGACGCCGTTGAGCACCCAGAACGCGTCGACGACCAGGTGCAGCCAGACCGAGATGCCGAGCCGGCGCGGCGTGCCCTTGGTGCGCGGGAACCTCGAGTTGTCGCGGGTCCAGAACGCGGGCGGGCGCTGCTTCGACCGGATGATCAGGCCGGTGCGGACGATCATCACCAAGAAGAACACGTTGAAGAAGTGCTGCCAGCCCAGCCACGCGGGGATGCCGACCGGCGCCCCGTCGGGCAGGCCGCTGTGACCGGGGTACTGCTCGATGAACGCCTGGACGGCGGGCAGCGAGCGCAGCCCGCGCGCGGCGAGCACCGCGACGGCGAGCAGCACGAGAGCACCGACGAGGTACCAGGCGAGCCGCTTCCACGAGATCTGCTTCCACGAGATCCTGGAGCGCAGCGAGGGCGAGGACGACGGCACGTCCCTCAGCGTGACAAACGGCGACATCGGATGCAACTTCCCGGATGCCTCGAAGACGCGAGGTTACCGGCGTAGGGTCGGGAACGCGGATGCCCGGTCCGCGCGCGAGGGGGCGGCGATGGACGACGAAGGTACGACGACCGGCGACCCCGCGCGGTTCGACACCGTCGTGGTCGGCGCCGGAGTCTCCGGCCTCACCGCGGCACGACTGCTCGCCGACGCCGGCCACCGGGTCGTCGTGCTCGAAGCCCGGGATCGCGTCGGAGGGCGGGTGTGGACGGACCGCACCGGCGGGGAGGCGACCGATCTCGGGGCGTCCTGGATCCACGGGGTGACCGACAGCCCCGTCGCGGCCGCGGCCGCGGCGTTCGGCATGCGCACCGTCGAGTTCACGGTCGGCGGCTACCAGCCCGACAGCAGGCCCATCGCGTACTACGGACCCGACGGCGTGCGACTGCCGGATGCCGACGCGGCGCGGTTCGCCGCCGACATCCACGCGGTGGACGCGGCGCTCGCCACCGTCGTCGCGCGATCCGCGCCGGATGCCTCCTACCGCGACGTCACCGAGGAGGCGCTGGCCGTGCAGGGCTGGGACGACGAGCGGACGCTGCGGGTGCGCGAGTACCTCGAGCACCGCTCCGAGGAGCAGTACGGCGCGTGGATCGAGGACCTGGCCGCGCACGGCCTCGACGACGACTCGATCGACGGCGACGAGGTGGTCTTCCCGGACGGATACGACCGGCTGGCCGAACGACTGGCCGAGGGGCTCGAGGTCCGGCTGGGTCGGGTGGTGCGCCTGGTGCGGTGGTCGGCGGAGGGCGTGACGGTCACGTTCGACGGCGCCGGGGTCGGCACTGAACGGGTCATCGCGGATCACGCCGTGGTGACCGTGCCGGTCGGCGTGCTGCAGTCCGACGCGTTCGCCATCGAGCCCGAACTGCCCGAGCCCGTCGCCGGCGCGCTGTCGCGGCTGCGGATGAACGCGTTCGAGAAGGTGTTCCTGCGCTTCGAGGACCGGTTCTGGGACGACGGCGTCTACGCGATCCGCCAGCAGGGGCCCGAGGGCCGGTGGTGGCATTCCTGGTACGACCTGACCGGGCTGCACGGCACGCCGACCCTGCTGACGTTCGCCGCCGGCCCGGCTGCGATCGAGACGCGCGACTGGGAGGAGCCGCGGCTGGTCGAGTCGATCCTGACGCAGCTCCGGCGGCTCTACGGCGACGTCGTCGCGGAGCCCGTCGGCGTGCACCGCACCCGGTGGCAGGACGACCCGTTCTCGCACGGGTCGTACGCGTACATGACGGTCGGGTCGACGACCGACGACCACGACCTCCTCGCGACGCCCGTGGGTGGGGTGCTCCACCTCGCCGGCGAGGCGACGTGGACCGACGACCCCGCGACCGTGCCGGCGGCGATGCTGTCGGGGCATCGTGCGGCGACGAACGTGCTCGGCCGGGACATCCCGATCGATCACCTCTGGGCCGGCGCGTGATCCGTCGCGTCGGTCGGCGGGCTCAGACCGCCGCGGTGCGGATGCGGACCTCGCGCTCCATGCGCTTCTCGTGACGCTGACGGCCCTTGACCGCCTCGAGCTCGCGGTTCTTCGGCGGCGCGTTGGTCACGAGCCCGTCGAGCAGACGCCTCGTCGCGATCGCGATCTCATCGATCGCGCGATCGAAGGCCTCGGTGTTCGCCCGTGACGGATGCGTCGAACCGCTGACCTTGCGGACGAACTGGAGGGCGGCCTCGCGCACCTCGTCGTCGGTCGTCGGCGGCTCGAAGTTGTGGAGGACGCGGATGTTCCGGCACATGCGAGCGAGGATACCCGCGGTCGTCGTGGGCGGCCACAGCGGCGGCCGCCCACGACGACGGGTCACTCGAACAGGTCGGTCTGCAGCACGGCGTAGAGGGTCGCGTGCACGCGGTCGCGCAGGCCCTCGCCCACGCCGACCGGGTCGGCCGCGAGCGCGTCCTTCGTCGCGGATGCCGCGGAGCTCGGCAGCATCGCGAGCATCAGGTCGTTGCCGTACCGCACCGCGAGCGCCGGATCCATGAACCCGCCGAGCACGGCATCGGTCGACACCACGCCCTCGAAGCCCCACTCGCCGCGGAGCACCTCCTGGAGCAGCTGCTCGTTGCCGCCGGCCCAGCGGCCGCCGATGTTGATGAACGAGCTCATCGCACCCGACGCGTCGCCCTCCTTGACCGTGATCTCGAACGGTCGCAGGTACAGCTCGCGCAGCGCCTGCTCGTCGACGAACACGTTCACGCCCGGTGCCCGCGCGTTGATCTCCTGCTCGTTGAGCGCGAAGTGCTTCATGAACGTGAGCACGCCACGGCTCTGGGCTCCCTGGACCATCGCCGCGCTCAGCTTGCCCGAGAGCAGCGGGTCCTCCGAGAGGTACTCGAAGTTGCGGCCGCCCATCGGGGTGCGGTCGAGGTTCATGCCCGGGGCGTACCAGCCCTGCACGCCGAATGCGTTCGCCTCGGCGCCGACCGCCTCGCCGAGCGCGGAGGCGAGCTCGGGGTTCCAGGTCGCCCCGACGACGGCCTCCGCGGCGAACGACGAGGCATCCAGTTCGCCGAAGAGGAAGTTCAGGCCCGCCGGTCCGTCGAGCAGGACCGCAGACGGGATGCCCAGCCGCTCGACGCCGTCGGTCTGGTAGGCGCCCTTCGCGAACAGGTCCACCTGCTCGTCCACCGTGAGCTGGTCGAGGAACTCCTCCCACTTCGGGTCGTCGTAGTCCAGGCCCTTCAGGTCCTCGAGCATCAGGCCGTTGTCGGCGCCGTAGGCCGGCGCGTCCCCAGCGGCAGGCGGGATCTCGGGGTCCATCCGATCGAGCAGCTCGTCGGACGCGGTGAGGTCCATGTCGGCGCTGTCGGGCCAGGTGCCCTCCCAATCGTTCCGCGACAGGGAGGTGAGGTCGCCGGAGGCGTAGCCGAACCGGTTCTCGAGCGTCTCGCCGGTCACCTCGTCGGTGTCGTAGACGACGGTCTCGGCGATGTCGATCGGGAAGTTCGCGACGGGGGTGTGCACGTCCGTGCCGACGGAGACGAAGTAGGTGCCGGCCTCGAGCACGTACGCCTGGCGGTCTCCCTGGTCCCAGGAGGCCAGGTCGCGCACGGCGAACGACACGCTCACGGTCTCGCTCGCACCGGGCTGGAGCAGCGACGTCTTCGAGAAGCCGGCGAGTTCGATCGCCGACTTCTCGATGCCGCCGGGGGTGTACGGCGCGGCGGAGTAGACCTCGACGACGTCCTTGCCGGCGACGTCGCCCGTGTTCGTCACGGTCACGTCGATCGACACCGTGTCGTCGTCGACGACGGGCTGCGACGCCTGGCGGTCGAAGGTCGTGTAGCTCAGGCCGTAGCCGAACGGGTACTGCACGGCCCCGGCGTAGGCCGCCTCGTCGTCGGCGTACCGGGTCTCGTAGTACCGGTATCCGACGTAGATGCCCTCCTCGTACTCGAGCACGCCGCGGTTGACGTTCTCGTAGCGGAAGTCGCCGAGGTTCTCGGTCGACGGCGCGCTCGTCACGTCGTAGGCGTACGTGTCCGTCAGGCGGCCCGAGGGGTTGACCTCTCCCGCGAGCACCTTCGCGAGCGACACGGCGCCGCGCGGTCCGGGGTTGCCGATCCAGACGGCGCCCGTGATCTGCGGGTACTCCTCGAGGAACCCGAGCTCCATCTGGTTGCCGGAGTTGACGACGACGATCACGTCGTCGAAGTTCGCCGTGACGACGTCGAGCAGTTCGCGCTGCTCGTCGGTGAGGCGCAGGCTCTCGACCGATAGGTCGGCGGCTTCCGAAGCTCCCGAGCCGATCACGAGCATCGCCGTGTCGGAGAAGTCGCGGGCCTGCGCCAGGACCTCTTCGGTGAGGTAGTCGGGCGCGGGTTCGCCGGCGTCATCGCCGCCGAGCAGCATCGACGCGATGCCCACCAGCCCGTTCTGCGAGCCCGACTCGGTCTTGGCGCCCGCCTCCTGCATCGCGGCACGGAGCTCGGGGTTGACCGAGATGCCCTGCTGCTCCAGTGCGTCGTAGAGGCCGACCGCGCTGCCCTGGTTCGCACCGCCCGAACCCGCGCCGCCGAAACGGAGGTTGAACGATGCGAAGCTGAACACGTTGACCGTGTCGTCGGCGAGCGGCAGCACGCCGCCCTCGTTCTCGAGCAGGACGATGCCCTCGTCGGAGATCGCCTCGGTGACCTCGGCGCTGTGCGCCCGCGCCTGGTCGACGGCCGCGGTCCCGCCGCCGAGCGGGATCGAGACGAGGCGGCTGATGTCGCGCACGATCGGTGCGAGCAGCACCGCGACGACCGCGACGATCGCGACGACCACGCCCCAGGTGATGAGGCGGCGCGGACGGTGCTTCAGGCGTCGGTAGGCGCGCTCGCGACGCTTCGCCTCGCGGCGCTCGGCTCGCGTCATCGAGGCGCGCGCAGCCTTGCGCTCCTGCTTCGCGACGCGCTTCGCCGCACGCGCCGCTGCGCGGTCGGCGGCCTTCGCCTGCCTGCGGGCCTCGGGCGACATCGCCTTCAGCTCGGCGCGGCGGGCGCGCTTCGCGGCCCGCTCCTCCGCGAGCCTCGTGCGGGCCTCGTCTCGGAGTTCTCTGCGTGTAGACATGGTGCTCTCAGTTCGGGTTTCGGATCGGATCGGGGGTGGTCTGAGGTGCGGCGGGGCGCATGCCGCTGCAGGCGCCGTGCGCCCGGTCGAGCCGGGGTCGTCGGTCGCGCCGGGCGCCGGTCGCGCCGAGCGCCTCAGTCGTGCCGGGCGCTCGCTGCCCGTCGGGCCCTGCGGTGCGCGCGCCAGGCCGTCGCCGCGCGGCGGACGCCGTGCCAGAACCGGCCGTTCACCATCAGGAGCAGGCCGTCGAGCATCGCGCCGTCGACCGCGCCGTTCGACATCCGCGCGACGGAGCGGAACGGCATGTCGAGCACGAACCGCACGTTGTTCGCCGCGTGCGGGCGTCCGAGCAACATCAGCGTGCGGCTCACCGTGACGATGAGCGCGTGCAGCGCGCTCGCGAAGCCGCCGCGGCCCTTCGCCTGGGCGATGATGTCGTCGCGGGTGAGCGGCCTGCCGGTCGGCCAGGTCGAGCCGGGCAGCGGGCGCCCGAGCAGGGCCTCGAACTCGGCCGCGCCGACGCGGTCGACCGTGCCGTCGAGGTAGTGCGACAGGTCGGCGCGACCGAGGTCGAGCGGGTCGCCGTCGATCGCGTCGCCGTCGATCGCGACCTCGACCCGCGCGCGGATGTCGCGCGACGACGCCGCGGCCAGCACCGAGTACGTTCCGGGCACGGTCCGCCACTCGCCGCGGTCGGGGTCGAACACCTGGAAGGCGTGCTCGCGCAGGGCGACCTCGACGGTCGCGGACTCCCCCGGCTCGAGGGCGACCTTGGCGAAGCCGCCGAGCTCGCGGACCGCGCGGAACTGCCCGGCCGCGGCATCCGGTGCCTCGACGTAGACCTGCACGACCTCCTCGCCGGCGCGGTCGCCCGTGTTGGTCACGGTCACGGTCGCCGCCCGCGCGTCGGCGCGCAGCGCCGAGTAGGCGAAGGTCGTGTAGCTCAGGCCGTGGCCGAAGGGGTAGCGGACGGGCGCGTCGACCTTGTCGTAGTAGCGGTATCCGAGGTAGATGCTGTCGCGGTGCTCGCTCGTCGCCTCGGTGCGGCCGAAGGTCGAGGCGCTCGGGACATCCGAGTACCGGATCGGGTACGTCTCGGCGAGCTTGCCGCTCGGGTTGACGCGGCCGGTGACGACGTCCGCGATCGCCGGGCCGACGCCCTGGCCGCCGAGGTATCCGAGCACGATCGCGTCGACCTCGTCGGCGAACGGCAGTTCGACCGGGGCGCCGCCGGCGAGGACGACGACGATCGGCACGCCGAGGTCGATGAGCTCGCGCGTCAGGTCGAGCTGGTTCTGCGCCAGCCGCAGGTGGGTGCGGTCGACGGCCTCGGCCTCGGCCGACTCGTCGAGCCCCAGGTGCAGCAGCACCACGTCGGCTCGGCGCGCCAGTCGGAGCGCGCGCCGTCGCAGGCCGACGGACGGGATGTCGCGGCGGTGGAAGCCGCGCTCGTGGCCGACGATGTCGAGCCCGGAGGCGCGGAGCGCCTCGAGCGGATCGTCGAGGCGGGTCGGGTTGACGAGCGAGCTGCCGGCCCCCTGGTAGCGCGGGACGTCGGCGAATGCGCCGATGACGGCGACGCGACCGGACTCGGGGCCGAGCGGGAGGAGTCCGGCCTCGTTCGCGGCGAGCACGATCGAACGGCTCGCGGCCTCGATGGCGAGGTCGTGGTGGAGGTCGTGATCGACCTCGGACGTGCCGGCCGGGCGGCGCGCACCCGGGCGCGTCCGAGCGATGAGCGTGAGCACCTCGTCGACCCGCGCGTCGAGCACGGCCTCATCGAGCGAGCCGTTCTCCACGGCACGCACGATCTCGAGGTCGGTCACGCCGTCGGTCGAGGGCATCTCGAGCGCGCTGCCGGCTTCGATGGCGGCGACTCGGTCGTTGTTGCCGCCCCAGTCGGAGACGACGAGTCCGTCGAAGCCCCAGCGCTCCCGGAGGATGTCATGGAGCAGCTCGCGGTGCTCGTTCGCGTAGGTGCCGTTGACCTTGTTGTACGAGCTCATCACGGTCCACGCGTCGCCCTGGGTGATCGCGATGCGGAAGCCCTCGAGGTAGAGCTCGTGCAGGGCGCGCTCGTCGACGATCTCGTCGATCGACATGCGGTGCGTCTCCTGGCTGTTGACCGCGAAGTGCTTCGCGCTGGCGGCCACGCCGCGTGACTGGATGCCGCGGATGAGGGCCGCGGCCATCAGGCCCGACAGCAGCGGGTCTTCGGAGAAGTACTCGAAGTTGCGGCCCGCAAGCGGGTTCCGCTTGATGTTCAGTCCGGGGCCGAGGAGCACGCTGACCTGCTCGGCCGCGGCTTCGGCGCCGAGCAGTTCGCCGACGCGGCCGAGGAGGTCGACGTCCCAGCTGTTCGCCAGCGTCGCGGCCGTCGGGAACCCGGTGGCCGGGATGCTCGCATTGAGCCCCAGGTGGTCGGCGGCGCCGCCCTGCTTGCGGAGTCCGTGCGGTCCGTCGGTGAGCATGATCGAGGGGACGCCGAGCCGTTCGACCGGCTTCGTGTTCCAGAAATTCGCGCCCGACATGAGTGACGCCTTCTCTGCGAGCGTCATCGCATGCCGGGTCCGCTTGACATCATCGAGTGAACCCACGTCGTACACTGTAAACGAACTTCCACCACTTGGTGGACATACGAGGAGCATCCGTGCCGCAGCGCAGCACCGCATCATCCCGATCCGACGGATACGCCACCGGCCGCGCCACCAAGAAGGCGATCGTCGCCAGCGCCGCCGAGGCCTTCGCGCAGAAGGGCTTCTACGGCGCCTCGCTGCGGAGCATCGCCGTCGGGGCCGGGGTCGACCACTCGACCCTGCTCCACCACTTCGGCAACAAGACGGCGCTGCTGCTCGCCGTCATTGACTGGCACGACCAGCAGCAACTGCGCGCCGAACTGCCCACGAGCCTCAGCGCCGAGGCGCTCGTCGACGGGTTCGTGCGCACCGCCCGGAGCAACCGCGACTCCCCCGGTCTCGTGCAGTTGCTCTCGATGATGACCGCGGAGGCCGGCGCCGAGGACCACCCCGCCCGCCCCGCGCTGCAACGCCGGCACCAGCGTCTCATCAAGATCTTCACCTGGGTGATCAAGCGCCAGCGCGCCCGCCTCGACCTCCCGGACGACGGACTCACGCCGGCCCAGCGCGCGGCCCTCATCATCGCGACGTGGGACGGCCTGCAGGTGTTCGACGCCCTGAACCCGGGTGTGCTCGACATCCCGGCCCTGCTCGAACGCGACCTCCGCGACGCCTTCGGCCTCGACGCGGCCGAAAGCGCTCGCTGAGGTGACGGAGAACTCCCGGTACGCCGCCGCTCGACCGGGAAGATCCCATCACCTCGGCTGATTGCCGCGGCCGGGGTGGACGGGGTCTGGCGCCCCGAGTCAGAGCTCGGCGATGACCGTCTTCAGCTCGGTGTAGTCCTCGAGCCCGAACGAGCCGAGCTCCCGACCCCAGCCCGACTCCTTGTATCCGCCGCGAGGCAGCGTGACGTCGTCGGCGTGCCACGAGTTGAGCCACACGGTCCCGGCCCGCAGGCGTCCGCCGACCCGGTGCGCGGTGCCGATGTCGCGCGACCAGACGCCGGCGGCCAGGCCGTACCGGGTGTTGTTCGCGAGCGCGACGGCCTCCTCCTCGGTGTCGAACGGGACCGCGGTGACCACCGGGCCGAAGATCTCGTCCTGCTGGATCGACATCTGCTCGCTCACGTCGGTGAAGACCGTCGGCCGCACGAAGTAGCCGCGGTCGCCGACGCGGGCACCGCCCTCGACGACGGTCGCGCCGTCGGCGACGCCGGCCTCGAGGTATCCGGTGACCTTCGCGAACTGTTCGTCGGAGATGAGCGGGCCCATGTCGGTGCGCTCATCGAGGGCGCTGCCGACGCGGATGCCCCTGGCGATCTCGGCGATGCCGGCGACGACCTCGTCGAACACCCCCCGCTGCACGTAGAGCCTGGAGCCGTTCACGCAGCACTGCCCCTGGTTGAAGAAGGCGGCGTGCGCCGAACCGGGAATCGCCTTGGCGAGGTCCGCGTCGTCGAAGACGAGGTTCGGGGCCTTGCCGCCGAGTTCGAGCGACACCTTCTTGAGGTTCCCGGCCGCGGCGGCGGCGATCTTCTTGCCCACCTCGGTCGACCCGGTGAACGCCACCTTGTCGACGTCGCGGTGGGCGACGAGGGCCGCGCCGGTGTCGCCGAAGCCGGGGAGCACGTTGACGACGCCCGCAGGCAGGCCGGCCTCGAGCAGCAGCTCGCCGAGGCGCAGGGCGCTCAGCGGCGTCTGCTCGGCGGGCTTGAGCACCACCGTGTTGCCGGCCGTGATCGCGGGGACGATCTTGAAGGCGGCCATGGTCAGCGGGAAGTTCCACGGCACGATCCCCGCGACGACGCCGATCGGTTCGCGCACCGTGTACGCGTGGAACTGCGCGGTGCGGCTGGAGAGCTGGATCGTCGTCCCCTCCATCTTGTTCGCCCAGCCGGCGAAGTAGCGGAAGAGCTCGGCAGCCGTCGCGACGTCGCCGTCGCGGGCTCCGACGAACGGCTTGCCGCCATCGAGCGCCTCGAGCTGGGCGAGTTCGTCGGCGTTCTCCTCGAGCAGGTCGGCGACCCTCCAGAGCAGGCGACCCCGCTCCCGCGGCGTGAACCGGCTCCATGCCGATCCGTGCTCGAACGCCCGCCGCGCGGCGGCGACGGCCCGGTCCACGTCCTCCGTCCCGGCCCGCGCGACGTGGGCGAGCACGTCCTCGGTGGCCGGGTCGACGGTCTCGAAGGTGCGGCCGTCGGCGGCGTCCCGCAGTTCGCCGTCGATGAGCAGGCGCCTCGGCGACGAGAGGAAGTCGGTGACGGTTCCGAGGATGGCCGTGTCGGTCATGGTGGTCCTTTCAGGTGACGGGGGTCCGTCGGCGGTGATGGCCAGGGTCGGTGGGTGCGGTCGGGTGCCGGTCATTTCACGAACGGCAGCTTCGAGCGATCGATGGTCAGGGCCACGGCGGCGATCACGAGCACACCATAGAAGATCTGCTCGTACGACGGGTCGACGCCCGCGACCGACAGTCCGACGCGCAGCACCGTGATGATGAGCACGCCGATGACCGTGCGGCCGATGCCGCCGAACCCGCCGGTGATCGCCGTTCCACCCACCACGATCGCGGCGACCACCGGCAGCAGGAGGGAGTCCGCGAGGCTCGGCGCCCCGCTGAACGTCCGGCCGACGAGCATGACGCCGGCGAACCCGGCGCACGCCCCCGACACGGTGAACGCCGCGATCTTCACCTGTGCGACGGGCGCGCCGGCGAGGAGGGCGGCGGGCTCGGAGCTGCCGATCGCGATCAGCCAGCGCCGGGCCGGGGTCAGGTGCAGCACGAGCGCGAACAGCGCGACGACGACGACCGCGATCACGACCGCGCTCGGGATGCGCGCGTCGGTCAGCCGCGTGAACGTCCAGTCGAGCGTCGTCCCGCTGACGCCGATCGTCGAGGCGCCGGATGCCACGAGCGCGATGCCCGACCACACGGCGAGCCCGCCGAGGGTGACGAGGAACGAGGGCACCTGGGCGACGACGTGCACGGCACCCTGCAGCAACCCGGCCGCCGCGCCGACGAGCACGACCGCCGGCACCGCCCACCCGTCGAGGATGGGGATCCAGAGCGCCACGAGTACCGACGACAGCGAGGCGAGCGCCGCGATCGAGAGGTCGATCCCGCCGCACAGGATCACGAGCATCGCCCCAGCGGCGAGGATCATGATCGGCACGGCGGAGTCGAGCGCGGTCCAGATGCTCGACGGCCGCAGGAAGTTCGGGTTCGCCACGCCGATCGCGACGACGAGCACCACGAGCACGACGATCGGCATGATCGTGAGCAGCATCCGTCGCCGCGACGCGCTGATGCGGCGCGGGACGTCGGCGACGACGGCCCAGGAGCCGGTCTTCTCGGATACGGACATCAGATCATCTGCTCCAGGACGTCGACGGGTGCGGGCTTGCGCTCGGGCGGTGCGTCGAGCATGGCGCTCACGCGGCCGTCGCGCATGACGAGCACGCGGTGGCTCATCGCGATGAGCTCCTCGAGGCTGTCGGCCATCAGGATGACGGCGACGCCCGAGGCCGTCAGTTCGTGGATGAGCCGGTACACCTCGCTCTTCGCGCCGACGTCGAGCCCGCGGGTGGGGTGGTCGAGGATCAGCAGCCGCAGCGAGTCCGACACCATCCATCGGGCGAGGACCGCCTTCTGCTGGTTGCCGCCGGAGAGCGATCCGATCGGGGCGGATGCCCCGGGCGTCCGGATGTGCAGTCGCTCGATCCATTCCTCGGCGAGCGCCCGCTCCCTGCCGCGGCGGAGCACGGGCCCCGCGCAGACCTCGTCGAGGTGGGGCAGCGTGATGTTCTCGGCCACCGACATGGACGCGACCATGCCCTCGCGACGCCGTTCGGCCGGGACGAACCCGACGTCGGCGGCGATCGCGGCGCGCGGCGATCGCAGGCGGGCGCGACGGCCGGACAGGGTGACCCGGCCGCTGCGGGCGGCGAGCGCCCCGAACAGCGCGCGGCACAGCTCCTCGCGGCCGGAGCCCTGCACGCCCGCGATGCCGAGCACCTCGCCGGCGTGGACGTCGAAGCCGACGTGGTCGCAGACGCCCTTGACGGTCAGGTCGTCGACGTGGAGCAGCACCTCCTCGCGCGGCGGGCGCTGGAACTCCTCGCCGTAGTGGCTGCCCTCGAGGTCGCGGCCGATCATGAGCCGGCGCAGCGTCTCCTCGTCGACCTCGCCGGGCGTGCATTCGGCGACCGTCTGCCCGTTGCGCAGGACGTAGACGCGGTCGGAGACGCGGAGCACCTCGTCGAGCCGGTGCGAGACGAACACGACGGATGCCCGGGCGCGGAGCCGCTCGATCTGCGCGAACAGCACCTCGGTCTCGTCGCGGTCGAGGACCGACGTCGGCTCGTCGAGCAGTACGACGGGTTCGTCGTTGGTGCGCTCCTCGGTCGCGAGGACCTTGGCGACCTCGACCATCTGCCGGTCGGCGAAGCTCAGCTCCTCGGTGATCGCCCTGGGCGAGATCTTCGAGCCGATCTTGTCGAGCTGCGCCTGGGCGCGCCGGTTGAGCTCGCCCCAGCGGTACAGGCCGCCGACGACGGCGGGGCCCTCGGCGGCGAGCAGGATGTTCTCGGCGACGGTGAGGTTCGGGATCAACGACTGCTCCTGGAACACCATGCCGATGCCGGCGGCGCCGGCCTGGGCGATGCCCCGCATGCGCACCGGCACGCCGCGCACCTCGATGGTGCCCTCGTCGGGCTGCACGAGGCCGATGAGGGTCTTCAGCAGGGTCGACTTGCCGGCGCCGTTCTCGCCGATGAGGCCGACGACCTCGTGCGGTCGCACCTCGAAGGTGACGCCGTCGAGCGCCGTCGTCTCGCCGAACGTCTTGCGCAGGTTGCGCACGGCGAGCGCGGGCGGGGCGGTGGGGTCCGTGGTCCCGGTCATTTCACCACCCGCAGTCGTTCGCGCAGCGGCCAGGCGGTGATGACCACCGCGACGACCACGATGAGGCCCTGCACGGCACGCTGCACGTAGGGGCTCACGCCGATGAGGACGAGGCCGTTGGCGAGGACGGTCACGATGAGCACGCCGACCACGGACTGCAGCACGCCGCCGCGGCCGCCCGAGAGCAGGGTTCCGCCGACGACGGCCGCGGTGATCGCGGCGAAGTTCTGCCCGACGCCGGCCTGGACGATGCCGGATCCGAGCTGCACGGTCACCATGACGCCGGCGAGTCCGTACGCCGCGCCGGCGAAGGTGAACGCGAGCGTCTTGTACCGGCGCACCGGCAGGCCCGACAGCACGGCGATCTCCTCCGCGCCGCCGATCGCTCGGGCATACCGGCCGAGCCGCGTGTAGCGCTGGATCAGGACGCCGACGACGACCACGGCGACCGCGACGAAGGTCAGCCGGGTGAGGCCGAGCCACTGGCCCGACGCCCATTCGGCGAGCTCCGGCGAGCGCAGCGTCGGTTGGACGCCGGCGAACAGCACGGTCGCGATGCCGATGCCGATCGCCGAGACGCCGAGCGTCGTCATGAACGACGGGATCTTCAGGCCCGTCGAGAGCATGCCGCTCGCGAGGCCGAAGCAGGCCCCGAGTGCGACCGCGGCCACGACGCCGAGGAATCCGAGGTCGATGTCGTTCCGGTTGTTCGCGACGAGGAGCGCGACGCTCAGCGCCGCAGTGGCCATCACGCCCTCGATCGACAGGTCGATCGCGCCCATGAGGAGCACGAACGTGAGGCCGACCGCGATCACGGCGAACACCGCGGCGGAGTCGAGGACGTTGCGCAGGTTGCCCCAGGTGAGGAACTGCGGGCTGAGCACCGCGAACACGGCGCACAGCAGCACGAGTGCCCCGAGGGGACCGAAGTCGGCCAGGAGCGTGGCGCGACGGTGCGCGCGGGAGGCGGCCCGCCCGGTCTCAGGCGGCGCGTGCTCGAGCCGGGCGGGCGCCGACATCAGTTGATCGGCCCGTCGACGCGGTCGAACAGGTTGCCGCACTCGAAGTCCTCGAGGTTCACCGAGGGCTCGAGGTTCTCCTCCGCGTTGTCGGCGGTGATGAGGGTCTGCTTCGCGTAGAAGGCGCGGTCCTCATCGCTGAGGTCGCCGACGGCGAGCTCGCCTGTGAGGGCGCAGTACCCCATGGCGAGGCCGATGCCGCCCTGCCAGGGTCCGTCGCTCGAGACCGTGGCGGTCATGTCGCCCGCGGCGATGGCCTCGACGGCCTCGGGCACGGCGTCGATGCCGACGACCTTGACCGTGCCCGCCTTGCCCGCCGCTTCGAGGGCCTGCAGCGCGCCGAGCGCCATGTCGTCGTTCGCCGCCCACACGCCGCCGATCGCGTCGCCGTGCTTGGTGAGCAGCGTCTTCGTGACGTTGAACGCCGTGGTGCGGTCGAAGTCGGCGGCCTGCTCGTCGAGCAGGGTGATGCCGGGGTTCTCGGCCAGCGCCTCCTCGAGCCCGGCGAACCGGTCCTTCGCAGCGCTCGTGTCGAGGATGCCCTGGAGGGCGATGATGCCGCCCTCGCCGCCCATCGCCTCGAACATGGTCTCGGCGATCTGCCGGCCCGAGTCGACGCCGTTGAACGTGATGTGCGAGATCCACGTGTCGTAGCCGTCCCACGGGTTCAGGTCGGCGGGCTTGTTCCAGTGGGTGACGAGGTAGGCGCCCGCGGCGTCGGCCTCCTTCACGATCGGCGTCGTGTCCGAGTCGCCGTTCGGGAGCACGTTCAGCACCATGCACTCGGCGTTGCCGGTGCTGAGCGCCTGGCGCAGCTGATCCTGCTGCTTCGGAGACTCGCCGTCGTAGGTGAGTCGCGTCTGCTCGAGGCCGACGGACTCGGCGAAGGCGTCGCCGCCGTCGAGCCACGCCTTCTCGTACGGGTTGGTCTCGTTGCGGACCTGCCCGATGAGCGTGATGTCCTCGGGCGCGCACGCCCCGGCTGCGGCGTCGCCGCCGCCGGTGCCTTCGCTCGCGCAACCGGCGAGCGCGAGCACCGCGAGGCCGGCCGTCGCGAACGCGACGATGCGCCCGCGATTCCTGGCTGTGGTGATCATGTGATGCTCCTGTTCAGGTGTCAGGTGTGGTGGTGCATGAGGTGGTGGTGGTGCGTGGTGCGTGGTGGTGCAGTGGGTGGCCTGGTCAGCGGGACATCCACCCGCCGTCGACGACGAGCGTGTGTCCGGTGACGTAGTCGGATGCCGGTGCCGCGAGGAAGACCGCCGCCCCGACGATGTCGGGCGGTCGGCCCCATCGGCCGGTGGGGATGCGCGCGAGGATCTCGGCCTCGCGGGCCGGGTCACTGCGGAGCGCCGCGGTGTTGTCGGTGGCGATGTAGCCGGGGGCGATCGCGTTGACCTGCACGCCGCGCGGGGCCCATTCGTTCGCGAGGGCGCGGGTGAGGCCGACGATGGCGTGCTTGCTGGCGGTGTAGCTCGCGACGTCCTTGCCGCCCTGGAACGAGAGGAGGCTGGCGATGTTGATGATCTTGCCGCGACCCCGGTCGAGCATGCCCGCGGCGACCCAGCGGCTGAGCAGCCTCGGCGCGTCGAGGTTGACGGTCATCACCTCGTCCCAGTCGGCGTCGGCGGCGTCGAGGAACGCGGCGCGCCGGATCACGCCCGCGCAGTTGACGAGCACGTCGACGTCGGTCCGTTCGGCGAACTCGTCGATCGTGGTGCGGAGGCCGGCGAGATCCCCGAGGTCGGCGTCGACGACGTCCACAGGGCGCCCGGCCGCGGCGATCTCGTCGGCCGTCGCCGCCGTCGAGCCGTTGCGGCCGAGGAGCACGAGGCCGGCTCCCGCGTCGGCGAGGCCGAGCGCAATGGCCCGGCCGATGCCGCGACCCGCGCCGGTGACGAGCGCCGTCCGGCCCTCGAGCGAGAACAGCGTGGCCGTCGCGGTCACCGGAGGTCCTCGACGGGCACGGGCGCGAGGTCGCCGTAGTCGCGGTTGTCGCCGGCCATCGCCCAGACGAAGGCGTAAGCCCCGGTGCCGACGCCGGTGTGGATCGACCAGCGCGGCGCGATGACGCCCTCCTCGTTGCGGACGACGAGGTGGCGGGTGTGTGCGGGCTCGCCCATCAGGTGGACGACGCGGGCGTCGTCGGCCAGGTCGAAGTAGAGGTAGATCTCGGTCCGGCGTTCGTGGAGGTGCGGCGGGTAGGTGTTCCACACCGATCCGGGGTGGATCACGGTGACGCCGAACTGCAGGACGCTCGAGGCGACGGGCCCTCCGCCCCAGACGTACCGGTGCAGGGCGCGGCGCCCCGCGCCGTCCTCAGAGCCGAGCTCGACGGGCTCGCTGTCGGCGAACGGGATCCGGACCGTGGGGTGGGCGACCTCGGCGACGGCCGAGACGAGGGAGAAGCGGGCGCCGTCGCCGCGGAAGGCGAGAGCCGCTCCGCGCCCGGCGTACAGGCCGTCTCGATGCTCGAGGCGGTGCACGGCGCCGTCGACCAGGACCTCGCCGGCTTCGCCGAGGTTCACGATGCCGAACTCCCGGCGGGCGAGGCCGCCCTCGCCGAGTGCGGGGATCTCGCCGAGTCCGAGCTCGACGTCGCCGGTCGGCACGATGCCGGCGACGAGCATGCGATCCTCCGCGGTGTGCAGGGTTCGAACTTCTCCCGAAGCGAACAGGTCGTCGATCAGGTAGGCGTCGCGCAGTTCCTGCGTCGTCGCGGCACGAGCCCCGGCCGGGCTCGTGCTGTGGCGGTCTCGGTTCACCGAAGGCTCCATCCTCATCCTTGAACGATGTTCGCTAGCTTGTACGCCAGACGGTAGGCTATGGTGAACGTCGAGTCAAGTATGAGAATGCCGTTCGGCATTTCGAACAGGGAGTCAGCGATGACCGAACCGATCTCCGCCGCAGACGAGCCCGACTTCGTGCCCGTGAAGTCGGCTGATCGAACCCTCGAGATCCTCGAGAGCCTCGCGAGCGGCGCGGCGGGGCTGGGCGAGCTCGCGTCGCGGCTGCGCATCCCGAAGTCGAGCCTGCACAGCATCCTGCGCACGCTCGAGCACCGCGGCTGGGTCGAGGCCGACGCCTCGCGATCGACCTACCGCCTCGGCATGAGCGCGCTGCTCATCGGCTCCTCGTACGTCGACCAGGACCCGACGGTGCTGCGCACCTCCGAGGTGATGGACGCACTCGCCGCCGACACGGGCGAGACCGTGCACCTGGCCCGTCTCGAGTTCCCCGACGTCGTCTACATGGCCAAGCGCGAGTCGGTGCATCCGCTGCGCATGTTCTCCGCGATCGGCCGGCGCCTGCCCGCGCACGCGACCGCCCTCGGCAAGGTGACGCTTGCCGAACTGCCCGACGCCGCCGTGCGCAAGCTGGTGCCCGAGACCCTTCCGGCGTCGACCGCGCACACCATCACCTCGCGCGACGCACTCATCGACCACCTCGCACACGTGCGCGAGGTCGGCTACGCCGTCGACGCCGAGGAGGCCGGCATCGGCATGCGCTGCTTCGCCGTCGCGCTGCCGTTCCAGCATCCGTCGAAGGACGCCATCAGCTGCTCCGTGCCGCTCGCCCGCCTCGACGACGAGAAGGAACGCGCGATCATCGACCTGCTCTTCGAAGCCAGGGACCGACTCAGCCGCCAGTTCGGCGGCCGCCGCCTCACCGCGAGCTGAGTCTTCGCACCGATACGAGAGGAACCCCCATGCCCAACATCCGCGTCGAACTCCTGCCCGGCCGCACCGTCGACCAGCGCCGCGACTTCGCCGAGCAGGTGACGCAGGCCGCCGTCAGCGCGCTCGGCGCCCGGCAACAGGACGTGCGCATCATGTTCGAGGAGGTCAAGGCCGACTTCGTCGCGAACGGCGGCGTGCTCGCGAGCGAGGACGACTCGCGCGCCGGCGTCGTGTCGCGGTTCGGGGGCGCGGCGCAGTAGGGGCGGCCTCCGGCTATCCGATGCGCGGCATGCGCCTCGCGAGCGGTTCGTGGGCGGCGGAGCGCGTTCGGGCCGGATGTCAACGGTCACCCGGATCGTCGCCGACCGTGTCAGGGTGCACGAACGGTGCGCACCGCATCGTCGGACGAAGGGACCCGGACATGAGCGCGACCACCTCGAACCCCGCAGGCGCCCGATCGATCGACGGACGCGACGTGTTCCGTCAGGTCGGCGTGCTCGTCAGCTCGGTGCTCGCCATCGTGGCGGCGTTCATCGGGTCGGGGGTGATCGTCGGGACACCGATCCAGGATGCCGCGGGCGGTTCGCTCGACGCCGACTCGACGCTGATCGCGCCGGGCACCGGCGCGTTCCGCATCTGGAGCGTGATCTACGTCGGCATGCTCGCCTACGCGATCTGGCAGGCCCTGCCCGCCCAGCGCGCCGACGAACGCCAACGGCGCATCGGGTGGTGGGTCGTGGCCTCGCTCGTGCTCAACGCGTTGTGGATCGCCGTCGTGCAACTCGACCTGCTCGCACTGAGCCTGCCGGTGATCGCGGTGCTGCTCGCCGTGCTCTGCCGGCTCTTCGTGCTGCTTCGCCGGTCGGCGGCCAAGGACCGCGTCGAGACCGTCGTCGCCGACGGCTCGATCGGCCTGTACCTCGGATGGGTGATCATCGCGACGGTGGCGAATACCACCGCCGTGCTCGTCGCAGCCGGATTCGACGGCTTCGGGCTCGCCCCGGAGATCTGGGCCGGCGCAGTACTCGCCGTCGCCGGTGCGATCGGGATCGCGCTCGCCGTCTGGGGCGGCGGCCGGATCGCACCGACCCTCTCGCTGTGCTGGGGCATCTGCTGGGTCGCGATCGCCAGGATCACCGACGAGCCGTACTCGGTGGCGACCGGCGTCGCCGCACTCGTCGCCGCGGCACTCGTGATCGCCGCGACCGTGTACGCACGGGTGCGGCATGATCGGGCGGAGCGCGGTGGGAGCGTCGAGCGCGCATCGGCAGCGTGAGCGTCCACCGACGAACCATCGGGTTAGCTCTGCGCAGCGTCATCCGGCCGGGTCACCCGGCTGACACCGATGCACCCGGAACCTCGTCGAGGGAGTGGTACACCGGGATGCCCCGCTCACGTGCGATCGCGACGTCCTGATCCGCGCCGCGCGAGTCGCCCGGCAGGCGCAGCACGGCGTCGCAGTGCTGGAGCAGGCGTTCGGCGGTCGGGTACATCACCTCGGCCGCGAGCGGATCGGCAGACCCGCTCGCCCCCGCGCTGGCGAGGACCGGCAACGCCACCCACTCGCCGATCATCGGCACGTGGCCGGCTCGGAAGATGGGCCAGGCCGCTTCCTCCAGGCGCCTCAGGTTCCGTGCCATCAGCTCGGGGTCGCCATCGGTGCCGGATGCGTAGGGACCGGCGATCAGGATCAACATGGGCTTGCTCATTGTCGGTACAATACAGCAAGAACGTGCAAGATCAGGAAGGAACACGGATGCTCGCTGCGGCCCGCAAAGACCTGCTCCTCGAGCGACTGCGCATCGACGGGCGCATCGTCGCCAAGGAGATCGCCGCGGAGCTGGGCCTGTCGGAAGACAGCATCCGCCGGGATCTGCGCGAGCTCGACTCGCTCGGCCTGGCCGTGCGCGTCTACGGCGGCGCACTCCCCGCCTCCCCCGCCGTGGCCGACTACGCCTCGCGCGTCACGGTGGCACCCGAAAGCAAGCGGCGCGTGGCTGCCGCCGCCGCCGCACTGATCGAGCCGGGAGCGACCGTCATCCTCGACGGAGGAACCACGACCCTGGCGATGGTCGACGCGCTGCCCAGGGCATTCCACGGCACCGTCATCACGCACAGTCCGACGATCGCCGCCGCCCTGATCGACCACGAGGCCGACGTGTTCCTCATCGGCGGCCGGCTGTTCAAGCACTCCGCCGTCGCCTGCGGGGCCGCGGCGATCGAGGCCGCGAACCGGATCAGCGCCGACCTCTTGTTCCTCGGCGTCACGGGCATCCACCCCACCGCGGGGCTCACCACCGGCGATGCCGATGAAGCCGCGATGAAGCGCGCCCTCGCATCCCGTGCCGCCGATACGTACGTGCTCGGCAGCGAGGAGAAGTTCGGCACCGCCTCCCGCTACGGCGTCCTGTCGTTCGACCAGGTCGCCGGCGTCATCACCGACACGCCGGCGAACGACCCGACGGCACGCGAACTCACCGAAGCCGGCGTGAACGTCATCCACGCAGGCTGAGCCATGCCGCGGTTCGGGGCGCGGCGCAGGAGCCGTCGAATGCCGCCTCAGCGAGCTCGTCGCCGAACATCGGGGCCGGGCGCGACACCGGGCGTCGGAGTCGGCGCCCGGCGGGTCAGCCCTCGATCCGGGAGTGCGCACCGAGACGGTGCCACGTGCGGTTGTGGTAGACCAGTGCGTCGCCGGGCCCGCCGGCGTGGGCGTCGCGCTCGATGTGGGACTGGAGCGCGTGCGCGGCGATGACCGTGGAGGTCCCGGCATCCATGCGGTCGATGACCGCGCAGCGCACCCAGGCGCGCACATCGCGGTACACCGGCTCCCCGGTCACCAGCCGCGACCAGCGGTGCGTGTCGGCGAAACGATCGATCCCGCGCGCTGCGCCGAGCTTCGCCAACTCGACGTCGTTCGCGTCCAGGAAGTGCACGACGACCGTCTCGGCGCGGGAGAGCACGTCGGATGCCGACGACAGCGCCGAGATCGAGAAGATCAACAACGGCGGCTCGGCGCTCACCGAGGAGACCGACGACGCGGTCAGCGCGACGGGACCGTCGCCCGCGTCGGCCGTGATGACGGCGACTCCACCGGGATGCCCGCGGAAGACCGCCTTGAAGTCTTCCGCGGACAGCGAGGACGTGAAGCCGGGTTTCGGCGTCGCGGTCCAGGCGTCGGTCGGGTACGCGTGGAACACGTCACGACACCAGCGCGGACGAGGGGACGCGTGCGAGTTCGTCCCGGACGATCCGAGCACCCGCGCTGAGCGCGCTCAGCTTGCCCAGCGCGACATCCCGCGGGAACGGCGCCATGCCGCAGTTCGTGCTGGGGATGAGCTTGTCGACATCGACGAACGCGAGGGCCTTCCGGAGGGTGTCGGCGACCTCTTCCGGCGACTCGACCTCCTCGCTCGCGACGTCGATCGCGCCGAGCATGACCTTCTTGCCGCGGATGAGCTCGACGAGGTCCATCGGCACGTGCGAGTGGTGCGACTCGAGCGAGACCGTGTCGATCGACGACTCCCGCAGCAGCGGGAACGACTCCTCGTACTGCCGCCACTGCGACCCGAGGGTCGCCTTCCAGTCCGTGTTGGCCTTGATCCCGTAGCCGTAGCAGATGTGCACGACCGTCTCCGCACGCAGTCCTTCGGCTGCCCGCTCGAGCGCAGCGACCCCCCAGTCCTTGAGGTCGTCGAAGAAGACGTTGAACGCCGGCTCGTCGAACTGGATGATGTCTACGCCCGCCGCCTCCAGCTCCCGCGCCTCCTGGTTGAGGATCGTCGCGAACTCCCAGGCCAGCTTCTCGCGACTGCCGTAGTGGGCGTCGTAGAGCGTGTCGATCATCGTCATGGGTCCGGGGAGCGCCCACTTGATCGGAAGGTCGGTGAGCGTGCGGAGGAACCGCGCGTCCTCGACGAACACGGGTCGCTCGCGCCGGACTGCGCCGGTGACGGTCGGCACGCTCGCGTCGTAGCGATCGCGGATGCGCACGGTCCTGCGGTTCTCGAAGTCGACGCCGCTGAGATGCTCGATGAACGTCGTGACGAAGTGCTGTCGGGTCTGCTCGCCGTCGCTGATGATGTCGATGCCCCGGCGCGTCTGCTCCTGGACGGCGATGCGCAGCGCGTCCTGCTTGCCTTCGACGAGGGCATCGCCCTCGAGCTTCCACGGCGACCAGAGGACCTCGGGCTGTGCGAGCCACGACGGCTTGGGCAGGCTGCCGACGATCGAGGTGGGGAGGTACGTGTCCATGTCCGAGGATGCTCCGCCGGTCATCCGACGGGAAGGGGGCGGTTGCCGGCCCACTGCTCGAGCACGTCGCGGTGCGGCGTGATGAAGTGCTCGTCGGTGAACGCACCCTGCGTCACGGCCAGCTGACTGCGCTCGACGCGGTCGTACGCGATGTCGGTCCGCGAGTAGTCCTGCGCCTCGAGGCTCGGCCGGTAGACCGGCGGGGCGGCGGCGTTGGCGTTGTAGACCTCGGGGCGGTAGATCTTCTGGAACGTCTCCATCGTGCTGATCGTGCCGATCAGCTGCAGGTCGGAGTAGTCGTTGAGCAGGTCGCCGCGGTGGTAGAACGCGAGCGGCGCCACGGCGCCGCACGGCATGAAGTACCGGACCTTCAGCCCCATCTTCGCGAAGTACTGGTCGGTGAGCGAGAACTCCTCCTGCTGGTACTCGACGCCGAGCACCGGGTGCTCGTTCGCGGTGCGGTGGTACGTCTTGCTCGTGGACACGCTGATGCAGATCACGGGCGACTGCGTGAAGCGCTCCTGGTAGGCCTCGGAGTCGAGGAAATGCTGGAACAGCTTGCCGTGGAGGTCCCCGAAGTCGTCGGGGATGGTGGGTTTCGTCGTGTCGGCGTTCACCGCCGGAAGGCGCACGCTGAAGTCGTAGTCACGGACGTACGACGAGAAGTTGTTCCCCACGATCCCGTGGCGACGGACGCCCGTGCGACGGTCGACGATCTGCACGTCGAGCACCTCGAGCAGCGGGAACTGCTGGTCGGCGCCTTCCGCGGCGAACCGCAGTTCCACGGAGACGATGTCGAGCTGCACCGTGTAGCGGTCGCCGTTCGGATTGTCCCAGTGCGCGAGGTCGTTGAACCGGCGATCGATCATGGTCAGCGTGTTCCGGAGGTTCTGCTGACGATGCTCACCTCGCGCCAGGTTCGCGAAGTTCGTGGTGGCCCGGGAACTCTCCGACGGGGTGTAGCCCTCGTCGAAGCGGGTGGTGGTGATGCCGTACGTGAACTCGTCTGCCATGCGTGGCCAATCCGTGGGTGTCGATCGGCCGGGCTCGGCCTGCAGAAGCGCTGCAGCCATCGTGCAGGCATCGGACGGATATCGGGTAACTCGGCGCGACTATGCATGCATATAGGGTTTGCCTATGCCCCGGGACACGAACGGCGTGACGCTGCAACAGCTCCACTACTTCATCGAGGTGGCGGCGGAGGGGTCGATCTCCGCGGCGGCCGACGTGCTCTACGTCGCACAGCCGACGATGTCCGCCGCGATGAAGGACCTCGAGACCCGGGTGGGCCGCGCGCTCCTCACCCGCTCGGCCCGCGGCGTCAGCCTCACCCCCGACGGCGCGGAGTTCCTCGGGTACGCGAGACAGGTCGTCGAGCAGGTGGCGCTGCTCGAACAGCGCTACCTCGGTCGACCGCCGTCGCGACGCCTGCTCGGGGTGTCGGCCCAGCACTACTCGTTCGTGGTCGATGCGTTCGTCCGGATGGTCAAGCGCACCGGGGCGGCCGAGTACGAGTTCTCGCTGCGTGAGACCCGCACCTGGGACATCATCGAGGACGTCCGGACCCTGCGCAGCGAGCTCGGCATCCTCTACCGCAACGACTTCAACCGCAAGGTCATCGACAAGCTGCTGCGGGACTCCGGGCTCGTCTTCCACCCGCTCTTCCTCGCCGAGCCGCACATCTTCATCTCGCGGAACAACCCGCTCGCCGCTCGGGACCGTGCGACCCTCGCCGATCTCGCCGACCTGCCGCGGCTCACGTTCGACCAGGGGGCGAACAACTCCTTCTACTTCGCCGAGGAGATCCTCTCGACCCTGTCGAGCGCGCAGGAGATCCGGGTGTCCGACCGGGCGACGATCTTCAACCTGATGATCGGGCTCGACGGCTACACGATCTCGACGGGAATCATCAGCGACGAACTCGACCCCGAGATCGTGGCCATCCCGCTCGAGGTCGACGAGCGCATCGAGATCGGCTGGATCGGCCACGCCGCGATTCCGCTCACCGACCAGGCGCAGCGCTACCTCTCGGAGGTGCGGGCTGTCGTCGCCGGGTTCGGCGTCGAGGTGCTCGGGTAACGTCGAGCGGCGCGACCGCGACGCATCGCTCCGTCGAGCCATGCCGCGGTCCGCCGGCTGGACAACCGGTTCGTGCGCGTGCCTGTGAAGCGCTCTGGGTCTTTTGGAGGCTCTTGACCTTGGAAACGAGGATGGGGTTATGCCGAGAGAACAGGCGCCTGGGAGCCGACGACGCGTCGCTACTCGATCGAGGAGAAGGCCGCAGCGGTGCGGATGGTCAGGACGCTGCGGGCTGAGCTCGGCGTCACGCAGGGCACGGTGCAGCGAGTCGCGTCGCAGCTCGGCTATGGCGTCGAGTCGGTGCGGACCTGGGTCAAGCAGGCCGATATCGACGAGGGCGTCGCACCCGGGGTGAGTACGGCTGAGGCGGCTCGGGTGCGCGAGCTGGAGCAGGAGGTCCGCGAGTTGCGTCGGGCGAACGAGGTGCTCAAGCGGGCGGCGTCTTTCTTCGGGGCGGAGCTCGACCGCCACTACCGGAAGTAGTCGCGTTCATCGACCAGAACAAGGACGACCTGGTGGGCGGTCGCCGGCTCGGGGTCGAGCTCATCTGCAGGTTGCTGCGGGTGGCTCCGAGCAGCTACTACGCCGTGAAGACCCGGGTCCCGTCGGCACGTGCGGTACGGGACGAGGAGCTGATCCCGCGGCTGGTCGCCCTGTGGGAGTCGAACTACCGCGTGTACGGGGTCCGCAAGCTATGGAAGGCCGCCCGCCGCGCTGGGGTCATGATCGGCCGGGACCAGAACGCCGGCTGATGCGGGCGGCGGGGATCGAGGGCGCCAGACGGTCCAAGCGAGTGAAGACGACGAAGCCGGATCCAACCTCGGCCAGGCATCCGGATCTGGTGCAGCGCCAGTTCACCGCGACCGTCCCGAACCGGCTCTGGGTGACGGACCTGACGTTCGTGCCAACCTGGACCGGCGTGGCGTACGTGTGCTTCATCATCGACGCGTACTCGCGGATGATCGTGGGGTGGCGGGTCGCGTCGCACATGCGCACCGAGATGGTGCTCGACGCGATCGAGATGGCCCGCTGGTCCCGCGGTCGACATCACGCCGACCTGCGGTGTCACAGCGATGCGGGCAGTCAATTCACCTCCATCCGCTACGGCGAGCGGCTGGCCGAGATCGGCGCCACGCCCTCGATCGGGACCGTCGGTGACTCGTACGACAACGCCCTCGCCGAAACCGTGAACGGGTACTACAAGGCCGAACTTGTCCGCGGGCCCGCCCGATCGGGGCCGTGGAAGACGGTCGAGGACCTCGCGCTCGCGACGCTCGGCTGGGTGCACTGGCACAACATCGAGCGCCTGCATGGCTACCTCGGCGACGTGCCGCCGGTCGAGTTCGAGACGGCGTTCTATGCTGTCCAAGCCGACCGCGACGAGCCGGTCGGAATCAAATAGCGCGAGTCTCCATCAGACCCAGAGCGCTTCAGTGCGCCACGTGCGCCAACCGACGGTGAGAGATCTCCTAAACCGACTCTGAACTGATGGGCCGCTGTCCACGAATCGAGGGGTTCACCGGTGTCGGAGGGCCCTGCGAAACTGTCGCGGGGCCGGGTAGGCCAACTCTGGCCGGAGAGGATCGAATGAGCGTCGTTGCTGAGTATGCCCGTGTGATGGCGGCGTTCGCCGCGCCAACCATGTCGCTGTTGCGCGGTTCGCTGTCGCCGGTGAGCGTGGCAGTGTTCCGCGAGGCGTTCCCTCGCGACGCAAAGACGAAGCCCGTCGGTCTCCTCCACGAGCTCGTGGACTCGCTACTGCAGGAGCTTCGCGCCCGCGGCGTCTCCAACGTTCCCGAGGGTGACGGCCGCGAAGTGTGCACGGGTTGGGTGCGCCGGAAATGGCTGACCCGCGACGTGGACGGCACGACCTACACGCTCACGTCGTACGCCATGCAGGCGCTCGGGCTCGTCCAGAGCCTCACTCGCGATCGGGTGAACCTCAGCGAGCACCGAATCAAGAACATCGTCGACACTGCCCGGCGCATCAGCTCCGAGTCGAACCCCGACCGCGAGGCCCGCACGCAGATGCTGCGGTCCCAGATCGCTCAGCAGCAGGAAGAGCTCGCTTACCTCGAGGCGGGCGGTGAGATGAAGGAGGTCTCGGCCGGATTCATCCTCGAGGGCCTCCTCGAACTGCAGGATCTCGTCTCGGGGTTGCCGGTCGAGTTCGCGCGCGTCGGCGAGGTCGTCGAGGAGATGCAGGAGAGACTCCGGGCCGACTTCCGGGCCGACCGCCGCTCTCCCGGCGAGATCGTCTCCGACTACCTCGACCGGGCCAGCCAACTGACGACTTCCACCCCCGAGGGTCGCGCGTTCGAGGGTGCATTCAACCTGCTGGACGACGACGCACTCCTCGACCAGTTGCGTTCGGACATCATCACCCTCGTCGAGCACCCCGGTGTAGCGGAGGAACTGACCGTCGATCAGAAGAAGGCCCTGCTCGGCATCGTGCGTCTCGTCCGCGACGGCGCCCGGTTGACGATGGGGAAGATCGTGGACACCGTCGAAACCCTCAACGTGTTCATCCGGACCCGCAACGTCGCGGAGGACCGGGAGCTCGACCGAGTGCTCATCGACCTCGAATCTGCGATGGAGTCCTGGCTGCAGACTGCAGGTCCGCGTGCGACGGTGCAGGTCGACCTACTCCCAGAGGTGCTCGAGATCGAGTACATCCGGGAGAACTTCTACGACCACACCAAGGACATCCCGTTCGACCCCCTCGAGGACGAAGTTGGTGGCGACCGACCGCCGGCGGTGTCGGCTGCTGAGCTTCGACGGCAGGGAGGGCCGCGCCTGGTCGAGCTTCGCGCAGCGCTGGACACGGCGACCAGTGTCGGCGCCGCGGGGTGGACGGTCGGGGCGAACGTGTTCCCGCGCTTGCCCGACGAAGCGCGTCGTCCCGTTGACGTCCTCGGCATCATGCAGTTGGTGACCGACCGCGACGATCTCGGTCGCGCCCACGGGTTTGAGGAGTACGCGACGAGGCGGCCGGACGGTTCAGAGATGGTGCTTCGGGCACCCGTCCTCGCGCCGATGGCGGAGAGGGTGGAGATCGATGACTGACCTAAGCGAAACCGAGGATCTCATTGATGGGTTCGCCGAGGACGGGACGGGCGAGACCGAACCGGACTTCGGTTACACCGACGACTTCGACGACGACGTCGTCACCCTCACGCACGCCGCTTTCGACGGCGACAAGGGCAACCTCGGGGTCGACGTCCGCCATGCGATCGTCGCGATCATGCGGGACCAGTTCATCACTCGCGACACCCACAAGCGCGAGTGGAAGGCACTGATCACCAACCGGGACGACGTGAAGACCCACCTGAATAACATGTACCTCGACCTCGAACTCGACGAGGTCAACGGTGTCGCCTACAAGTTCCAGGTCCGCAACCAGGACAGCACGCGCGGATTCCCCACGCTGCTGCGTGCGTTGCAGTGGAACCGAGAGCAGACGACCTTGCTGGTGCACCTGCGGATCGTTCAGCGTCACCAGATCGGCGGCGGCGCCGCTCGCGCGATCGTGAACGCGACGGACTTACAGGACCACTTCGCGTCCATCCGCCCGAAGACGGCCACCAACCACCTCGGCGACGCGACCCGCCTGAAGAACGCGATCGAGTTCGTGCGGAAGTCGGGTCTTCTGATCGAGACGAAGCAGGCCGGCGTGTACGTCGTTTCCTCCGTCCTCGAGCGTCTCCTGCCGTTGCCGAAACTGCAGGAGCTGACGGTGTTCTTCTCGAACGAGACCGGAGAGTCCGATGACTGACGAACTGACGAAGATGACGCTGGGCTCGGTGGGTCTCTTCCCCGAGTCGCATTGGCGCATCGAGACGATCGAGGTCGTGAACTGGGGTGGGTTCCATCGCCAGCCGGCGACATTCTCCTTTCACTCTGGGGCGTCGATCGTCACCGGCTTCTCCGGTGTGGGCAAGTCGACGGTCCTGGACGCCTACCTCGCGTTGATGATGCCATCGAGCGTGCGCTTCAACGGCGCATCGAACGCAGCCACGTCTGGTAAGGCTCGCTCGGCTGAGCAACGGAACCTGGTCACCTACCTTCGGGGGAAGACGAACGAGACCCGCGAGGAGGGGCGCCTCACCGACAAGGTGCTGCGCGGAGACAGGAAGCCGACGTGGGGCGCCGTGGCGGCGACGTTCGTCTCGGACTCGGACGAGCGATTCACCGTTGCCCGTGGCTACCACGTGCCGGCCGTCGCGACTCGCGACGGCGAGGTCGTCAAGCGAATGATGACCCTCACGGGCACTCTCAACGTCCGCGACCTCGAGGCGTTCGCAAAGATCGGCGGCGACTCGTTCCCCGAATCCGCGATGCGCGCCAAGTGGCCGAGCATCAAGGTCCACCAGAGCTACGAGGAGTTCGCCCAGAAGCTGTCGACAAACCTCGGCATCGGCGCCGGCGGCGACGGCTCCAACGCGCTGGCGCTGCTCGCCCGGATCCAGGAGGGGGCTCACTTCCCCACCGTCGACTCCCTGTACAAGCAGCTGGTCATCGAGAAGCCGGACACGTACAGCGTCGCCGACGAGGCGATCGAGGCGTTCAACGGCCTGGACGACATGTACCAGAAGATGGAGATCTCGCAGCAGCAGGCGAACCTCCTGGCACCCATCGTCGAAGCGTTCGAGGCGATGGAGGCCGCACAGCGCGAGGTCGACACGTCCACGATCATGGGGTCACTGCACGCCGACGACACCCCCGCCGGATTGTGGCGGCTGCGTGCTCACGCCGCCGTCCTCGATGCTGAGGACGACGACCTGCAGGCGCAGGTGGCGTCCAAGCGCGAGGAGCAGGCATCGGCTGAGGCTGCTGCTGCCGAGATCCAGTCGAAGCTGACGAAAGCCGAGAAGGATCTGAAGGCTGCCGGCGGTGACCAGATCACGGAGCTCACGCAGGAGATCAGCGCCCTCGACGTCGAGCTCGATGTCCGCTGCAAGGCCCGGTCTCGCCTGCACGACGCGCTCACCGGGCTCGACGTCAGCATCGAATCGGAGCATGACCTGCTCGATCTCCACGCGGCTTCCCGTGACCACAAGAGCCGAGCCGAGGAGCGCCGGGCAGAGCTTGATGTGATCCGCGACCGGCTGGTGCGTGAGGAGTGGCCGACTAACGCCGCCCTCAAGGAGGTTCGCGAGGAGGTCGCATCGCTCAAGGGCCGCTCCGGCCGCGTCGACTCGGTCCTCGACGCGAACCGCCGCAAAGCGGCGGAGCTGTCGGGACTCAACCCCGAAGATCTCCCGTTCGTCGCCGAACTCATCAACGTCGCCGCCGGCGAGGAGCAATGGCGGGTCGCGATTGAGACGGTGCTGCACTCGAGCGCCCGCACCCTGCTCGTCCCGCTCGAACACCTCGAACGGTTCTCCCGGGCCATCGATGGGCACCTCATGTCGCCGCGGCTGGTTTTCGAAGGCGTTCAGCGCGGCGCCCCTGCACAGCCGGCACCGATCGACCCCGACCGCCTGGCCGGCAAGCTCGAGTTCAAGCCTTCTCCGTACCAGGCGTGGGTCATCGAGCACGTCTCTCATCCCTCACGGAACGCACTGTGCGTTCCCTCGCCGGTCAACCTCGTCGGCGACGGGCTCCGCGTCACACTCGCAGGTCAAACCCGCCGCCGCCGTTCCGGCGCCCACGGTCGCAGCCAGTCGCGCCTGATCATCGGCTTCGACAACGATGACCTGAAGGCCGAGCTTCGCCGCCGCGAGGAGGAACTGCTCGATTCCCTGCGCGACGCGGAAGCTAAGCGCGCCGCGGTGGCCGCCGACGTCAACAAGCTGAACAAGGCCGAACGAGCGTACGACCGGACCGACGAGTTCACCTGGGCGCAAATCGACGTCGAGTCGGTGCGTTCCGAGGCGGCGAAGCTGCGAGAGCTGCGCCAGGAACTCCGCGACGGAAAGATCGGAATCTCCGCCCTCGAGGGTCGCGTCAAGCAACTCGATGACGCTCTCGACGAGGAGCGGGGTCGCAGGCACGTTCTGGACCGCGATCTGAAGGTGCTCGACAAGCAGCGTGCCGACCTCGCCCCCTTCATCGACAAGGTGAAACTCAAGATGGAGACCCTCGAGGACGATCCGTCGATCACGATCACTTCGAATCTGTCGGCGAAGCTCGACGCGGCCTGGGCGGACGTGATCGGCGAGGAGACGCCGAATCGCGCGTCATGGGCTTCGTTCGTGAAGCGGCTCGACGAGAAGCTGGCACGCGAGGCGGAGACCGCTCTCGACGTCGTGGTTGGCCGCCGTCGCGAGCTCGAGCGCACCTTCTCCCAGTTCCAGGAGCGCTGGTACGACCCGAACCGCGGCGAGAAGGTGTCGTCGTACCGGGACTACCTCGCCATCCTCGAGGAGATCAACCGGGTCGGTATCCACTCGCAGCGGGAGAAGTGGCGCCGTAACGCCCTGCAGTGGAGCGGCAAGTACCTGCGGCTGCTGGGCAGCTCGATGACGTCCGCGCTCGAGGAGATCGAGGACCGCCTCCACTCCGTCAACGACATCCTCCGGGAGCTGCCCTTCGGCCCCACGCACGACCGACTGAAGATCGAGCTGCGCCGGCTCGCCCCGAAGGTGGAGGTGGAGTTCCGGAAGGGGCTCTCGTCCTTCGCGAAGATGTCAACCGCCGGTGCATCCGACGAAGTCCTCATGGCTCGCTTCACAGAGATGCGTGTCTTCATGGCGCAGATTCGGACCCGCAACGACCCGCGTCTCACAGCGAGCCTCGCGGACTACGCTGCTCGCGACGAGATCCTCGACGTGCGTCGACACGTGGAGATCACCGCGCGCCAGTTCGACTCGACTGGCGCCGAGGTTGCCGAGTACGCGTCGCTGGCCGGCAAGAGCGGCGGCGAGATGCAGGAGCTGGTGGCGTTCATCGTCGGCGCCGCCCTGCGGTTCCAGCTCGGCGACGAGTCCCGCGAGCGCCCACGCTTCGCCCCGGTGTTCCTCGACGAGGGGTTCATCAAGGCGGACTCCGAGTTCGCCGGCCGCGCGGTTGAGGCGTGGAAGGGACTGGGATTCCAGCTCATCATCGGCGCCCCGGTGGACAAGTACAGCGGCCTCGTGGATCACGTCGGACGTACGCTGGTTGTCACCAAGAACCGCGACACCGGCCACTCGTTCGTCGACCACATCCTCCACGACGGCGACAAGGGCGCGACCGCGTGAAGGGTGTTCCCGACGTCGTGACGGCGGTGCGCCGGCACGTTCTCGCCCGGTGGGCGGATGAGGTTGTGGCGGATATCTCCGGCGCTGAGCGATGGTGGCCGAGGCGGTATCCGCTCGGCCGCCCCGACGAGGAGATGCTCACCGGCCGCTTCGATGAGGTCGTCGACCTGTCCGATCAGGTGCGCCGGTGGGCTGCAGCGGAGGGCTTCGAGGTCGTCGACCGTAGGGTGCGGGCTGGCGGGGTGACGGTGCCGTTGCCGTCGCATGTGATCGTTCCCGATCTGGACGCGGCGGCCTGCGCCGCCGACGCGGTCGATCTCGTCGACGCGGGTCGTGCACGCGCGGCCGTCATCGATGCCGCGTTCCCGCACCGGCGGGACGTCCTCGCCCGGACGGTCGCCGCGACGTCCGGGTGGTCGATGGTGGATGTGGATCTGCTGTGTCGTGCCGCGGCGTGGTTCGAAGGGAACGACGCCGCGGGCCTCAGCCCGCGGGAGGTTCCGCTCGAGGGGTTCCATTCGAAGTGGCTGGAGTCACGCAGGGGTGTCGTCGCCACCCTCGCCGGCCGGGAGAGCCTGGGTGTCCTGCGTCCGCATCAGCCGCGCATCCACTTCACCTACCTCGACCCGGCCCATCTGGCCGGGGGCGGCCGCCGGCACGATTCCGCGACGGTGGGCGACTCCTTCGCGCCGGCCTACAGCCCGGCCGTGGTCGTGATCTGCGAGAACAAGGACACGGCGATCCACTTCCCCGCCCTCGAGGGGGCGATCGCTGTCGAGGGCGCCGGCTACGGTGCGGCCGCGTTCGCCGAGTTCGGCTGGCTGACCGACGCACCCTTGGTCGTCTACTGGGGCGATATGGACGCCGATGGACTTCGGATACTCGCCCAGTTCCGCACCGCCGGAGTCCCCGCTCGGTCCATCTTCATGGACCTTCCCGCGTTCGACCGATGGGAGCGCTTCGGAACGAACACCGATAAGAACGGCGCACCGATCCCCGTTACTGGGCGAGGCGGTGTTGTGCCGGTCGGCCTCGAGGAACACGAGGCCGACCTATATCTGGCGCTCACCGACCCTGGGTGGGGACGCCCCCGGCGCATAGAGCAGGAACGAATCCCGCTCGAGATCGCGGCCGCGGTTGTGGCTGGTTGGGTCGCGAGAGAGGTCAACGCTTCCCGTTCCGCTTGAACACTCTGGGTTCTTCCTGTTGCCGCCCAAGTGAAGCCCGCGTCCCGGCCGCGTGAGGACACAACTCGACTACTTGAAGTGCTTCACGATTTTCAGCGCCTCGCACGCTCCGCGTACTCGATGCCGAGGATGGCTGCGTCAGGATACTCGCGGCCAGCCCGCGGTGGCGGCTCCGCAGCTGTCGCCAACCCCGCTGCTATCGAACCGGCGCCGTCCTCGAGGGCAACCTGTCGCTCATCGCGGTCGGCGCCTTCCCGGGCATCAATCCCCTTGAACCTGCGGAGCAGTCCGATCTCGCGCAGGTACTCGCGAAAGGCCAGCACGGGGTGCACGTCGATCTCCCGGTGGATCGCGAAGATCCAGTCCTGCATGGTCGGCAGCACGGAGGAGAGCGCCTGCACGTCGGCGGGCTTCAGGTATCCTGTCCCGCGTCAACTTTTTGGCAGGGTTTTTTCGATTTCGAAGTTGGGGATGGTCGGGCCGGCCAAGCCCGCGTGGACGTGGGCGGGTCGGTTCCACG
This sequence comes from Agromyces sp. LHK192, assembly GCF_004006235.1. Lineage (NCBI taxonomy): Bacteria > Bacillati > Actinomycetota > Actinomycetes > Micrococcales > Microbacteriaceae > Agromyces > Agromyces sp. LHK192. Next base: position 2,486,847 of record NZ_CP034753.1, read on the forward strand.
CGATCGCTTTGTGGGGCCGGACGTGGTTGTAGTCGTACCGGTACGCGTCGACCTGTTCGACGAGTGAGAGCCCATGATCGATCTCCTCTCGGAACAGCCACTCGTACTTCAACGTGCCGAACCCGCGTTCGCGGGCCCCGTTCTGCCCGGGCGTACGGGCCCGCGTGCGAACATGCTTGAGCTCGGGATGCGGGGCGATGAACGCCTCGAACGTGAAGGACCGGACCGGTCCGCCGTTGTCGGTCACGAGCGTGACGACCGGGCTCACCTCGCCGGTATCTGGGTCGACCGGGGCGAAGTCGATCAGTGGCGCACCGAGCAGGCGTTCGGTCTCGGCGAGGGCCTTCTCGACTGCTTCGATCGCGTCGTACTGTTCGCCGTCGGGGACACGTGCGCGTCGAACTCGTACTTCGACCAGTAGTCCCGGCACGCCGCGATTCGCCACGTACCACCGGTCGTGGTCTCGAACTCACTGAAGTCGAACTGCCACACCTGGTTCGGCCCGGACGGTTCCTTCGCGAACGCCGACTTGCGTCGTTCGGCGTGCTTGCGCCGCTCAGCCTGGTAGTTGGCTTCCAGGATCAGGCCTTCCTCGCGCAACAGCCGCAGCACGCTGGCCTGCGATACCCGGTGCCCGTCATGGCGGACCATCGCCCACACGTTCCGGTGCCCCCACGCGGGATGCGCGGACGCGTGCTTGACGACCAGCGCCCGGGCCGCGTCCCTCGCCGGCACCGGCCACGGCCCCTTCACCGGGTGCCCGGCACGCGCCCGGGCCTGCCGGCGACGCCATGTCCGCTCGGGCATGTCGAACAGTTCGCAGAACCTCGCGGTCGACATGCCCGCCTCGGTGCGGATCACCTCGAGGTCCTCGAATTTCCCAAGCGACCCTCAGCAGACTTCTTCCACACCCGGATCTCGGCCGCAGCCTCACCGAGCGCCTGGGTCAACTCCGCGACCTCCGCCTCGAGCTGCTCCTCACGCGTCGACGGCCCGGACCGGCCGGACACCATCGCGGACTTGCCCGCCTCGAGGAAGTCCGCCTTCCACCGGCCGATCGACTGCTCGCTGACCTTCTCCCGCCGTGCCGCCTCCGCGATCGACAGCTCCCCGGCGAGCACCGAGAGCACGATCCTCGTCTTCTTCTCGGCCGGGATCGTTGGGGGTCTACGCATATTCAGAATCTCCGTTCAGGACTCAACTAACAGCCCTGCCACAAACTCTGACGCGCGACAACCACACCGACGACATGGCCCGCCTGGCCGCCGTCGCCAGCCGCCCCGCAGCGAAACCCCTGGCGCAGATCGGTGGCTAACCCGTGCAGTCGTCACGTGGAGCTGGATCTGCGCGTGTCATTATCGTGATTAACGAGCTGTAGGAACCCTGGTCGCATACGACGCGATCGGTTACGTCCTCGGAGCGCAGGAGCATGATGGATCGATCTTGCTGACTCGTGGTCATCCAGCCTTCAGCGTCATCGAGGACGTACACAATCTCGTCGCCCTGCCCGTCGCGACTCACGCGCTCCAGCGGCACCCACATCCCCTGCGGGACGGCGAGAACGAACACGATCGTGACGGCAATACCAATCAGCCACGGCGACACGAACTTGGAACCCGCGGGCGGGGAGAGCCATTCCGCTAGACCGGCGTGAAATCTAGGAACGTAGCGCAGAAGTATGGCGCGCACGATGCCTCCGACGACAAGGCCTCCCGCTACCCAGAGCGTGGTCGGAAGGGGTCCGATGAGCATCCAGAACACGAACACCGCGAGGAGCGCAATCCGTCCGGATCGGCTGGCTAGAAGCCTGCTGAACAGTCCGCCACCGAAGGCGAGCGCCTGCAGGAAGAACAGCACGAAGGCCGGAAGGATGGGCAAGAGCGTTCCGAGCAGCAACGTCGTAATGTTGAGCGTCTCGATGAGCGTCTTCAGCACGACCGGGTCACCGCCCGAATAGAGCAAGACGCGGACCCCAGCAATAACAAATGGCAGGGCAGCGATGATTGCGGCCGCATGCGTCCATGCAAATCCCCGGAAGGTGCGCTTCTCGCCCTCGGGCGCGGGCGAGGTCTCCTCGGTCGTCACAGGATTCATCATGGCGGACGCGGGCACTACTGCGAAGGCGGCGCTCCGGCCAGGGATTCACCGGGGATCGCCCGAGACGACGGAAGCCCGGACTCCGCGATTTCTGCGGATTTCCGGGCTTCTACGTGAGCTGGGGTACCTGGACTCGAACCAAGAACAACTGAACCAGAATCAGCCGTGTTGCCAATTACACCATACCCCAATGGCCTGAACTCGCCTTTCGGCGCCCTTCGGGCCGAGAACCAACCTTAGCCGACGTTCGGCTCGCATCCAAACTGAGCTGGTCTCATCCGCTCGCCGGAACCCACTGCTCGACGGTCGGCACCGGTCGCGGGTGCTCTGAATTCAGGAGATCCGGCCCGATGGGCCCCTGGGGGCCAGTATGGGCCAGGACCTCCTGAGTTTCGCGGCACGGATGTCTCGGGCGCGGATGCCTCGGTACCCGCACGCCTGGGAACCGACGCGCCCGTCGCCGGCGCCGCGGGTCTCGATACGGCGCTGCGCGCCTATTCGACCACCGGAGGATACGGCGCTGCGCGCCTACTCGACCACCGGAGGAAGCGTCGCAATCAGCCGGTCGAGCCGCGCGAGCGAGTCGACCTTGCCGAGGATCTGCATCGACTCGAACAGCGGCGGCGAGACCCTGCGGCCAGAGATCGCGACGCGAACGGGGCCGAAGGCGACGCGGGGCTTGAGCCCGAGCCCGTCGATGAGTGCGGCGCGCAGCGCCTCCTCGATCTCGGCGGTGCCCCACGCCTCGCCGGGGATCCGCTCGAGCGCGTCGCGCGCCGTGGAGAGCACCTCGCCGGCGTTCGCGGGCAGGGCGGCCGTGGCCTCGTCGTCGTACGCGAGGCCCGAGGCATCCGTGAACAGGAACCCGAGCATGCCGGGCGCCTCGCCGAGCACCTGGATGCGCTCCTGCACGAGCGGGGCGGCCTCGGCGAGGATCGCCTCGTGCGCCGCCGACAGGGGCGACGACACGGCCCCGGCGGCCTGCAGGTACGGCACGGTGCGTGCGGCGAAGTCGGCGGGCGCGAGCTGGCGGATGTGGTCGGCGTTGATCGCCTCGGCCTTCTTCTGGTCGAAGCGGGCCGGGTTCGGGTTCACGTTCTCGACGTCGAAGGCGGCGACGAGCTCGTCACGGCTGAACACGTCGCGGTCGGCCGAGAACCCCCAGCCGAGCAGCGCCAGGTAGTTCACGAGCCCCTCGGGGATGAACCCGCGGTCTCGGTGGTGGAACAGGTTCGACTCGGGATCGCGCTTGGAGAGCTTCTTGTTGCCCTCGCCCATGACGTACGGGAGGTGGCCGAACCGGGGCACGAAGGTCGTCGCGCCGATGTCGATGAGCGCGTGGTAGAGCGCGATCTGCCGCGGCGTCGAGCTCAGCAGGTCCTCGCCGCGCAGCACGTGCGTGATGCCCATGAGCGCGTCGTCGACCGGGTTGACGAACGTGTACAGCGGCGCGCCGTTCGGGCGCACGACGACGAAGTCGATGGTCGAGCCGACCGGGAAGTCGATGCGGCCGCGCACGAGGTCGTCGAAGCCGAGGTCGGCCTCGGGGACTCGGAGGCGCAGCGCCGGCTCGCGGCCCTCGGCGCGGAACGCGGCGCGCTGCTCGTCGGTCAGGTCGCGGTCGAAGTTGTCGTAGCCGAGCTGCTTCGGGCGGCCGTTGGCCTCGTTGCGGGCGTCGATCTCCTCGGCGGTCGAGAAGCTCTCGTAGAGGTGCCCGGCCGCCTTCAGCCGCTGGATGAGGTCGGTGTAGATGTCGCCGCGCTGCGACTGCCGATACGGCTCGTTCGGGCCGCCGACGCCGATGCCCTCGTCCCACGAGAGTCCGAGCCAGGTGAGCGCGTCGAGGATCTGCTCGTAGCTCTCCTCGCTGTCGCGCGCCGCGTCGGTGTCCTCGATGCGGAAGACGAACGTGCCGCCCGTGTGCCGGGCGTACGCCCAGTTGAACAGGGCGGTGCGCACCAGGCCGACGTGCGGCGTGCCGGTGGGCGAGGGGCAGAAGCGCACGCGGACGTCGCTGCCGGTGGCGGTGGTCGTGGGGTGGGCCGTGTCAGACATCGTCGTCAATCGTACCGACCGCGGCGTCGCCGCGTCCGCCCGGATCGAGCGCCGCGAGCGCCCGCATCGCGGCCGCGACGGCGGGCACGCGCTCGGCGCCCTTGGCGGTCACGAGATGCAGCGACCGCACGTCCTCGTGGCCGGTCGACCGGACGGCGACGCCCGGATGCCTCGGCGTCGCGCGCAGCGCGAGCTCCGGCAGCAGCGCCACCCCGAGGCCCTGTGCGACCATGCCCTCGACGGCGACGAAGTTGTCGGTCTCGAACGCGATGCGGGGCGCGAACCCGGCGGCCGCGGTCAGTTCGAGCAGGTGGCCGCGGCAGCGCGGGCATCCCGCGATCCACGGATCCTCGGCGAGCCGTTCGAGCGGCACCTCTTCGAGCGCGGCGAACGGATGCCCCGCCGGCAGCACGAGCCGCATCCGTTCGTCGCCGTACGCGCGGACCGAGAGCCCGCGGGCGCTCGCGCGATGCGGATCCTCACGGTCGCCCGGGTAGCTGAAGGTGATCGCGAGGTCGGCGCGGTTCCGGCGCACCGCGTCGACCGCCTCGGGCGGCTCGGCCTCGACGAACGTGACCGCGATGCCGGGGTGGCTCGCCGCGAGGCTCGCGATGAGCTCGGGCACGAGGGTCGGCGAGGCCGACGGGAACGCGACCAGGCGGAGCCGCCCGGTTCGCAGGCCCTGGAGTTCGGCGAGGTCGCCGGCGGCGGCCTCGAGCGAGGTCGTGACGCTGCGGGCGTGGCGGGCGAGGGCGCGCCCCGACTCGGTGAGGCGGATGCCGCGCCCCGCTCGCTCGACGAGTGCCACGCCCGTGCGGTCCTGGAACCGACGGACCTGCTGGCTGACCGCGGGCTGGCTGTATCCGAGCGCCGCGGCCGCCGCGGTGAGCGAGCCGTGCTCGGCGATCGCATGCACGATGCGCACGGTCTGCAGGTCGATCGCGGCGGCGAGCCGTCGGGTGGCGGCGTCCGACGAATCGGCGGTCGAGCCATCGGCGGTCGAGTCGGCGCGGAGCGGCGTATCGAGACCCATCCGCCAATCATAACCGTGGGTCATGTTTCGCATCACTCATCTGCCATTGTCTGATGAGTGATGCCCCCGCAGACTGGCCGTATGCACCGGATCAGCGACGACTACCCCTCGGGCCGCGGCTACCTCGCCGCCTGCACGCTCGGGCTGCCGACGATCGGCACGCGCGACGCCGTCGCCCTCGACCTCGAGCGCTGGGCGGCGGGTTCCGCGAGCGCCGCCGACTACTCGGCCACCGTCGAACGCGCCCGCGGCCACGCCGCCACGCTCCTCGGCGCCGCCGCCGAGCAGGTCGCCGTGGGGTCGCAGGTCTCGGTCTTCGCCGGCCTCGTCGCCGCATCCGCTGCGCCGGGCGCCGAGGTGCTCTGCATCGACGGCGACTTCAGCTCGATCGTCGCGCCGTTCCTGGCCCGCGGCGACCTGCGCGTGCGCCACGTGCCGCTCGACGCCCTCGCCGACGAGATCCGCTCGTCGACCGCGATCGTGTCGGCGTCGCTCGTGCAGTCGGCGACCGGCGAGGTGCTCGACGCGGCATCCGTCTCCCGGGCCTCCCGGGATGCCGGTGCGCTGCTCATGCTCGACACGACCCAGGCCACGGGGTGGATGCCGACCGACGAACTCGACGCCGATGTCGTCGTCTGCCACGCCTACAAATGGCTGTCGGCACCGCGCGGCGCCGCCTTCGCGGCGTTCTCCGACCGCGCGGTCGCCGAACTCACCCCGCACACCGCGGGCTGGTACTCCGGGCAGGACCCGTGGGCGTCGTGCTACGGGCCCGACCTGCACCTCGCCGACGGCGCCCGCCGGTTCGACGTCTCCCCCGCGTGGCACGCGTGGGCCGGCGCCGAAGCCGCGCTCGCGTTCGCCGCGTCGCTCGACCAGCGCGATGTTCACGTCCACGACCTCGCGCTCGCGAACGCGTTCCGAGCGCGGCTCGGGCTCGAGGCATCCGACAGCGCCATCGTCACCTGGCCCGACGCCGACGGATGCGACCTCGCCGCGCTCACCGCGGCCGGCATCACCGCGTCGGGGCGCGCGGGCCGCGCCCGCGTCGCCTTCCACCTCTGGAACGACGAGGAGGACGTCGAGCTGGCGGCCGCCGCACTCGGCCGGACCGGCGCACTCGCGGCCACCCGGTAGCGTCGCCACCCGGTCGCGACGGCCCCTGTCGGCGGCGCGATCACCGCGTCGCAGCCGACCCCGATCGGCGCCTCAGCGCACCGGGTTCGACAGCGTCCCGAGCCCCTCGATGCGCACCTCGACGGTGTCGCCCGAGGCCAGCGGGCCGACGCCGGCGGGCGTGCCCGTGAGGATCACGTCGCCAGGCAGCAGGGTGAACACGGCCGACGCGTAGGCGACGAGCTTCGGGATCGGGTGCACCATGTCGGCCAGTCGGCCCTGCTGCTTGAGCTCGCCGTTGACGCTCGTCTCGATCGTGCCGTGCTCGAGGTCGACCTCGGTGTCGACGATCGGCCCGAGCGGGCAGAACGTGTCGAAGCCCTTCGCGCGCGTCCACTGCGGATCCGAGCGCTGCAGGTCGCGAGCCGTGACGTCGTTCGAGACGGTGTAGCCGAAGATCACGTCGGCCGCGTCCTCCTCGCGCACGTTGCGCGCGATGCTGCCGATGATCACCGCGAGTTCGCCCTCGAACTCGACGCGCTCCGACTGGGGCGGCAGCACGATCGCGTCGCCGGGGCCGATCACCGAGGTGTTCGGCTTCAGGAACAGCAGCGGCTCGGTCGGCGTCTCGTTGCCGAGCTCGGCGGCGTGCTCGCGGTAGTTGCGGCCGATGCCGATCACCTTCGACCGCGGGATGACCGGGGCGAGCAGCTTCGCCTCGATCAGCGGAACCCGCTCGCCCGTCGGGTCGAAGCCCGCGAACAGCGGGTCGGCCTTCAGCACGACGAGCTCGTGCTCCTCCTCGTCGATGATCCCGAACGAGATGCTGTCTCCATGGCTGAACCGCGCGACCTTCATGCGCTCCAGCCTAGTTCGCGGCCGCGCGCGGGGGCGGCTTCAGGCGTCGCCGATCAGCCGCTTGCCGAAGCTGACGACGTCGTCGCGACCGTACCCGAGCCGCTCGTAGAACTCGACGACCGCGGCGTTCGTCGAGCGCACCTGCAGGTTGAGCTTGGGGCAGCCGAGCCCGATGAGCAGCCGCTCGGCCTGGTCCATGAGCGCCCGGCCGAGGCCGCTCCGGCGTAGGCCGGGAGCGACCGCGAGGTAGTTCACCCAGCCGCGGTGGCCGTCGAACCCGACCATCGCCGTGCCGACGAGGTCCGGCGCATCCGCCCCACCTGCGGCATCCGCCCCACCTGCGGCATCCGCCGACTCGGCGACCAGGAACAGCTCGGGCTGCACGGTCGACTTCCGCTCGATGTCGCGGTACGGGTCGTTCCACGGCACGACCAGGCCCGACTCGCGCCACAGCGCGACCACCGCTTCGGTGTCCGCGACGGCGAACGGCCGGATCCTTACGGACCCGGCCGTCGCCGTCGAATCGTCGGTGGCGTTCACGCGTCGAGACGGACCATCCAGCCGTGGCGGTCCTCGGCGCGACCGTACTGGATGTCGGTGAGCTCGGCGCGCAGCGACAGCGCCAGCTCCTCCGCCTCGGCACCGTGGTGCACGATCTCGAAGTCCTCGGCGAGGAGGCGCCCGATGGGCACGACGACGGCGGCCGTGCCGCACGCGAAGGCGCCGACGATGTCGCCCGAGGCGACGCCCTCGCGCCACTCGGTGATGGTGATCGGCCGCTGTTCGATCTGGTGGCCGCGGTCGGCGGCCAGACGCAGGATCGAGTCGCGCGTGATGCCCTCGAGGATCGTGTCGGACTCGGGCGTGAGCAGTGTGCCGTCCTTGCGGACCAGCACGACGTTCATGCCGCCGAGCTCCTCGAGGTACTCGCCGTCGTCGAGGAACAGCACCTGCTGGCAGCCCTTCGCGTACGCCTCGGCCTGCGGCAGCAGGCTCGACGCGTAGTTGCCGCCGGTCTTCGCGGCCCCCGTGCCGCCCTTGCCGGCGCGCGCGTACTGGGTCGACAGCCAGATGTTCACCGGCTGCACACCGCCCGGGAAGTAGGCGCCGGCCGGACTCGCGATGAGGTAGTACGCCACCTTCTTCGCGGGGCGCACGCCGAGGAACGCCTCCTTGGCGAACATGAACGGGCGCAGGTACAGGCTCGTCTCGTCGGCGGTCGGAACCCAGTCGCCGTCGACCGCGATGAGCTGCTTCAGGGAGTCGAGGAAGATGTCGACCGGCAGCTCGGGCAGCGCCATGCGGTGGGCCGAGCGCTGCATGCGCGCGGCGTTCTCGTACGGCCGGAACGTGTGGATCGAACCGTCGGCGTGACGGTACGCCTTCATGCCCTCGAAGATCTCCTGGGCGTAGTGCAGCACCGCGGCGGCCGGGTCGAGCTGGATCGGGCCGTACGGCGAGACGCGCGGGCGGTGCCAGCCGCCCTTCTCGCTCCAGCAGACGTCGACCATGTGGTCGGTGAAGAAGTTGCCGAAGCCGGGGTCGGCGAGGATCGCCTCGCGGTCGGTGTCGGACTTCGCCTCGTCGTTGCGGGTGACGCGCCAGATGAGCCCGGCTGCGGTCGGGGCCTGGAGCGGAAGGTCGATGGTCATGTCGCCATCCCTTTCAGAGAACGTGGATTCGGATGCGTCGGAGTCAGGGCGCGGGCACCGGTGCCGGTGCGTTCGCGGCGATGCGAGCGGCGATGCGGTCGCCGATCTCGGCGGTGCTGCTCGAACCGGTGCTGCCGGAACCGGTGCCGCCGGAACCGGTGCCGCCGGAGCCCGTGCGGTCGGCGAGGTCGGCCGCGATCGCCCGTTCGACGCGGATCGCGGCATCCGTCTCGCCGAGGTGGCGGAGCAGGAGCGCGACCGAGCCGATCGCCGCGGTCGGGTCGGCGATGCCCTTTCCAGCGATGTCGGGTGCGGAACCGTGGACCGGCTCGAACATGCTCGGGAACCTGCCGTCGGGGTTGATGTTGCCCGAGGCTGCGAGTCCGATGCCGCCGCTGATCGCGCCGGCCAGATCGGTCAGGATGTCGCCGAAGAGGTTATCCGTGACGATGACGTCGAATCTAGCAGGGTCCGTGACGAGGAAGATGGTCGCGGCGTCGACGTGCAGGTAATCGACGGCCACGCCGGGGTACTCGGCGGCGACCTCGTCGACGAGCCGCTTCCACAGCGAGCCCGCGAACACGAGCACGTTGGTCTTGTGCACGAGCGTCAGCTTGCCGCGGCGTGCCGCGGCCTGGGCGAACGCGAACCGCACGACGCGCTCGACGCCGTACGCCGTGTTCACCGAGACCTCGTTGGCGACCTCGGCGGGCGTCCCGGTGCGGATCGCACCGCCGTTGCCGACATACGGCCCTTCCGTGCCCTCGCGGACGACGACGAAGTCGACGTCGCCGGGGTTCGCGAGCGGGCTGGTGACCCCCGGGTACAGCACGGTCGGCCGGAGGTTGACGTAGTGGTCGAGCTCGAACCGGAGCTTGAGCAGCAACCCGCGTTCGATGTTCGCGCCCGCGAGGCGGGGGTCGCCGGGCGTGCCGCCGACGGCGCCGAGCAGGATCGCGTCGTGCCCGGCGATCGAGGCGAGGTCGGCGTCGGTCAGCACGTCGCCGGTCTCGAGGTACCGCGCCGCGCCGAGCGAGAACGGCGTCTGCTCGAACTCCAGGTCGGTGCCGACGGTCGCGGCCTCCAGCGCCTTGAGGGCTTCCGAGACGACCTCGGGACCGATGCCGTCACCGGGGATGACCGCGAGCTTGACCGTCCGTACCATGCTTCTCCTTCGTGCGCCAGCCCTCCCAGCGTAGCCCGTGCGCGCCATAGCGTGACGACCGGCGGCCACGGCCGTCATGGCGCGACGCCCGATCGCGTCGGGAAGGAGACGACCATGAGTCTGGGACTCGGAATCGTGCTGTTCGTGATCGGCGCGATCCTCGCATTCGCCCTCAACGCGACCGTCGATTGGATCGACCTGCAGCTCGTCGGGTACATCCTGATGGGGGCCGGCTTCGTCGTGGCCCTGCTGTCGCTGATCCTGATGGCGCGTCGCCGTCGCACGGTCACGACGTCGCGCACGGCCGTCGACCCGGCCTCGGGCGAGCAGGTCCGCCGCGACGAGACCTCGACGCCCGACCCGTATTGAGCCGGGCGTCGATCGGAGGGGAACCAGGGGGTTTCACGGAGGGCCGGTGGCTTACGCCGCCGGCCCTCCGCGGCGTCCGAGGGTGATCGCGGCGATCACCGCGGCGACGACCATCAGCGCCACGCCGATGAGCGCCGTCACCACGACCCCGCTGTCGAACGCGGCGGCGGCGGATGCCTCCAGCGCAGCGCCGGCGGCATCCGGCAGGCTCTCGGCGACCGCGACCGCACCGGCGAGGGTCTCCCCCGCCGCGGCCTGCTGCTGCGCGCTCAACCCGTTCGGCAGCACGAGCGACGCCGCGTAGTTCGCCGCGAGGATGCTGCCGAGGATCGCCGTTCCGAGCACCGCGCCGAGTTCGTACGCGGTCTCCGAGACTGCGGAGGCCGCGCCGGCCTTCTCGGGCGGCGCACTGGTCAGGATCAGCTCGTTCGACACCGTCTCGGCCGCGCCGATCCCGATGCCGAGCAGCACGAACGCGACGACCACCGGCAGGATCGAGTCGGCGTGCGCGAAGAGCGCGACGACGAGGTATCCGGCCGCCGACAACGACAGCGCGACCGGCACGACGATCCGCGGTCGCACCCGGCGAGCGATCGGCACGACGACGAGGCCGGCGACGATCATCGCGAGCAGGCCCGGCGTGAGCGCGAGACCCGCCTCGACCGGGCTGAGGCCCGCGATGAGCTGCAGGTGCTGCGAGACGAAGTAGAGGAACCCGACGAGCGAGATCACCGACAACAGGTTCACGAGCACGGCGCCGCCGAAGGTGCCGCGCCGGAACAACCGGACGTCGAGCATCGGATCGGTGCCCTTCGACGTTCGGCGCAGTTGGCGGCGCACGAACAGGAACCCGAAGAACGCGCCCAGCACGATCGCCTGGATGCCGAGGCCGCCCACGCCCTCCGTCGCGAGCGACTTGATGCCGAACACGATCGGCAGCATCGTCGCGAGCGACAGCAGGATGCTCCACACATCGACCGCGCCCGGCGCCGGGTCGCGGCTCTCGGGCACGAGGGGCACCAGCACGACGAGCGGCACGAGCACCGGCACCGCGAGGAGGAACACCGATCCCCACGCGAAGTGCTCGAGCAGCAGGCCGCCGACGATCGGGCCGAGCGCGGCGCCGGCCGCGAATCCGGTCGCCCAGATCGCGATGGCGAGGCGCCGCTGCTCGCGGTCGGCGAAGATCGTGCGCAGCAGGGAGAGCGTCGAGGGCATGAGCATCGCGCCGAAGAAGCCGAGGGCCGCGCGGGCGGCGATGAGCAGCTCGGCGGTCGGCGCGAAGGCCGCACCGACCGAGAGCACGGCGAAGCCGACGGAGCCGATGAGCAGCATGCGCCGCCGCCCGATGCGGTCGCCGATCGAGCCCATCGCGACGAGGAGTCCGGCGAGCACGAGCGGGTAGGCGTCGATGATCCACAGCTGCTGCGCCGCAGTCGGCCCGAGGTCGCGGGCGATCTGCGGGAGCGCGAAGCTCAGCACCGTGTTGTCGATCGAGACGAGCAGCACGGGCAGCATGAGCACCGCGAGGGCGATCCAGGCTCGGCGGGGTGCGCGGGCGGATGCCTCGGCGGCGCCGGTCTCGCGGGCGCGTGCGTCGTTCAGGGTGTGTTCGCGGGTCGTGTGTTCGTTCGTCATGTCGCGCTCTGGTCTCGGCGGTGGTGCCTTCTGCACGCTTTACTGTACCGTCCGGTTGGTATAGTAACAGGAATGCGCCACCGCCGCCCCACCGAGTCGTCCAGACTGGACGCATGAGCCGCCCACCCGCCGCCCGCGACGCCGTCCTCGACGCCTTCGAGCGGCTCATCGTCGCCGACGGCGAACGCACCGCCACCCTCGAGGCGACCGCGCGCGAGGCCGGCGTCTCGAAGGGTGGACTGCTCTACCACTTCGCCTCGCGGCAGGCGCTCATCACCGGACTCGTGGAACGGCTCCATCGACTGGTCGACGACGACGTCGCGCGCATCCGCGACGCCCCCGACGGCGCGGTTTCGTACTTCGTGCGGTCGTCGGTCGAACTCGAGACCCCGCTCGACCGAACCTTCGTCGCCGCCGTCCGCCTCGCCCAGGGCGGCGATCGCGCCGCCGCAACGGCGATCGACGAGGTCCGCGAGCGCTGGCTCGACACGTTGGAGCAGATCGTCGGCGATCCGACGGTCGCACTCGCCGTCACCCTCATCGGCGACGGGCTGTACTACCACGCGGCGCTGCGCGCCGAGGCATCCGACGGCGCCGACCGGGCCGAGATCGCCGCCATCGCCCCCGAACGCATGAACGCGCTCGTCGCCCTGCTCGAGGGCCTCGCGCGCCGCTGACCTGAGCGCCTGCCCCAGTTCACGCACTTGAGCACAGTGCGCGAATCAGGAAAACGAAAGCCGGTCAGGACGAATCCGTCGATCTCGTCCTGACCAGCCTCCGTGCTCCTGAAACCGGTACGTGTCGGGATGCCTCGACACGAACCGCCCGAGTCAGTCCTCGGTGATGTCGATCTCCACCAGCTCGGTGGCCTCGATCGCCGTCGCGACGCGGTCGAGCACCTCGGCGGGCACCGGCGAGTCGACGGTCAGGACACTGAGCGCCTGGCCCCCGGCCTCGCGGCGGGCGATCTGCATGCCCGCGATGTTGATGCCGGCCTCGCCGAAGGCGCTGCCGTACACGGCGACGATGCCCGGGCGGTCGGTGTAGAGCATCACGATGTGGTGCTTCGCGATGGGCACCTCGACGTCCTGGTCGTTGATGCCGACGAGCTTCTCGACCTGCTTCGTTCCGGTGAGCGTGCCCGACACCGAGACCTGACGGCCCTCGGCGAGTGCGCCGCGCAGCGTGATCACGTTGCGGTACTCGGGGCTCTCCCGTTCGACGATGAGGCGCACCTGGACGCCGCGCTGCTCGGCGAGCAACGGCGCGTTCACGTACGACACCGACTCGGAGACGACGTTCGTGAAGACGCCCTTCAGCGCCGCGAGCTTCAACACGCTCACGTCGTAGTCGGCGAGCTCGCCGCGCACCTCGACGTCGAGGCTCGTGAGGGCGCCGTGCGCGAGCCCGGAGAAGATCTGCCCGAGCTTCTCGACGAGCGGGATGCCGGGCCGCACGTACGGGTCGATGATGCCGCCCGCGACGTTGACCGCGTCGGGCACGAGCTCACCGGCGAGCGCGAGCCGAACCGACTTCGCGACCGAGATGCCCGCCTTCTCCTGGGCGTCGTCGGTCGACGCACCGAGGTGCGGGGTGACGAGCACGTTCGGCAGGGCGAGCAGCGGCGACTCGCGCGGCGGCTCGGTCACGAACACGTCGAGGCCGGCGCCGGCGATCTCGCCCGCCACGAGGGCGTCGTGCAGCGCCTGCTCGTCGATGAGGCCGCCGCGGGCGACGTTCACGATGAACGCGGTCGACTTCATGCGCTTGAGCTGCTCGACGCCGATCATGCCGAGCGTCTCGGGCGTGCGCGGCATGTGGATCGTGACGAAGTCGCTGCGCTCGAGCAACTCGTCCAGGGTGACGGTCTGCACGCCGAGCTGCTGGGCGCGCGTCTCGGTGATGTAGGGGTCGTACGCGATGACCTGCATGCCGAACGCCTGCAGGCGCGCGGTGATGAGCGCGCCGATGCGGCCGAGGCCGATGATGCCGACGGTCTTCTCGTAGAGCTCGGTGCCGGTGTAGGCCGACCGCTTCCACTCCCCCGCGCTGAGCGACGAGTGCCCGGCGGGGATGTGACGCGCGAGGCTCAGGATGTGGCCGATCGTGAGTTCGGCGGCCGAGATGATGTTCGACGTCGGCGCGTTGACGACCATGACGCCGGCGGTCGTCGCGGCCTTCACGTCGACGTTGTCGAGGCCGACGCCGGCCCGAGCCACGACCTTCAGCTTCGGTGCGGCGGCGAGCGCCTCCTCGTCGATCTGCGTCGCCGAGCGGATGAGCACCGCGTTCGCCTCGGAGAGCGATGACAGCAGTGCGGGACGGTCGGTGCCGTCGACCTTCCGGATCTCGAAGTCGGGCCCGAGGGCGTCGACGGTGGCGGGCGAGAGTTCTTCGGCGATCAGGACGACCGGTTTCGACACGAAAGATCCTTCGGGGGTTTCGCGCGCTGCGCGCGCTCGACGGGATGTCGCGCCACACGCCGGAGGGGGGCGCTCGCAGCAAACTCTACTTGAGCGTCGAAGCGCGCCCGCGCATGTGACGCCCGCTGACCCGGCGCCGACCGGGCCGGCGGTCAGGGGACGACGACCCCGCCGGATGCCCCGAGCAGCACGGTCGCCGACGAGAAGACGACCGCCGATACCGCGAGCCCGGTCAGGTACGCGAGTACGGCGACCAGTACTGCACGACGCCTGGAGATCAGGAACGCCGCCGCGAACAGCACCGCGGGCGCCAGCAGCGCGAGCACCATGATCACCCAGCCGAGGGCGCTGAACCCGAGTCCGAGCCCGAGGATCTGCACGAGGCTCTCGACGACCTCCCAGAGGTCGTAGGCGTAGAAGAGCCCGAAGACCACGGCCAGCGTCGCACGAAGCCAGAGCGGCTGGGGTGCGACGCGTTCGGGAGCGGTCGGGTTCGCGGCGGTCATGCGGTCACCCCCAGGACGAACGGGAGCGGCACGAGCACGACGGCGCCGACCGCCAGCCAGGCGAGGCGGGTCACCGGTCGCTTCGTCACGACGGAGACGAGGCCGAACCACAGCGCCGGCGCGAGCACGGCCAGCCAGAGGCCGAACAGGTACATCGCGTCGCCGACGATGCTCGTGCCCGGGGCATCCGTGCGCAGCACCGTGATCAGCCAGCCGATCGTGTACAGCAGGTACACGCCACCCAGCACGCCGAGCACGACGAGTTCGACCGAACCGGTCTGGCGCCGACCTTCCGCGGCTCCGGATGCCGCATCGGAGACATCGTCGGATGCCGCCGGGTCCTCGGTCGTTGCGACCTCGCCGTCGGCCGTCGCCGGCTCGCCGCCGGACGAAGCCGGCGCCTCGGCGACGCCGCCCACCCGCTTCCATCCGGGGGCGAGCGTCGGGTCGTCGTCGCCGTCCCAGCGGAGCGCGTCGTCGTCGGGGTCGTGGGCCATGCGACCAGCCTACGGCCGCGCGATCCCGAGCGTCGCGGCAGCGACGGCCGCCCGAACGAGCCCGGGATCGGTGACGTCGAACCCGGTGACGCCGCCGCCCGGTCCGCTCGCACCGCCCCGCGTGGTGGTGCCGCGCGCCGAGAGGTGCACGGCGTCGACGCCGGCAGCGGCGAGCATCGCGATGTCGGCGATCTTCACGCCACCGCCCGCCATCACCTCGAGCGGACCGGATTCTTCCGCCATGCGACGCAGGGTCTCGATGCCCGCGGCGCAGTCGGGCGCACCGCCCGACGTCAGCACCCGTCGCACCCCCAGGCCGCGCAGTGCCGCGACCGCCGCGACCGGATCGGCCGACGCGTCCACCGCGCGATGCACGGTGACGTCGAGGTCGCCGGCCGCGTCGACGAACCGGGCGATGGTGCCGAGGTCGAGCTCGCCGGCCGCGTCGAGCGCGCCGACGACGACGCCGTGCGCGCCGAGCCTCGTGGCCTCGCGGATGTCCCTGACGGCGACGTCGACCTCGTCGGCGTCGTACACGAATCCGCCGCCGCGCGGGCGCACCAGCACGTGCACGAACCGACCGGCACCGGATGCCTCCGCGAGCGCGACCGCGGCCGCGGTCAGCCCCGCCGACGGCGTCAGCCCGCCCAGGCCGAGCGCCTGGCAGAGTTCGATCCGCGTCGCGCCGGATTCGAGGGCGATGCGCACGCCGCCGGCGTCCTGGACGGCGATCTCGACGGGCAGGCGAACGTCGGTCGGGGAGTTCGGGTCGGGCATCCGCTCAGCGTACCGGCGGCGGGCACCGCGCCTGCACGCACCCGGATGCGGCGCCCGCACGCGACGGATGCCCCGGCCGTCCGGCCGGGGCATCCCATGTCGCAGGTCAGCCGATGCAGGGGGTCACCGGCTCACGTCTCGCGACGCTCAGTACGCGCCGAGGTCCTGCCACGGACCCCACCACGAGCCGCCGGGCTCCTGGTTGCGCGTCCACCACTTGGCCTTCCAGAGGTGACCGTCATGCGCGACGACCTCGCCGCCCGTGTAGATCCACGAGTCCGTCCACGCGGGGAACGTGCCCTCGTCGGTCACGACGGGTGCGCCGAGCTCGGCCCACGCACCCCACGGCGAGGCGTCGGGCTTCACCCAGGCCGTCCACCAGAGCGCCTTGTAGAGCGCCCCCTGGTAGGCGACGATGTCGCCCGCGGTGTACACGGTGCCGCTGTTCCAGACCGGGTACTCGGGCTCGGGGACCTCGACCGTGATCGGAAGCGTCACCGTCGTGTTGGACGGGCTGGCGACGAGGGTCAGCACATGGGCGCCCTCCGCGGTGCCCTCGGGGATCACGACGTCGACCGCCGCGGCTCCGGCCGCGACCGGGAACGACCCGATCGCGGTGCCGTCGAGGCGGGCCTCGACCGTGGTGTTCAGCGGCGCGCCGAGGCTCGTGAGGTCGAGCCCGGCGACATCGACCGAGAGCGCTGCACCCGCTTCGACGAATCCGGGCACGACCGGCACCTGCACGGCCTGACGGGCGTAGTCGGGTGCCAGGCCCGGGTGCGCCTGCAGGTATGAGATCCAGGCATCGCGGTCGACGAGGCCGGTGTCGACGCCCTCGCCGTCTCGGAACGACCAGAAGTTGTCGCCCCCGGTCGCGAGGAACGAGAACGTCGCCACCCGGTACTCGGCCGCCGGATCGAGCGGCTCGCCGTCGATCATGACCGACGTGATGTGCTCGTCCATGGCCGCGGCCGGATCGAACGTGTACGTCACATTGTCCGAGAGCCCCAACTGCAGGTACGGACGGCTCCCCGTCGGGAGCGGGCCGCCGTTCGACGCACGCTGCCACTGCTCCTCGAGCACGTCGAGGAGTTCGTCACCGGTGAGGGTGACGGTCCAGAGGTTGTTCACGAACGGCAGGACGCCGTTCGCCTCGGCGTACGTCACCACCCCGTCGCCCTCGTTCAGCGGTGTCGACGTCGGGTAGAACAGCTCCGAACGCATGCCGCCCGGGTTGACGATGCCGATCTGCGCTCCGTACTGGTCGGTCGCGAGCGTGTCGCGCAGCGCGTTGGCCACGAGCCCCCCGAGCGATGACTCGAGGCCGCGCTGGTCGCGGTTCGTGTTGGTGCGCTCGGCCTGGTAGCCGTTCGGGCCGTACGTGCCGTTCTGGTACGCGGTCGTGATGTCGCCGGTGATCGAGCCGATCGGCTGGTTGCCCACGATCGCCGCGTTCGCGAGCGCCGCGTCGACGATCGTCTTCACCTCGGCGACGCGCGGGTAGGTCGCGACGAGGGTCGCGTCGGCGGTCGTGGTGCGGTTGACGAGCTTCGCCGTCGAGGCCGTGACCTCGCCCGCGTCGCGGTCGTACGTCAGCTTCACCGACGCGATGCGGTCGCCGTAGCTGACCGCCTGCGCGATCGGCCGAGTCGCGACCTCGGCGCCCGTGACGGGTGCCTGCCACGCGTACGGCTGGTGCGTGTGGCCGTTGAAGATCACGTCGACCACGGGCGAGGTGTCGTTCACGATCGCCGCGAAGACGTCGCTCTCGGCGAGCTCCTCCTCCAGCGTCGACGGCGGCACGGGCGGGTTCGCGTTCGGGTTGCCCTCGGAGACCGTGTCGGCGCCCTCGTGGTACTCGGCCACGATCACGTCGGCCTCGCCGTTGGCCGGGTCGCCGTCGCTGAGCTGCGCGGCGACGCGGTTCACGGCCTCGACGGGGTCGCCGAAGTCGATCGTCGCGATGCCGGCCGGGGTGACCAGGCTCGGCGTCTGCTGCGTGACCGCGCCGATGACGCCGACCTGCACGCCGCCCATGTCGACGATCGCGTACTCCTGGAGCGCCGGCGTCGTGGTGCCCTTCAGGTACACGTTGGCGCCCAGGATCGGGAAGTCCACGCTCGGGATCACCCGGTCGGTGAGGTCGGCGAAGCCCTTGTCGAACTCGTGGTTGCCGACCGCGGATGCCTTCAGGTCGAGTGCGTCGAGCACGTCGAGGGTCGGCACGTCGTCGGCAGTCGCCGACGCGAACAGCGAGGCGCCGATGCTGTCGCCCGCGGAGAGCAGCACCGCCTGTCCGCCCGCGGCCTCGGCTGCGGCGCGCTCGGCCTCGATCGTCCCGGCGAACTTCACGGTGTTGGCGTCGATGCGCCCGTGGAAGTCGTTGAAGTTCAGGAACGTCAGGTCGATCGAACCGAGCAGCCCGTCGTCGAGGCCGACGACCACCGGGTCGTGATCGCTCGAGCGGTAGGGGCCGTCCACCAGGAAGTCCGTGCCGTGGTAGTTGGCCCGCGAGTACTCGAGTGCGATGGCCTCCTCGGCGTTGATCTCCCAGACGTCGGCGCCGGTCGCGCGGGCGAGCGCGGCCTCGTTCAGCACGACGTGGTCGAGCGAACCCGAGAGTCCCGAGAACGAGTACGAGTACTCGCCCGGCGAGAGCGCCTTCACGGCGTCGGCGTACCCGGCGTCGTAGAGCACGTGCATCGGGTCTTCCTCGGTGTACGAGTTCAGATCGCCGACGATGGCGACGGCATCGCCCGCCTCGGTGACCGTGTCGATCCACTCGACCAGCGCGGTCGCCTGACGGACGCGCGACTCGTTCGACGAGCCCTGCCCGTCACCGGTGTCGACGTCGCCCGGCCAGGGGCCGCCCGAGCCCTTCGACTTCAGGTGGTTGACCGTGACGAACAGCGACTCCCCGCCGGCGACGGGGGCGAAGGACGCGCCGATCGGCTCGCGGGCGTTCGCGAACGCCTCTCCGCTGTCGCTGAGGTCGCCCAGCGCACGCGGGTCGCCGACCAGCTCGACCGCGGCCGGCTGGTAGATGAGCGCGTTCGTGATGACGTCCTGCAGCGACGGCGACGGCAGTTCGTCGGAGGAGGGCACGAACGCCCACTTCTCCGTGCCCGCCGCCTCGTTCAGCGCGTCCACGAGGGTGGCGAGCGCCTCGTCGGCCTCCTCGCCGAGCGCGGCCGAGTTCTCGATCTCGAGCAGGCCCACCACGTCGGCGTCGAGCGCGTTGATCGCGTCGACGAGCTTGCCCTCCTGGGCGTCGAAGTCGGCCGGGTCCCACGCGCCTCGCGGGCCCGTGCCGGTGCACTCGTCGACCGTGACGGGGTCGCCGGCGCGATCCTCGTACGCCACGCAGTTCGTGACATCCGATCCGAGGGTGGTGAAGTAGTTGAGTACGTTGAAGGAGGCCACCGTGACGTCGCCGCCGACGTCCTCGGGCGACTCCGTGCGGTCGTTCTCGAAGGAGACCGGCTGCGTGCCGCCCGCGACGAACGCCGTGGTCGGGTTCAGCTTCCACGCATTGTTGCGCCAGTCGACGATCACCGGCTGGTCGAACGTGACCGCGGCGCCGACGCGCACCGGTGCGCTGGTCGAGATGTACGGCGGGGTCGCCGAGGTGTTCGAGAAGAAGTTCGTCGTCGCGCCGTCGTCGAGCAGGACGCCGCGCGCGGCGTTGTCAGCGGCTGCGGCGGCCGCCTCGGGCGAACCGGGTCGTCCGACCTCGGTCGGCTGGATGAGCGGCGTCGGGCCGAACGCGAGGCCGACCTCGCCGTACTGGTTCGTCGAGTAGGTGTTCGAGACGGTGAATGCGCCGGCTGCCGGCTGGATCAGCATCGACTCGAGCGTCTCGCGGCCCTCCGCGGTCGCCGGCCATCCGACGACCGCCGGCTCCACCGTCGCCGGGGTGTCGAGGATGGTCACGCCGCTCGCGTCGGCGGTGATCTCGGTGAGGCCGTTGAACTCCGTGACGGTGCCGGTCACTTCGACGTGGTCGCCGACCTCCACGAGGGCGGTCGCCGCCGAGCCGAAGATGAAGAGTGCGTCCGATGCGGTGTGCGTCGAGAGGTCGATCGCTCCCCCGGTGCCGGCCGTCTGGATGATGAAGCCGTTGAACCCGCCGGTCGGGTACGCCGCAGTGACGACGCCGGTCGTGGTCGCAGTCGCCCCGGCGATCGGCGACGCGGCGCCGGTGCCCTGGATCTCCGCGATCGTGTACTCGCCGTCACCCGGGTCCGTTCCGCCCCCGCCGCCGGAGTTCGCGGGCGTCGGCGCCCCGGCGATGAAGTCGGCCGCGTTGTTCGCGGTGTTCGCGTGCGCCGTGCGCGAGATCGAGGTCGTGTTCGACGGCGCGGGCGCCGCTGCGGACCCGGCGAACGCGTTGGCCGTGCCGAACCCGACGAAGTCGACGACCGATGCGTCCGTCGCGCACCCTGAGCCGGCGGTCTGCCCGCAGGTGAGCGGCGTCGTCGAACTGACGAGCGCGACCTTGCCGTTGGTGCCGCTCAGGTTCGCGGTTCCGGTGCCGTCGGGCGTCGGCAGCGCCGCCCCGTTCGCACCGCCGACGGCGAGGCCGAGGAGGAACGACCCTCCGGCCGGGATGGTCCCGCTGAGCGGGGTGACCTGGGCGGCGTTGAACGCCCCGGTCGCGGATCCGTACTGCACCGACCACCCTGCCAGGGACACCGGCGACGCGCCGGGGTTGTACAGCTCGACGAAGTCCTGGTTGAGGACTGC
Source organism: Agromyces sp. LHK192 (assembly GCF_004006235.1). NCBI lineage: Bacteria > Bacillati > Actinomycetota > Actinomycetes > Micrococcales > Microbacteriaceae > Agromyces > Agromyces sp. LHK192. Next base: position 2,507,779 of record NZ_CP034753.1, read on the forward strand.
GCCGGAGTTGCCACCCCCGCCGTACACCTCGTCGATGATCACCGGTGCACTCGGGGAGACTCCGGCGAACGCCGGTGCGGCGCCTGCCGCGATCCCTCCGAGTGCCAGGACGGCGGCGGTCGCGCCGCCGATCAGGGTTCTGGCGTGATGGTGCACGTGACACACTCCTTGTCGCGCGGCGGGCGATGGACGACACAACTGCACGCCAGTTTCGGCCGGGTGGAGTCCCCCGGACAAGGGGCAAATGTGACGAGGATGTGAAGTTCCGCGGAATCCCGGGGCGACGGCGCACACGTGCGCATCGCAGTCGACGTCACGTGCTCATGTGAGCAGGACGGCGCATGGATGCCGCTCCCGGACCCCGCCCCGAACGGCGAACGCCCCACCCGGACCCGGGTGGGGCGTTCGCTCTGAAGTCGGTGCGCAGGCGTGGACGCGAGCGTCAGCGAGCGACCTCGCCGTCGACGTAGTCGTCGTCGTTGTCGGCGTTCCAGGCGAACAGCTTGCGCAATTCGCGGCCGGTCTCCTCGATCGCGTGGCCCTCGCCCTTGGCGCGGAGCTCGAGGAACTCCTTCGCGCCGTTGTCCTGGTCGTCGATGAAGCGCTTCGCGAACGCACCCGACTGGATGTCGGCGAGCACGGCCTGCATGTTCTCCTTGACGCGCGGGTCGATGACGCGCGGGCCCGAGACGTAGTCGCCGTACTCGGCCGTGTCGGAGACCGACCAGCGCTGCTTCGAGATGCCGCCCTCCCACATGAGGTCCACGATGAGCTTGAGCTCGTGGAGCACCTCGAAGTAGGCGATCTGCGGCTGGTAGCCGGCCTCGGTCAGGGTCTCGAAGCCGTACTGCACGAGCTGCGACACGCCGCCGCAGAGCACGGCCTGCTCGCCGAACAGGTCGGTCTCGGTCTCCTCGGTGAAGGTCGTCTTGATGACGCCGGCGCGGGTGCCGCCGATCGCCTTCGCGTACGACTTCGCGAGGTCCCAGGCCTGGCCCGAGGCATCCTGCTCGACCGCGATGATGTCGGGGATGCCGCGGCCGGCGACGAACTCGCGACGCACGGTGTGGCCGGGCGCCTTCGGCGCGACGAGGATCACGTCGACGCCCTCGGGGGCCTCGATGTAGCCGAAGCGCACGTTGAAGCCGTGGCCGAAGACGAGCGTGTCGCCTTCCTTCAGGTTGTCCTTGACCGACTCCGCGTAGATGTGGCGCTGGAACTGGTCCGGCGCGAGGATCACGATGACGTCGGCGCCGGCGGCGGCGTCGGCGACCGACTTGACCTCGAAGCCCGCCTCGGAGGCCTTCTGGGCCGACTTCGAGCCGTCCTTGAGGCCGATGACGACCTCGACGCCCGAGTCGCGGAGGTTCTGCGCGTGCGCGTGGCCCTGCGAGCCGTAGCCGATGACGGCGACCTTCTTGCCCTGGATGAGCGAGAGGTCCGCGTCCTTGTCGTAGTAGATCTCAGCCATGATGTGGTGCTTTCTCCTTGTGTGGTGGTCTGGTTCGGCCGCGCGGCCGATCGGTTCGGTGGGTTCGACCCGCCCGCACGACGGCGGCCGGGGCGAGCGTCAGTTGCGGAAGACCCGCTCCGTGATGGACTTGCCGCCGCGGCCGATCGCCAGCAGGCCGGACTGGGCGATCTCCTTGATGCCGTAGGGCTCGAGCACCTTCAGGAATGCCTGGGTCTTGCCCGAGTCGCCCGTGACCTCGATCACGAGCGCGTCGGTCGCGACGTCGACGACGCGCGCGCGGAACAGGTTCACGGCCTCGAGCACCTGCGAACGCGTCGTGTTGTCGACGCGCACCTTGATCAGCAGGTGCTCGCGTTGCACGGACTGCGCCGGGTCGAGCTCCACGATCTTGATCACGTTGATCAGCTTGTTGAGCTGCTTCGTGACCTGCTCGAGCGGGAGCGTCTCGACGTCGACGACGACCGTGATGCGCGAGAGTCCCTGCACCTCGGTGTGGCCCACCGCGAGCGACTCGATGTTGAACCCGCGCCGGGAGAACAGGCCGGCGACGCGGGTGAGCAGGCCGGGCTTGTCTTCGACGAGGAGGGAGAGCACGTGGGTCGACATGGTCAGTCCTCCTCGCTGAACGCCGGGGCGTGGTCGCGTGCGTACTGCACGTAGCTGTTCGAGACGCCCTGCGGCACCATCGGCCACACCATCGCGTCCGCCGAGACGACGAAGTCGATGACGACCGGGCGGTCGTTGGTCTCGAGCGCGAGCTTGATCGCGTCGTCGACCTCCTCGGGCTTCGTGACGCGGATGCCGAGTGCTCCGTACGCCTCGGCCAGCTTCACGAAGTCGGGGACGCGCACGGTGTCGTGCCCGGTGTTCAGGTCGGTGTTCGAGTAGCGCCCGTCGTAGAACAGGGTCTGCCACTGGCGGACCATGCCGAGCGACGAGTTGTTGATGATCGCGACCTTGATCGGGATGTCGTTGAGCGTGCAGGTGGCCAACTCCTGGTTGGTCATCTGGAAGCAGCCGTCGCCGTCGATCGCCCATACCGGGCGGTGCGGTTCGGCGACCTTGGCGCCCATGGCGGCGGGCACCGCGTAGCCCATGGTGCCCGCTCCGCCCGAGTTCAGCCACGCGTTCGGCCGCTCGTACTTGATGAACTGCGCGGCCCACATCTGGTGCTGGCCGACGCCGGCGGCGTACACGCCCTCGGGTCCGGTCAGCTCGCCGATGCGCTCGATCACGTACTGCGGTGCGAGCAGGCCGTCGCTCGTCGGCGCGTACCCCAGCGGGTACTCCGCGCGCAGTCCGTCGAGGGTCGCCCACCACTCCGAGAGGTCGGGCGCGCCGGCGGTCGTCGCCTCGTGGAACGCCGCGATCAGGTCCACGATCACGTCCTTGACGTCGCCCACGATCGGCACGTCGGCCGTGCGGATCTTCGAGATCTCGGCGGGGTCGATGTCGACGTGCACGACCTTCGCGTCGGGGGCGAAGAGCGCGGCCTTGCCGGTCACGCGGTCGTCGAACCGGGCGCCGAGCGTGATGAGCAGGTCGGATTCCTGGAGTGCGAGCACGGCCGGAACCGTGCCGTGCATGCCCGGCATGCCGAGGTGCTGGCGGTGCGAGTCCGGGAACGCGCCGCGGGCCATGAGCGTGGTCACCACGGGGATGCCGGTCGCCTCGGCGAGGGCCAGCAGCTCCTCGGAGGCACGGCCGCGGACGATGCCGCCGCCGACGTACAGCACCGGGCGCTTGGCCTCGGCGATGAGCTGGGCCGCGGCCTGCACCTGCTTGCCGTGCGCCTTCGTGATCGGGCGGTAGCCGGGCAGGTCGACCTTCGGCGGCCAGCTGAACGCGAACTCGGTCTGCTGGGCGTCCTTGGTGATGTCGACGAGCACCGGTCCGGGGCGGCCCGTGGTCGCGATGTGGACGGCCGCGGCGATCGTCGCGGGGATGTCCTCGGCGCGCTTGACGAGGAAGCTGTGCTTCGTGATCGGCATCGTGATGCCGACGATGTCGGCCTCCTGGAACGCGTCGGTGCCCATCAGGTTGGAGAACACCTGGCCGGTGATCGCGAGCATCGGCACCGAGTCCATGTGCGCGTCGGCGATCGCGGTGACGAGGTTCGTCGCGCCGGGGCCGGAGGTCGCGATGGCGACGCCGAGCTTGCCGCTGGACGAGGCGTAGCCCTGTGCGGCGTGGCCTGCGCCCTGTTCGTGGCGGACGAGGATGTGGCGGAGCCGGGTGCTGTCGAGCAGCGGGTCGTAGACCGGGAGGATGGCCCCGCCCGGGAGGCCGAACACATCGGTGATGCCGATGAGTTCGAGCGACCGGACGACGGCTGCGGCCCCGGTGAGGGTTTCGGGCGCGCCGGCGAACAGGCCGGCGGGCGATGGCACGGGTGACGATTCCGTGGACATTCGTTTCCTTCGAGGTGGGCGGTGAGCGGATGCGGAGAGCGCGGCACTCAGCCCGTCGTGGCGCCTTCGGCGGCGGAACGCACGAGCTTGGAGTACTTCGCGAGGACGCCTCGGGTGTAGCGCGGGGGAAGCGGCGCCCAGCCTTCACGGCGGGCTGCCAGCTCGGACTCGTCGACCAGTAGGTCGATGGAGCGAGCCGCGATATCGACCCGAATCAGATCACCATCGCGCACGAAAGCGATGGGACCTGCGTCCACCGCCTCGGGTGCTATGTGGCCGATGCACAGTCCGGTTGTGCCGCCTGAGAATCGACCGTCCGTCAAGAGTAGTACATCTTTTCCGAGCCCAGCGCCCTTGATGGCGGCGGTGATCGCGAGCATCTCGCGCATGCCGGGGCCGCCCTTGGGGCCCTCGTAGCGGATGACCACGACGTCGCCGGCCGAGATCTCGCCGGCCGTGAGGGCGTCCATCGCCGCGCGCTCGCGCTCGAACACCCGTGCCGGGCCCTCGAACGTGGCGGCGTCGAAGCCGGCCGTCTTGACCACGGCGCCCTCGGGCGCGAGCGTGCCGTGCAGGATCGTGAGGCCGCCGGTCTCGTGGATCGGGTCGTCGAGGGTGTGCAGCACCTCGCCGTCGAGCGGCGGCAGGTCGAGCTCCTCGAGGTTCTCGCGCATCGTCTTGCCGGTCACGGTGAGCACGTCGCCGTGGAGCAGGCCCGCGTCGAGCAGCGCCTTCATGAGCACCGGCACGCCGCCGCGACGGTCGACGTCGTTCATGACGTACTTGCCGAACGGCTTGAGGTCGCCGATGTGCGGCACCTTCGAGCCGATGCGGTTGAAGTCGTCGAGGGTGAGCTCGACCTCGGCCTCGCGTGCGATCGCGAGCAGGTGGAGCACGATGTTCGTCGAGCCGCCGAGCGCCATGCCCACGGCGATCGCGTTCTCGAACGCCTCCTTGGTGAGGATCTGTCGGGCCGTGATGCCCTGCTTCAACAGGTTCACGACCGCCTCGCCGGAGCGGTGCGCGTAGTAGTCGCGTCGGCGGTCGGCCGACGCGGGCGACGCGGATCCGGGCAGCGAGAGTCCGAGCGCCTCGGCGACCGAGGCCATGGTGTTCGCGGTGTACATGCCGCCGCAGGCGCCCTCGCCGGGCGCGAACGCGCACTCGATGCGCTTCGCGTCGGCCTCGCTCATCTTGCCGGCCTTGACCGCGCCGACCGCCTCGAACGAGTCGATGATCGTGATGTCCTTCTCGGTGCCGTCGCTCAGGCGCACCCAGCCCGGGGCGATCGAGCCGGCGTACAGGAACACGCTCGACAGGTCGAGCCGCGCGGCGGCCATGAGCATGCCGGGGATCGACTTGTCGCAGCCGGCGAGCAGCACCGAGCCGTCGAGGCGCTCGGCCTGCATGACGACCTCGACCGAGTCGGCGATGACCTCGCGCGAGACGAGCGAGAAGTGCATGCCCTCATGGCCCATGGAGATGCCGTCGGAGACCGAGACGGTGCCGAACTGGAGCGGGTACCCGCCGCCGGAGTGCACGCCCTCCTTCGCCGCCTGCGCGAGGCGGGCGAGCGAGAGGTTGCACGGGGTGATCTCGTTCCACGAGCTCGCGATGCCGACCTGCGGCTTGTCCCAGTCCGCGTCGCCCATGCCGACGGCGCGGAGCATGCCTCGGCTGGTGGTCGCTTCGATGCCGTCCGTGACGACACGGCTGCGCGGTTTGGGATCGATCTGGGAGGACATGGAACGATCCTACGACCAGCCGGATGCCCCTCCGGACGTGTGCTCCCTCGCCTCCGCGAGGCGTTCGAGGAGCTCTGAGACCTCCTCCGGACTGCGCACGCGGTGGGCTGCGAGGGACTTGCCCTGGCCGACCTTGACGCCGACGTCTGTGCCCTCGAGCACCGCGAACGCGTCCTCGTCGGTCACGTCGTCGCCGACGTAGAGGACCCCGCTCGCACCGACGTGCTGACGCAACCGCTGGAGCGACTCCCCCTTGTCGCTGGACCGCACCGCGAACTCGAGCACCGACTTCCCGGCCCGCACCGTGATGCCGAGGAGTTCGGTGTTCACCTCGCGGCGGGCCTGCTGCTGCAGCGCGAGCCCGTCGGCGGCGCTGAGCCGCCGGGTGTGCAGCGCGATGCCGGCGGGCTTGCGTTCGATCCACGCGCCCTCGGCGCTTCCGGCGACCGTCTCGACGATGCTCGTGAGCCGGTCGAGCGTCGTGAGTTCGGCATCCCGGAGGTCGAGCTGGATCGGGCCGGTGTCGAGCTTCAGCTCCACGCCGTGCGAGCCGCTGAGCATGGTGCCTGCGGGCGGTTCCGCGACCTCGCCGAGGCTGTCGAGTGCTCGGCCCGAGACGATCGCGACGCGGGTGTCGTCGATCGCTGCGAGCCGGTGGATGGCGGCGAGCGCGCGCTCGGTCGCTCGGGCGTCCTCCGGCCGGTCCACGAGCGGCGCGAGCGTGCCGTCGAAGTCGAGGGCGACGAGGAGCCGGTCGGTCTCGGCGAGGGCGGCGATCGCGCCCTGGAGCTGGTCGGGGATGCCGGCGGCGACCTGGCCGGAGCCGGTGAGCGCCTTGAGGAACGTCGCCGACCAGTTGGCCACGTCGTTGTCGCGAACGCGCTTGCGCAGGGCGCGCATGCGCCGCGCCCGCTCCTTCTTCGGCATCTCGACGGCCTCGATCATGGCGTCCTTGAGGCCCTCGATGTCGTGCGGGTTGACGAGGACCGCCTGGCGCAGTTCGTCGGATGCCCCGGTGAACTCGCTGAGCAGCAGCACGCCGTCGCCGTCGAAGCGACAGGCCACGTACTCCTTCGCGACGAGGTTCATGCCGTCGCGGAGCGCGGTGACGAGCATGACGTCGGCCGCGAGGTAGAGCGCCACCATCTCCTCGCGCGGGTAGCCGTGGTGGAGGTACGCGATGGCCTGGTGGCCGAGCGTGGAGTGGTCGCCGTTCAGCCGGCCGACGGTGAGCTCGATCTCGTCGCGGAGTTGCCGATAGGTCTCGACGCGTTCTCGCGACGGGCTCGCGACCTGCACGAGGGTCGCGTCCTCGACCTGGAGCCGGTCGTCGCGCAGGAGTTCGCCGAACGCCTTGAGGCGGTGACGGATGCCCTTGGTGTAGTCGAGCCGGTCGACCCCGAGGAAGATCGTTCGAGGGTTTCCGAGGTCTTCGCGAATCCGTCGCGCCCGCTCCTGCACGTCGGGGCGCCGGGCGATCTCCTCGAACCCGGCGGCGTCGATCGAGATCGGGAAGTGCCGGGCGACGACCCGGCGCACGCCGCCCTCGTCGTCGGGGACGTCGATCACGGTGCCGCGGGTCGTGTAGCCGAACAGCCGGCGCACGGCGCGGGAGAAGTTCCCGGCGTCGGCGGCGCGCTGGAATCCGATGACGTCGGCGCCGAGGAGGCCCTCGACGACCTGGCGCCGCCAGGGCAGCTGCGAGTAGATGCCGTACGCGGGGAACGGGATGTGGTTGAAGAACCCGATGACGAGGTCGGGCCGCGTCTCACGGAGCATCCGCGGCACGAGCTGGAGCTGGTAGTCCTGCACCCAGACCACGCCGCCCTCGGCGGCGGCTCGCGCGGCCGCTTCGGCGAACCGGCGATTGACCCGCACGTAGGCGTCCCACCACTCGCGGTGGAAGCTGGGCGGCGCGATCACGTCGTGGTAGAGCGGCCACAGCGTGTCGTTCGAGAAGCCCTCGTAGTACTCCTCGATCTCCGCCGACGACAACGGCACGGGGATGATCGAGATGCCGTCGTGCTCGAAGGGGTCGAACTCGCGGTCGGCGACGCCCGCCCATCCGATCCAGGCGCCGTCGGCGGCGCGCATGACCGGCTCGAGCGCGGTCACGAGCCCGCCGGGCGAGCTCTTCCACTGCGTCGAGCCGTCGTCGCCTTCGCGGTAGTCGACCGGCAGACGGTTCGAGACCACCACCATGTCGTAGGCCTGGTCGACGTACAGGTCGTCCGGTCCGGGGGATGTCATGCGGCGGTGCCCTCCTCGCGCTCGGATCAGGCTAACAGTCGACCCGCGACCGCCGTCGGCTGTTGACGAGCGGCGGAGCCTGAGGTAGTGGGTGCACCCCTCCGTGTTTCGGCAACCGTTCACAGCCGGTTCATCTCCCGGACCACCGGGCCGCGCCGGACGCTGGGAAGGTGACGCGGAAGCGACCACGAAAGCGAGGATGCCGTGACCCTGACCGACGAATCCCCCAGCCCCGCGCCCGACCTGCCGAGCCGGCGCGCCCTGCTCCCGCTCCTCCCGATGAGCGGGCACACCCGCGGGAAGCGCAGCCCCGTCACCTGCCACCTCAAGTGCGGCGACGCCTGCTCGCAGCCGGTTCCGAACCGGTCCGCGAACGAGACGTTCCGCGACATCGCGAGCCGTGCGTTCTCGCGGCGCGCGCTCCTCGGCGGTGCTGCGGCGGGCACCGCCGCGATCGTGGTCGGCGACGCCGTCGCGGGCGGCGCCGCGCCGGCATCCGCATCGTTCTTCCGCGACCGCCTGCCGTTCACGCCGATCGCCCCGGTGCCGAACACCGTCGACGCGTTCACGGTGCCGGCCGGCTACTCGTGGCATCCGATCATCAGGTGGGGCGACCCGCTGTTCTCCGAGGACGATGCGTTCGACCCGGCGAACCAGACCGGCGAGCGCCAGAGCCGTCAGTTCGGGTACAACTGCGACTACCTCGACGTGCTCGCCCTGCCCGGCGCCCGCACCGGCGTGCTCGTCGCGAACCACGAGTACACGAACGAGAACATCATGTTCCCGCCCGCGGCCGACGCCGCCCAGGCCGAGGAGCAGAAGCGCGTCGCGATCGCCGCGCACGGCATGAGCGTCGTCGAGGTCAAGCGCCGGGGAGCGGGCAAGCCGTGGTCCTACGTCGTCGGCGGGCGGCTGAATCGCCGCATCACCTCCGAGACGCCGTTCACGTTCAGCGGCCCGGCCGCGCGCGACCCGCTGCTGCAGACCGTCGAGGATCCGACGGGCACGACCGCGCGCGGCACCTTCAACAACTGCGCCGGCGGCACGACCCCGTGGGGCACCGTGCTCAGCGGCGAGGAGAACTTCAACCAGTACTTCAAGGCCGCCGGGACGCCGGACGAGCAGCGCTACGGCCTGGGCGCCTCGGGCGACGCACGCGGCTGGGCGACGGTCGACCCCAGGTTCGACGGCGTCGCGAACCCCGGCTATGCGAACGAGCCGAACCGCTTCGGATGGATCGTCGAGATCGATCCGCTCGACCCGGACTCGACACCCGTGAAGCACACCGCGATGGGCCGACTCAAGCACGAGGGCGCGAACGTGCAGATCGGTCGCTCGGGCCACGTCGCGGCCTACACGGGCGACGACGAGCGGTTCGACTACCTGTACAAGTTCGTCTCCCGCCAGAAGTTTCGGCTCGGCATCTCGAAGCGCGTCCGCGACCAGAACAAGCAACTGCTGGCCGACGGCGACCTGTACGTCGCGAGGTTCACCGGCGACTCCCCGATCGCGGAGATCACCGGCACCGGCGCGGTGCCCTCCGACGGCGCGTTCGACGGCACCGGCGAGTGGATCCCGCTGGTCGTCGGCGGCGAGAGCCGGGTGCCGGGCATGACCACCGCCGAGGTGCTCGTCTTCACGCGGCGGGCCGGCGACGTCGTCGGCGCGACCAAGATGGACCGGCCCGAGGACGTGCAACCGAACCCGCTGACCGGCCGTGTCTACGTCGCGTGCACGAACAACACCGACCGCGGCAAGGCCGGCAAGGCCGGGCCCGACGAGGTGAACCCGCGCACGAACAACCGTGACGGGCACGTCATCGAGATCACCGAGTCGGGCAACGACGTGCGGTCGCTGACGTTCGGGTGGAGCATCCTGCTGCTCGCCGGGAATCCGGCCACGAACCCGGGCACCTACTTCGCCGGATACCCCGCCGACAAGGTGTCGCCGATCTCGTGCCCCGACAACCTGGCGTTCGACGCGTCGGGCAACCTGTGGATCTCGACCGACGGCCAACCCGGCACGATCGGCTTCAACGACGGCCTGTTCAAGGTGCCGCTGACCGGTTCCGAGCGCGGGCACGTGCAGCAGTTCCTCGCAGTGCCCGCCGAGGCCGAGACGTGCGGCCCCGTGATCCACGACCTGGACGGGAAGGGCTCGGTGTTCGTCGCGGTGCAGCATCCCGGTGAGAACGGCTCGTGGGACGCGCAGCACTCGTTCTTCCCGGACTACACGGCCCCGGGGTCGCTGGCAGACGGCGACTGGGGCGGGCCGCGACCGAGCGTCGTGCAGGTGGTCAAGGACTGAACGCGGACACGACGACGCCCGCCCCGGTCGGCCGACCGGGGCGGGCGTCGTCGTCGTCAGATCACCCGGGTGGCGAAGCTCACCCGAACGTCGCCGCGGCCAGTCCCGTCGAGCGGATGCCCCTCCGCCGGGCGACGACGAGCATCGTGAGCGCCACCGAACCGGCGCCGAACAGCGCGAGCACGGCCGCGGCCCCGGCCACGACCCCTCCCGACGCCCCGGCGACGATGGCCTGCATGCCCTGCACCGCCCAGGTGAGCGGCAGCAGCGGGCTGATCGCCTGGAACGGCCCGCTCACGAGCTCGATCGGGTAGAGCCCGCCGGTCGCGGTGAGCTGCAGCGCGACGAGCACGAGCGAGACGACGACGCCCATGCGTCCGAGCCAGGTGGTGAGGAACGCGTGCAGCGCCGTGAACACCAGGGCGAGGAGGGCGGCGAACGCGAGCGTCTGCGGCAGCACCGCCCACGTCACGCCGAGCGCGGTGTGCAGGAGCAGCACGACGGCGACCGCCTGCACGAGGCCGACGACGGCGGCGCGGGCGAGCGTGCGACCGACGAGGCCGGGCGTCGACGCGGTGCTGCGCAGCGCCTCGCGCGATAGCGGAGGGAACACGAGGAAGAGCGCCAGCGCCCCGAGCCAGAGCCCGATCGGTACGAACAGCATGCCGATGACGGCGGCGATCGACGAGATCTCGTTGTCGCGCTCGGCGTCGACCCCGACCGGGTTCGACACGACGTCGGCCGTGCGCTCGGCGTCGAGGTCGGTGAGCGCAGAGGCGCCGTCGGCGCCCTGCGCGAGCCCGTCGGCAAGCTGCGTGGCGCCGTCGCTCAGCTGCGTCGCACCCGACGCGGCCTCGGAGGCGCCGGTCGAGAGCTGCCCGAGTCCGGAGGCGAGCTCGCCGACGCCACCGGCGAGCGCATCGGCGCCCGTCGCGAGCTGGTCGGCGCCGGATGCGAGGCCGGATGCCCCGTCGCGCAGCTGCGCCGAGCCGCCCGAGAGCTGCGCCGCGCCCGAGGCGAGGCCGTCGATGCCGCCCTGGATGCCGTCGATCGCGGCGCGCGACTCGCCCGCGAGGGCCTGACCCCCGGTGGAGAGCTGCTGCAGCTCGGATCGGACGCCGGTCACCGTCTCCGCCGCGGTCGCGAGCTCCGGGAACCGCTCGACGAGGTCGGGGTTGGCGGCCACGAAGCCGTTGAGCCAGTCGGAGGCCGGCCCGAGGTACCCATCGACCTCGGTGACGCCCTGCGAGATGCCGCCCGTGTACCGGTCCCAGGCCGCCGAGATCTCGTCGAGGCCCTTCGCACCGGAACTGAGCCCGCCGAGCCCGCTCGCAATGCCGTCGACGCCTTCGGTGTAGCTCGTCACGCCGCTCGCGTACTGCGACACCCCTGCCGCGTACTCGTCCGCACCGGCGGCGTACTCCCCAGCCCCCGCGGAGGCATCCGTCGCGCCGCTCGACGCCTGCGCCAGGCCGTCGGAGAGCTGCCCGACCCCGCCCGCGAGCGTTCCCGCGCCGCTCGAGAGCTCGGCAGCGCCGTCGGCGGCGTCGCCGAGCGACCCGCCGAGGCCCGCCAGGTTCGCGTAGAAGCCCTCGAGGTATTGCGCGGTGATCTCCTGGCCGAACGCGGCGCTCATCGCCGTGCCGACGGACTGCGCGACCGAGCCCGCGAGGTATCCGTGCGCGTCGTCGGTGCGGATGGTGAGTCCGGCCCGCTCGGGGTCGGTGCCCGACATCGAGGTGATCGACGCCGAGAAGTCCGAGGGAATGGTCAGCACGGCGTACGCCTCGCCCGACGCGAGGCGCTCCGCGGCATCCTCGTCGTTGGTGATCGACCAGTCGAAGCCGGTCTCGCCGTCGCCGGTGAGCTCGGTCACGAGCAGCCGACCGGCGAGCACCATCTGCTCCTCGCCGTCGGGCGTCGTGGTCGTGACCATCTCGTCGTCGTTCACCACGACGGCGGGGATTGCGTCGATGCGGTCGGCTGCTCCCCCAAGGGCGCCGGAGAACAGTCCGGCCACGGCGAGCGGCACCACGAGGACGGTCGCGAGCAGGACGCCGAACCGGATGCGGCGCTGCTTGGGGGTGCTGCCGAGCAGCGATTGGAGCCTGGTGCTCATCGGGTCGCCTCCTCGAGGACGCGGGTCGGTCGGATGGTTCGGATGCCGCGTGCGGCGAACGGCGACGCGTCGTGGCCGGGCGCGACGCCGGCGATGACGGTGACGCCGGCCGGGACCAGTCGCTCGGCGACGGCCCAGAACCGGCTCGCGTCGGCCCCGGTCTCGTCATCGAGGTCGATGACGACCGCAGCCGGACGCTCCACGAGCGCGGCGACGAGGGCGACGAAGGCGCGGTCGATCGCGCCGAGCGACGCCAGTGCGGTGTCGTCGCGGAGGGCCGGAGCCTGGACGGATGCCGAAGCCCGGAGCGATGCCGGAGTCCGGACCGATGCTGAATCGGCCGATGTCGCGCCTGCGGCGCCGCGCGCGGACTCGAGCCGGTCGATCCAGCCCGCGACGGCCGAGCGGGGCGTGGTCAGCCGGTACCACGGGCGCGTGGCATCCGCTCGTGCGCCGATGAGCTCGCCGACGCTGAGCGTCGGCGTCTCGTCGTCGGGCGATCCGTCGAGTTCGGCGATCGCGACCCGGCGCTGCACGGCGGGCGCGCCCGTCGGCAGGGGCTCGCCGAGCACGGCGATCAAGCCGTCGACCGGATCGAGCCGTCCCGCGAGCGTCGCCAGCACGACGCGTCGGTCGACGCGGTCGCCCTCGACGAGCAGCGCCCCACCGGTCGGGACCTCCGCGTCGAGCGGGCCGATGGGCCGCTCGGGCAGGCCGAACACGGCCGCCTCCGCGCGCACGGCGGCCTGGCGGGCACCCGCCCACTCGGCCTGCTCGAGGTGCGCCCGCAGGCCCTCGCCCTCGATGTCGACGTCGGGCAGCACCCGCGCCAGCCATCGCGGCAGCCACCACGCGGCCTTGCCGGCGAGCGCCATGGCCGCGGGCACGAGCGTCATGCGAACGAGGAACGCATCGAAGGCGACGCCGATCGCGAGGGCGAACGCGATGCCCTTGAGGATCGCCGAACCCTCGGGCACGAACGCGAAGAAGACGAAGAACATGATCAGCGCCGCCGCGGTCACGACCCGTGCCGAGTGCTGGAACCCGTGCACGACCGACTCGCGGGCGCGGCCCGTCTTCACGTACTCCTCGCGCATTCCCGAGACGAGGAAGACCTCGTAGTCCATCGCGAGGCCGAACAGCACCGCCATCAGGAGGATCGGGAGGAAGCTCAGGATCGGGCCCGGCTCGATGTGCAGCAGGTCGGCGCCCCAACCCCACTGGAACACCGCGACCGTCGCGCCGATGGCGCCGAAGGCCGAGAGCAGGAAGCCGAGCGCCGCTTTGACGGGCACGAAGACGGACCGGAAGACGATGAGCAGCAGCACGATCGAGAGTCCGACGACGATGAGCGCGAACGGGATGAGCGCGTCGTTCAGGCGCTGCGAGATGTCGATCGCGACCGCGGTGTACCCGGTCACCGCGATCGGCGTGCCGTATTCGTCGACGATCGACGGCTCGAGGTCGCGGATGGCCTGCACGACCTCCTTCGTCTCGGGGTCGGTCGGTCCCGACTCCGGGATCACCTGGATGATCGCCGTGTCGACCGTCTCGTTCGGCAGGCCCTGGCCGACGTACGCGACGCCGTCGACCGCGGCCAGCTCGTCGCCGATCGCCTCGAGGTCGCCGAACACGTCGGTCGTCTGGGTGATGTCGACCGTCACGATGAGCGGGCCGTTGTACCCGGGACCGAAGCCGGCCTCGAGCATGTCGTACGCCTCGCGCTGACTCGAGCCGGGCTCGCCGGCGCCCGACGGCAGGTTGAGGTCGAGGCTCGCCGCCGGGATCGCGCTCGCGCCGAGGAGGCCGACCACGAGCACGACGAACACGATCGGGGCCTTCAGCACGGTCTGCACCCAGCGGCGGCCCAGCGTCGGGCGCCCGCCGTCGTCGGCCGCGGTCGCGCGACGCGCGGCGCGGCTCCCGGGCTTCGGCGCCAGGCGCCGACCGGCCAGCCCCATGAGGGCGGGCAGCAGTGTGAGCGCGCCCGCCACGGCGACGAACACGGCGAACGCGGCGCCGACGCCCATGACGCTCAGGAACGGGATGCCGACGACCAGCAGGCCCAGCAGGGCGATGATCACCGTGAGCCCGGCGAACACGACCGCACCGCCCGCGGTGGCGACGGCCTCGGCCGCGCTCTCCTCGGGATCCTCTCCGCGGGCCAGCTGCGTGCGATGCCGCGACAGGATGAACAGCGCGTAGTCGATGCCCACCGCGAGCCCGATCATGACGGCGAGCATCGGTGCCGTGCTCGAGACCGGCGCGAACGCCGCCACGATCGAGATGCCGCCGAAGGATGCCCCGACGCCGACGAGCGCGGTGAGCAGCGGCATCCCGGCCGACAGCATCGAACCGAAGGTGATGATGAGCACGACGCCGGCGAACACGACGCCGAGCGCCTCGGTCACGGTGAGGCCGAACGACGTCTCCTGGAAGACCTCGCCGCCGAAGGCGACCTCGAGCCCGGCGTCCTCGCCGATCGACCCGGTCGCGGTGACGGCCTCGATCGACGCGTCGGTGACATCCGTCGTCTGGCCGTCGAACGTGACCTGGATGTACGCGGTACGGCCGTCCTCGGAGACCTGGTCGCCGGCGTACTCGTCGAACGGCCCGAGCACGCTGGCGACGCCGTCGACCTGCTCGATCTCGGCTTCCATGGCCTCGATGGCGGCTTTGGCGGAGGCATCCTCGACGGAGTCGCCCTCGGGTGCCTCGACGACGGCTTTGGCCGATGCGCCGGCGGTCTGCGGGAAGACGGCCGCGAGCTGGTCGATCGCCTCCTGGGACTCGGTGCCCGGGATGGAGAACGACTCCTGGAGCTGGCCGCCGAGGCCGAGGCCGGCGCCGAGGAGTGCGCCGAGTGCGAGCACCCAGCCGGCCACGACGAGCCAGGCCCGCCGGTAGGCGAAGCGTCCGATGCGGTGGAGGAACAGGGCCACGTCGATCCTCAGTTCTGGTCGGCGGGTCGATCGACGATCGACATGGAGATCGGGTCGAGCAGCTCCGCGAGCACCTCGCGGAGCGCGTCGCGGAGCTCGTCGTCGGACGTCGTCGATCCGGGGTCGTCGAAGGCGCGTCCGGCGGTCAGCAGGAACGCGGCGCCGCCGAGGCCCACCCCGAACCTGACCTGTTCGGTCACGGATGCCCGATCGTGGCAGATGGCGGCCGCGAGGCGTCGCACGGCGGTGTTCGCCCGCACGATGATGGGGAGTTCCCCGAGGCTCTGGCCCTGGATCAGGAAGACGTGCACGGCCTCGCGATGCGCGAGGAGGAGGTCGACCACCTGGTCGACCAGCAGACGGCGGCGGGCCTGGTCGCCGGCGACCACGAACTCGTCCACGAGCCGCTCGAACTCGACGACCGCGGGTTCCACGGCCGCATCGAGCAACGCCTCCTTCGAAGCGAAGTGGTACAGCACGCTCGACTTCGAGTATCCGGCGTGGTCGGCGATCGTCTGCAGCGACGTTGCGCCGAATCCGACCGCGGCGAACTGCTCGAGTGCGACGTGCTTGAGCTCGTCGGCCGCGCGCACGCGTGAGGGCGCTGGTGTGGAGGGCATCCTCCGACGCTAGTTGACCGATCGGTCAGGGTCTGTCCGATCGGTCAGATTCGGGGCGTTCTCCCAGCACCCCGTCACGAGGCGGTAGCGTGGCGGCATGCGCAAGTACCTGTTCAGCGGCGCGGTCATCAGCGCGATCTTCAGCGGCGTCGGCGTCCTGCGCGCCACCACCGCAGGCCCCCGCGACTGGCGCCTCGTGCTCATGTGGATCTCCTGGGCGGCCAGTCTCGCGATCGCGATCGGCACCGTCGCCGAAGAGGCCCGCGACGGCGAACTGGAGCTCTGACCGAGCGACCCGCACGCTCTCCGCCCGCCGGTCCGACGGCCCTCGGCGTGTCAGTTCGCGCGCGACCTTTCGCGTGCTCCAGACTGTGCAGACGGGCACCCTGCCGCCCGTGTCGTACCACCGAAAGGGGCCGCTGATGTTCCGCCGCTGGCGCCGCCGCGCACGTCTCGTCGCCGAGACCGCCGCCCACGTCGCACCGAAGCCGCGAGAATCGGCTGCGGACCTCCGCGGTGAACACATCTTCGAACTCCTGAACGCGAAACTCGCGGAGTTCATCGGCGGCAACGGCCAGTGGGCCCTCGTGCGCCGCACCCCGCAGGGCACCGATCGCATCTTCGACGCGGTCGTGACCCACCAGATCGCCGCCGACCTCACCCGCGTCATCCTCGAGGAGCGCGAGCAGGTCGCCGTCGTGGTGCCGCAGGGCGAGGAGTCCATGGCACTCGGCTGGGAGCCCGCGCCGCTCATCGTGTGGGCCGACCCGGCGACGCGCGTCGATGCCGACACCGACGACGACGACGTGCGCTCGATCGCCCCGGCCCGGCTCGACTCCGCAGCCTGACCACTCCCCGTACAAGGTCCGCACCGGAATCTTGTAGGTCGTCTTCTGCGCCGACCCCGCGCCGGTTCGTAGCGTGATGCCCGGGCACACCGCCCGACCACGACCGAACAGGGGAACCATGCCGACCGAACCCGCGCCCGCCGAGTCCCGGGCCGCGTCGCCCGCCCCGGCCGCGACCGCTGCGCCGACGACCGCTGCGCCCGCTCCGCGCAAGCGCCGGTCGACCGCGACCGACCTCGGGCAGATCGCCGTGTTCGCCGCCGTGATCGCGGCCCTCGGCCTGCCGGGCGCCCTGTACCTCGGCGGCACGGCGGTGCCGATCACGTTCCAGACGCTCGGCGTCATGCTCGCCGGCGCGATCCTGGGCGCCCGCAAGGGGTTCCTGTCGGTGCTGCTGCTGATCGTGCTCGTCGCCGCCGGGCTGCCGCTGCTGTCCGGCGGCCGCGGCGGCATCGGGGTGTTCGTCGCCCCGTCCGTCGGATACCTCGTCGGCTGGCTCGCCGGCGTCGCCGTCATCGGCTGGGCGACCGCTCGCCTGCTCCCCCGCTACCGCCTCGTGCCCGCGCTGCTGTGGACCGCGCTCGGCGGCATCGTCGTGATCTACCTGTTCGGCGTGCCGATCTTCGCCGCCATCACGGGCACCCCGATCGGCGTCGCGTTCGCCGGATCGGCGGTGTTCCTCCCGGGCGACATCGCCAAGGTCGTCGTCACCGTGCTCGTCGCCAAGGGCGTGCACCGTGCCTGGCCGGGGCTCATCACGCCCCGCCCGTGGCCGTGGGCGCGAGCGGCGAAGCCGGGCGCGGAGGCATCCGGCGCAGCATGAGCGACTGGCTCCACGGCGCACCGCACGACGTCGCCCTCTCGTTCGGGGGCGACGTCGTGCGGTACGCCGACCTCGCGCGACTGGTCGGCGCGGCGCGGCTCCCCGAGGGCGACGGCGCGATCGGATGCCCCGCGGGCGTCGATCCCGTCGTGTTCGTCACGACCGTGCTGGCGGCCCTCGACCGCGGGCGGCCGGTCATCGTCGGCGCATCCGACGATGAGGCCGCCCGGCTCACGCCGCTGCTGCCCGCGCGCACCGAGCTCGGCCTGCTGACGTCGGGCTCCAGCGGCGCGGACGGGATGCCGCGGGTGATCGCCCGCACGAACGAGTCCTGGCTCGCCTCCGCCGAACCGCTGGCCGAGTTGGCGGGCATCGGCAGCGCCGACCGCGTCGTGGCGACCGGCCCGCTGCACGTCTCGATGCACCTGTACGCCGTGCTGCACGCGCTGCGGATGGGCGCGACCGTCGTCGACACCGCCGAGCGCGCCACCGTCGCGCACGCCACGCCGACGCGTCTGCACCGGATGCTCGACGGCGACGCGACGACGCCCGGGGTCGTGGTCGTCGCGGGCGCCGCTCTCGCACCCGCGCTGCGGGAGCGCGCGGTCGAGCGGGGCATCCGGCTCGTGGAGTACTACGGCGCCGCCGAACTGTCGTTCGTGCTGGGCGGCACCGACGGGTCGCTCCGCGCGTTCCCGGGCGTGGAGGTCGAGCTGCGCGATCGCGCCCTCGGCCCGGCACCGCACGCCCGCTCGGCACCGCACGCCGGCACGGAGCTTTGGGCGAGTTCCCCGTATCTCGCGCTCGACGCGGTCGGCGGCGGCGAACTCGGGCCGGGCATGCTCCGTCGCGACGCGCGCGGCTTCGCGACCGTCGGCGACCTCGCCGAGGCCGACGGGCGCGGCGGCGTGCGCGTGCTCGGCCGGGCCGACGCGGCCATCGTCACCGCGGGCGCGACCGTGCTCGCCGAGGACGTCGAGGCCCGGCTCACCGGCATCCCGGGCGTCGAGGCCGCAGCCGTCATCGGCGAACCGCACGAGCTGCTCGGCGAACGCGTCGTCGCGGTCGTCGAGCTCGCCGCGGGTATCGGCGTCGACCGCGTCGCTGCCCTCGCGAGGTCGGTGCTCGCCTCGAGCGAGCTCCCCCGGCGCTGGGTCGTGCGCCAGCTGCCCCGAACGGCCTCGGGCAAGGTCGCCCGCGGAGTCTTGCGCGAGGAGATCCTCGCCGAGTCGACGCACGACGGCGCTACGACTCACGAGGCCTCCTCGACGCACGAAACCCCTCCGACTCACGAAGCCGAGGCCGCACGATGACCGGCGCACCCGTGCTGGTCGCGGCGGGACGCACGGCGATCGCGACCGCCGGGCGCGGGTTCGCGACGCACACCGTCGACGCGCTCGCCGCGGCCGTGCTCGCCGAGGTCGCACGCGCCGTCGCACCGGCCGGGCTGCCGATCGACGACGTGGTGCTCGGGAACTGCATGGGGCCGGGCGGCGACGTCGCCCGCGTCGCGGCGCTCCGCGCCGGCCTGGGGGCCGACGTGCCCGGCGTCACGGTCGACCGGCAGTGCGGCTCGGGACTCGACGCCGTGCTGCAGGCAGCCGCGAGGGTCCGTGCGGGCGACGCGCAGCTCGTGCTCGCCGGAGGTGCGGAGTCGGCGTCGACCGCGCCGCACCGGATGTGGCCCGGCACGGGCGACCGCTACTCGCGCGCACCGTTCGCGCCCGCCGGGCATCCCGACCCCGACATGGGGCCTGCGGCCGACGTGCTGGCCGCGGTGCGCGGCATCACACGCGACCGACAGGATGCCTGGGCGGCACGCTCGCACGCGCTCGCCGCGCGGGCACAGGCGGCAGGGGTCTTCGACCACGAGATCGTCGAGGTTAACGGCGTCGTCCGCGACGACCGTCCGCGCGCGGGCATGGATCTCGAGCGCCTCGCGCGCTTCGCGCCCGTGTTCGCGCCGGACGTCGACGACGACGACGTGCTGCGCACCGGTCGCGGCACGGTCACGGCCGGCAACTCGTGCGGGTTCTCCGACGGCGCCGCGGCCATGGCTGTGACGACGGCTGAGGTCGCGCGCGAACTCGGACTCCCCGCGCTGCGCGTCGTCGCCGCGACCGTCGCCGCCGGCGACCCCGCCCTGCCAGGGCTCGGCGCGGCACCCGCGGCACGACGCGCGCTCGAGCGGGCGGGGCTCGCGGCATCCGACCTGGGGTTCGTGGAGATCACCGAGGCGTTCGCCGCGCAGGTGCTGGCGGTCAGCGACGAACTCGGCCTCGACGAGGAGCTCATCAGCGCCGACGGCGGGGCCATCGCGCTCGGGCATCCGTGGGGCGCTTCGGGCTCGGTGCTGCTGGTGCGCCTCGCTGCGCGGATGCTGCGCGCCGACGACGACGACCGGCCGGGACTCGCCGCCTGCTCGATCGGCGGCGGCCAGGGCGTGGCGATGATCGTGGAGCGGGTGGCATGAGCGAGATCGTGTTCGACGGCGTGAGCCACCGCTTCGACGACACCGTCGTCGTCGACGAGGTGTCGCTCGTGCTCCGCGAGCGGCGGATCGGCATCGTCGGCGCGAACGGGTCGGGAAAGTCCACGCTCGCGCGCATGATCAACGGCCTCGTCACTCCGACGCAGGGCCGTGTGCTCGTCGACGGCCTCGACGTCGCCCGCAACGGGCGCGACGTGCGCCGCCGTGTCGGGTTCGTCTTCACGAACGCCGACACGCAGATCGTCATGCCGACGGTCCGCGAGGACGTCGCGTTCACCCTGCGCCGACACCGCCTGCCGGCAGCGGATGCCGCCGCCCGCGTCGACGCCGCGCTCGAGCGCGCGGGCATCGCGGACCTCGCCGACCGCCCCGCGCACAAGCTGTCGGGCGGGCAGAAGCAACTGCTCGCGATCGCCGCGGTGCTGGTCGCCGAACCGGCGATCCTCGTGGCCGACGAGCCGACGACGCTGCTCGACGCGCGCAACGCCCGACGGGTCGCGGAGCACTTCGAGTCCCTCGACCAACAGCTCGTCGTCGTCAGCCACCAGCTCGAGCTGCTCGAGTCGTTCGACCGGGTGATCGTGATGGAGCAGGGCCGCGTGGTCGCCGACGGCGAGGCATCCGCCGCGCTCGACGCCTACCGGGCGCTCATCGGGTGATCGGATGACCAGTCCATGATCGGCGTCTTCCACCCGGGCGACACGCTGCTGCACCGGCTCCCCGCGCTCGCGAAGCTCGGTCTGCTGGCTGTCGCGGTCACCGCGATCGCCCTCACCGGCTCGCTGTTGTGGCTCGGCGGGGCATCCGTCGCCGTCGTCGCGGCGTTCGCGATCGCCCGCATCCCGCCGCGACTGGCCTGGCGGCAGGTCTCGCCGATCCTGTGGGCGCTGGCGATCGCGGTGCCGCTCCAGGTGCTCTTCGGCGGCTGGGAGGCCGCAGCGGTGATGGCGGCCCGCCTCCTGCTCGCCGTCGCGCTCGCCGGGCTGTACTCGCTGACGACCCCGGTCTCGGCGACCCTCGACGCCATGCGGGTGCTGCTGCGCCCGTTCCGCCGGTGGCTCGACCCCGACCGCGTGGGGCTCGCGCTCGCCCTCACGATCCGCTGCGTGCCGCTCTTGGCCGAGCTCGTGCGCGAGGTGCTTGAAGCGCGCAAGGCGCGCGGCGCCGAGGGGTCGATCCGGGCCCTCGCGGTGCCCGTGATCGTGCGCGCGCTGCGCACGGCCGAGCACCTCGGCGAGGCGCTCGTCGCGCGCGGATTCGACGACTGACCAGCGACCGGGCGGGAACGAGAACGGCCCCGTCGCGATGCGACGGGGCCGGTGGTGCACCCCCAGGGACTTGAACCCTGAACCCACTGATTAAGAGTCAGTTGCTCTGCCGATTGAGCTAGAGGTGCGTTGATTCCGGGCGATTTTCTCAACCCCGAACCGAGGGATTACGTTAGCAGGTCGACCGGGGTCAGCGCCAATCGAGCGCCGCCACCGGCGTGGCGTGCGGCGATCCATCCTGCCGCCGGGTCGATGCCGACGGCACGGGATAGCCTGATCCGGTGACCACCGAACCCGGCCTCGCCGACGATCTCGCCCTCGCCCTCGCGCTGGCCGACCGAGCCGACGCGATCTCGCTCGAACGGTTCCGCGCCGTCGACCTCGAGGTGTCGACGAAGCCCGACCGCACGCCCGTGACCGAGGCGGACCTCGCGGTCGAGCGTGCGATCCGCGACGGCCTCGCCGACGCTCGGCCCGACGACGGCGTGCTGGGCGAGGAGTTCGGCACCGAGGGTTCGGGCCGGCGGCAGTGGATCATCGACCCGATCGACGGCACCGCGAACTTCCTTCGCGGCGTGCCCGTGTGGGGCACGCTCATCGCGCTCGCGATCGACGGCGAGCCGGTGCTCGGCGTCGTCGCCTCCCCCGCGATGGGTCGCCGCTGGTGGGCGACGCGCGGCGGCGGCGCGTGGACGACGGATGCCCCGGGCGCCGAGCCGCGGGGCATCCGGGTGTCGAACGTGGCCGATCTCGGCGATGCGTCGCTCAGCTTCCAGAGCCTCGCGCAATGGCGCGGTGCGGGTTACCTCGACCGCCTGCTGGCGCTGTCGGAGCGGGTGTGGCGCGACCGGGCCTACGGCGACGTGTGGTCGTACATGCTGCTCGCCGAGGGGCTGATCGACATCACGGGCGAGTTCGACGTGAAGACGTACGACCTGGCGGCGCTGATCCCGATCGTCGAGGAGGCCGGCGGTCGATTCACGTCGATCATGGGCGAGCGTGGGCCGGGCCATGGCAGTGCACTGGCCACGAACGGCCTGCTGCACGACGGGGTGCTCGAGGCGCTGCGCTGAGGAACGGCCGCGAAACCGGATGACACGCCGTACACGCAGGTGCTCTTCCGCAGGGGGCTCGGCCGGCGCCGTCGCAGCGGTGCTACTGGGCCTGCTCGCCGCAGGATGCACCCCCGCAGCCGACGACCGGGCGGAGACTTCGCCGGCGGCGAGGACAGCGTCACCGAGCGCGACGGCTCCGGTGCCGACGACGGAGCCGGATCCCGCCTCCGCCATCCCGGCACCGCCCGCCGCCTACGCCCCGCAGGTCGGGGACTGCTTCGACGTGACGAAGGCGCAGACGGACCTGCGGAAGAGCCTCGTGCCGTGCGAGCAACTCCACGACGACGAGGTCTATGCGGAATTCGCGCTCAGCGGTGAGGCCTATGCGGGCGATGACGCCGTCTTCGATGCCGCCCGTGCCGGATGCATCGACCGCTTCGCCGCGTTCGTGGGCATCCCGTTCGCGCAGTCGCGCCTCGACGTGACGACATACCATCCGTCCGAGCAGTCCTGGGCCGAAGGCGATCGACGGGTCGTCTGCGCGGTGTGGGATCCCTCCACGGCCGTCGAGGGGACGCTCGCCGGCTCGGGCCTGTAGTGGTGATGTGCACTTTGGATGAGAAAGTGCAACAATGCACTTCATGTCCGAAAGTGCAACGACCCTCGCGTCCCCGCGCGAGCGGCGTCGCGCCGAGACGACGCGTGCCCTCATCTCGCTGGCACGCCGAGCGACGGCCGAGCACGGGCTGAACGGCTTCACCGTCGAGGAACTGTGCGAGCAGGCCGGCGTCTCGCGACGCACGTTCTTCAACTACTTCGCGTCGAAGGAGGACGCGGTGCTCGGCTTCGCGATCGACCTCGACCTCGCGCACGCCGACCAGCGCTTCCTCGAACGCCGACCCGAGGGCCTGCCGCCCGGCACCCTCTCCCCCACGCTCCTCGCCGACCTCGCCGCGCTCCACGGCGAGCGCTGGTCGATCCACGGACTCGACCAGGAGTCCGCCGCCGAGCTCACGGCGGCCGCCGAGCGCGAGCCGCGGCTGATCGCCCACATGATCGATCGCGGACGCCGCGACGAGGAGAAGGACGTCGCCCTCGTCGAGGCGCGTGAAGGGCTCGCGCCGGGGCATCCGCTCGCCGCCGTCGCCGTGCAGATCGTCGCGCATCTCGGCCGCGTCGCCGTGCCGCGCTCGCTCGATCTCGAGCATCCGGAGCCGTTCGCCGAGGTGCTCGCGCAGCTCGTCGGTGATGCCGCCCAGCTGTTCGCGACGCAGACCGCCTAGTCCGCCGCGCCGGCACCACACCGCCCCGCACACCCACCGACGGACGCGGCCACCCAGATCCCGAACCGAGAACACGACCCCGAAAGCACCCGATGACCGCCACCGCCTCCACCCCCGTCGTCGCCCCCGGCGACGGGCCGATGCTGCTCACCCAGCGCCGCATCTGGATCATCTTCTCCGCCCTGATCGCCGGCATGCTGCTGTCGAGCCTCGACCAGACGATCGTCTCCACCGCGATGCCGACCCTCGTCGGCGAGCTCGGCGGCGTCGAGCACCAGGTGTGGATCACGAGCGCCTACATCCTCGCGACCACGATCGTCATGCCGATCTACGGCAAGTTCGGCGACATCCTGGGCCGGCGCAACCTGTTCCTCGTGGCGATCGCGATCTTCACGCTCGCGTCGATCGGATGCGCCTTCGCCGGCGACTTCTGGTCGTTCGTCGTGTTCCGCGCCATGCAGGGCCTCGGCGGCGGCGGGCTCATGATCCTCTCGCAGGCCATCATCGCCGACATCGTGCCCGCCAACGAGCGCGGCAAGTACCTCGGCCCGCTCGGCGCGATCTTCGGGCTCTCGGCGGTCGCCGGCCCGCTCCTCGGCGGCTTCTTCGTCGACCACCTGACGTGGCAGTGGGCGTTCTACATCAACATCCCCGTCGGCATCGCTGCGTTCCTCATCGCGGTGTTCGCGCTGAAGCTGCCGAGCAAGAAGGCGACGGCGCCGATCGACTGGCTGGGCGTGGTGTTCCTCTCGATCGCCACCACCTGCCTCATCTTCTTCACGGACTTCGGCGGCGACCGCGAACACGGCTGGGACGACCCCGTCACCTGGGCGTGGGGCGCGGGCCTGCTCGTCGCGATCGCCCTGTTCGTGCTCACCGAGTCGCGCGCCGTCGACCCCGTCATGCCGCTCTCGCTGTTCAAGAACCCGGTCTTCGTCACCACGACGCTCATCGGCTTCGTCATCGGCATCGGCATGTTCGCGGCGATCGGCTTCATCCCGACGTTCCTGCAGATGGCGTCGGGCACCTCGGCCGCGGCATCCGGCCTGTTGATGATCCCGATGATGGTCGGCGTCATGGGCACGTCGATCACGTCGGGCCTCGCGATCACGAAGACCGGGAAGTACAAGATCTACCCGATCCTCGGCACGCTGATCACCGGCGTCACGATGGTCCTGATGACCACGCTGTCCGCCGACACGCCGATCTGGCTGATCTGCGTCTACCTGTTCCTGTTCGGCGCGGGCCTCGGCCTAGTCATGCAGGTGGTCGTGCTCGTCGCCCAGAACTCCGTGCCGGCCTCGCAGATCGGCACCGCGACGAGCTCGAACAACTACTTCCGCGAGGCGGGTGCGGCGCTCGGCATCGCGGTGTTCGGCGCGATCTTCACGAGCCGGCTCACCGAGAACCTGCTCGCCGCGTTCACGGGTGCGGGCGCGTCGGCCGACCAGGCGTCGCAGGCCGCGGCGACCATCGACCCCGCGGCCATGAACGACCTGCCCGACGCGGTTCGCGACTCGATCGTGACGGCGTACGCCGACGCGCTGGCCCCCGTCTTCTGGTACCTCGTGCCGTTCATGGCGGTCGCGTTCGTGCTGGCCCTGTTCCTCAAGGAGATCCCGCTGTCGGACGTCGCCGGGCTCGTCGCGCGCGGCGAGGCGATCGGCGGCGAGGAGGCCGAGCGCCTCGAGGCGGAGCAGCGCACGGCGGCCGCGTCCCGGAAGCACGGTTCGGATGCCGCCGCGAGCGCGCTCGATCCCGTCGCGGTCACTCCTGACGCAGACGCTCCGACCGGTGCGGCGGCCGACCGCTCAGCGGACCGCTGACCGCGGGCGTCGCCGGCTCCACGCGACGCCAGCGACGCACAGCACGCCGCCGATCAGGCCGAGCATCGTGGGCAGCTCGCCCAGGAGCAGCCATGACATGAGCACCACGATCGCCGGCACGGCGAGGGTCGCCGACGCGGTGGCCCCCGCCGTGCTGCGCTGCAGCACGTACGCCCACAGCACGAACGCGACCGCGGTCGGGAAGATCCCGAGGTAGACGGCGCCGGCGACGGCCGCGGGCGGGGCATCCGGCAGTTCGCCGACCAGTTGCGGAAGGAACGGCAGCAGCGCGACGGCACCGGCTGCACAACCGACCCACGTCGCGCCGAGCGCATCCGTCGTGCGGAGCGCGACCTTCTGCACCAGCACGCCCGAGGCGTAGAGGGCAGCGGCGATCAGGCCGAGCGCGATGCCGATCGGCTCGCTGTGCGGGCCGACTCCTCCCGATGCGATGAGCACGACTCCCGTGAACGCGACGCCGATGCCGACCATGAGCGGGCGGGGGAACCCCTCCTTCAGCACCACGCCCGCGACGACGGCGACGAGCAGCGGTGCGATGTTGACGAGCATGGCCGTGGTGCCCGCGTCGAGGTGCCGCTCGGCGAGGTTGAGCGCGAGCGTGTAGCCGGCGAACCACAGCAGCCCGTAGACGATCACGAGCACGAGCCCACGACCGCGCGGGAACGGCGGGCGCCGCCACAGGGCGTAGCCGGCCAGCACGATCGCGCCGACGGCCTGTCGGGCGAGGGCGAGCGCGCCGGGCGAGAGCGCGTCGCCGATGCCGCGGATGGCGATGAACGCGGATGCCCAGAGCAACAGCACGATCAGCATGGCGACCGTCACCCGCCACGACGCGCGACCCGTGGCCGGCTCGCCCGTCATCGGCGCACTCGTGGTCGGCGCATGGGGCGTGGGCGGCACCGATCGGGGCGTGAGGTCATGGGTCGTGCGGCGTTCGCTCATATGCTCCAGCTTCGCCGCACCATTTGTTCAGCACCAGCGAATGATTCTTTTTGACTCGTAAGCATCGCTGTACGATTCGGATATGGACCCCACCCGCCTCCGCGTCTTCCGCGCCGTCGTGCAATCCGGCTCGATCAACGGGGCGGCGACCCGCCTCGGGTACACGCCGTCGGCGATCAGCCAGCACGTGAGCGCCCTCCAACGCGAGACGGGCCTCGTCCTCGTCGAACGTCGGGGCCGGGGCATCCAGCCCACGGCCGCCGGCATCGCCGTCGCCGAACGCGCGACGCGCGTGCTCGACCAGCTCACCGACCTCGAGCACCTCGCCGACGACCTGCGCGCGGGTCGCAGCGGGGTGCTCCGCATCGGGGCCTTCATGTCGGCCAACCGGGTGTGGATGCCCCGCGTCGTCGCCGGCGTCGTCGACGACTTCCCCGACCTGCGCATCGAACTGAGCCTCGCCGAACTGCGCGGCGACCGGCCTGTCGAGCTCGATCTGGACGTGTTCATCGCCGAGGCCGTGCGCGGCGACCGCGATCCCGCCGTCGCCGACGGCTCCGCCGACGGCTACGACGTCGAGCACCTGCGCACCGAGGACTACCTCGCCGTGCTCCCCGCGGGGCATCCGCTCGTCGGCCGCGAGCGGGTCGAGCTGAACGAGCTCCGCGATGCGGACTGGATCGACAACGACATCGCCCGCGGACCGTGCCGCGAGATCCTGATCACGGCCTGCCGCGCTCGCGGCTTCGCCCCGCGCTTCCGGGTCCAGGCATCCGACTATCCGTCGTCGTTCGACTACGTCGCCGCGGGTGTCGGGGTCACCGTCGTGCCACGCCTCGGCGCACACCTGCTGCCGGCGGGCGTCACGGCCGTTCCCATCGCAGATGCCGAGGTCCGCCGGCGGATCATGCTCCGCGTGGCACGCTCCGCACGCACCAACCCCGCAGTACGGCGGGCCACCGAACTGCTCCGCGCCGCCGCGGTGCTACCTGCCGCGGCGCCGCATGCACTAGCGTGACGCCTAGGCGGGGGCATCCGGCATCCCGCCGAGGAGAGGGGATGTTCGATGGGGTTCTTCGCGACGCTCTGGGACTGGATCTGGTTCTCGGTGATGCTCTTCGCATTCATCGCCTACCTGTGGGTGCTGATCTCGATCGTGATCGACATCTTCCGCGACCACTCGTTGAACGGCTGGCTCAAGGCGGTCTGGCTGATCTGCCTGCTGATCTTCCCGTTCATCACCGGCCTGGTGTACGTCATCGCGCGCGGCCGCGGCATGGCCGAGCGCTCGGTGCGGCAGCAGCAGGAGTACCAGGAGTACTCGAAGGACTACATCCGTTCGGTGTCGTTCGCGAGCCCGGCCGACGAGATCGCGAAGGCCAAGGACCTGCTCGACCAGGGCGTCATCAGCCAGGGCGAGTACGACGCCCTGAAGAACAAGGCGCTCGGCGGCACGTACTGAATCGAGCTGCCTCCGACCGGAGACGACGAACGGGCGGCCGGCATCTTCGGATGCCGGCCGCCCGTTCGCGTCCACACGTGTGCGACAACGGCCGATGGTGGAGATGGGGGGAATCGAACCCCCGTCCAACGCTGGGATTCCACGTTTTCTCCGGGCGCAGCCTGTGTAGCGTTCTCATCGGCTCCGACTCTTGCCACAGGCATCCGAGTCGACGAGCCCAGCCTGAAGAAGTCCCGCACACCGTTCAGGCGCCGGTGCGCAGCAAGTTCCCTAGATGACGCCAGGGACCGGGGCGGGAACGAACCCGGACTGACGGACTATCGACTCTGCTTACGCAGCGAGAGCGAAGTCGGACTGCTTCTTATTGGCAGTTATTGGTTCGCAGGGAGCGTTCACGAGATAACCCTGCATCCTCGGCCCGCTTCTCGTGGGCACTCAGGCGATGTCGAAACCGATCATCCCCATGGGTGCGCCACCCTGTCTGAACAGGAGGCGAGCCGTCGTCGCACACTGTGGAATTTCCAACCCGCGCTGCTCCCGGTGAGGAGTGCGCGGCCTTACAGTCTAGAACAGGCGCGACCCCCGCGCCATTCCACCCGGTTGATCTTCACGATCGTTCCGTCACCTCGAGGAGCAGCACCATGAGCACCCTGATCGCCGTCTCCGGCCGCGCCGAGGAACGTGCCGCCCCCGAACTCGCCGCCGTCTTCATCGGCGTCGGCGGCTCCGGCCCCGATCGCGAGAGGGTCATGCACGACACCTCCGCCGCCCACGCCAGGCTCCTCGACGAGGTCCGCGACCTCGAGGTCGCCGGCGCCCTCGACCAGTGGTCGGCCGAACAACTGCGAGTGTGGTCGCACCGGCCGTGGAACGCCGAGGGCAAGCGGCTGCCCCTCGTGCACCAGGTGCGGGCCGACGTGAAGGTCGTGTTCCGCGACCTCGACCGCGTCGGCGAATGGCTGGCGACCACCGCGACCCGCGATCACCTCACCGTGAACGGCGTCGACTGGCAACTGACGGATGCCACGCTCGCCGTCGTCCGTGAGCGCGCGCAGCGCTCCGCGGTGCAGGATGCCGTGGCGAAGGCGCGCGTCTACGCCGACGCGCTGGGCGCAGGGAGCCCGGTCCCGGTCGAACTCGCCGACCACGGCATGCTCTCGGCCGCGCAGGCGCCCGCGGCGCGCATGGCCATGCCGATGGCCGCGTTCGGGGCTCCGCCGTCGGGCGGCGCACCGACGACCGAGTTCGCACCGGCCGACCTCGTCATCGAGGCGCGGGTCGACGCGCGATTCACGGCGGAGCCTGCCGGCTGAGGCATCCGACCGGTCCTGGTCACGGCCGCGATCGCCGCCCCAGCGGCCGGCGCCGGGCCGCGCCGCTCAGTCCGCGTCGACGAGCCTCGCCTCGAGGCTGGCGAGCTCGTCGAGGGTGACCCCCGAAGCGAGCAGGAACTCCCGCGCCGAGCTGTGCTCGCGCTCGACCAGGTCGATCACGCTCTCGATCGCCGAACGGGGACTGCCGCCCATGAGCATGCGCAGCGCGGGCGAGTCCGCGACGCCGTGGCTGCCGACCAGGGCGACCATGCCCTCGAGCCATTCGCCGGCGAGGTTCGCCTCCGTGACCTCGTAGTCGGCGACGACCTGCTCGCGATCCACGCCGACGGCGAGGAGGGCGAGCGCGACGACGACGCCCGTACGGTCCTTCCCTGCGGTGCAGTGCACGACGACCGCGCCGTCACGCTCGGTCGCGATGTCGCGGATCGCCTCGGCGACGACGCCCGCGTGCTGCGTGACGATGCGCTCGTAGAGGCTGTCGAGGCTGTAGCCGAGCGACTGCGACCGGGCGGACCCCTCGAAGACGGGAAGGCGCACGAGGTCGATGTCGAGGCCCTCGACGTCGTCGGGCAGCGCGTCCGTCTCGAAGTCGTCGCGCAGGTCGATCACGCGGCGCACGTCGAGCTCGACGAGCCGCTCGCGACCCGCTTCGCCGAGGCGCGCGAGCCCGTCGGCCCGGTACAGCACGCCGTGCCTGATGGTGCCGGTCGCCGCGGTCATCCCGCCGACGTCGCGGAAGTTGTAGGTGCCGGGTACGGGGATGCGCGTCGAGGTCTCCACCGGAGCAGCCTAGCCGTTGCGCCCGACCGGAAGCGGGGATGGTTCGAGCCCGGAGACCGACCCGGCCTTCACTCCCCCAGGTGACGCCGGCTCGCGATGGCGCGGTCGGCCTCGCGCTTGTCCTGCTTCTCGCGCAGCGCCTGCCGCTTGTCGTACTCGCGCTTGCCCTTCGCGATCGCGATCTCGACCTTCGCGCGGCCGTCGGAGAAGTAGATCTGCAGCGGGATCAGCGTGTACCCGCCTTGCGAGGTGCGGTGGCTGATCTTGATGATCTCGTGCTTGTGCAGCAGCAGCTTGCGCTTGCGCCGCGGCGCGTGGTTGTTCCACGTGCCCTCGGTGTACTCGGGGATGTGCACGGCGTCGAGCCACATCTCGCCGCCGTCGATGAACGCGTACCCGTCGACGAGCGACGCGCGGCCCTCGCGCAGCGACTTCACCTCGGTGCCCGACAGCACGATGCCGGCCTCGTAGGTGTCCTCGATGAGGTAGTCGTGACGCGCCTTGCGGTTGGTCGCGACGACCTTCTGACCGCGTTCCCTGGGCACGGCGCACTCCTTCGATCGATGCGGACGGGGTCGGATGCCCCGAGTCGGATGCTCCGCGCACGGCGGAGCAGCCGTTCAGTCTATCCGACCGCCGAGCACCCGGGCCCGCCGTGTCCTGATACAGCCGCGCCGCCGGGTCAGACCCGAAGGTACCTGCGGATCGCGATGCCGGCGGACAGGGCGGCGAGCAGCACGCCGACGACGATGAGCAACGGCACGACGAGCCACGCATCCGTCAGGTCGACGAAGGTGAACGACAGCTCCTCGGTCAGGTATCCCTGCACGAAGAAGTGCACGAGCGCCAGCACGGCACCGCCGGCTAGGAGCGAACCGATGAGCCCGGCGAACACGCCCTCGAGCACGAACGGAGTCTGGATGAACCGGTTGGATGCCCCGACGAGGCGCATGATGCCGAGTTCGCGGCGCCGCGAGAACGCGGAGAGGCGGATCGTGGTCGCGATGAGCAGCGCGGCCGCGACGAGCATGATCGCGGCGATCGCGATCGCGGTGTAGCTCGCCGCGTTCAGCACGTCGAAGATCTGGTCGAGGTAGCGCCGTTGGTCGACGACCTGCTCGACGCCCGGCGTTCCCGCCAGCGCCTCGGCGACGACATCCGACTCCGACGGATCGACGAGGTTCACCCAGAACGTCTCGTTCAGCACCTCGGGGGTCACGTAGTCGGCGGCCGGGGTGCCCGCGAACTGCTCCTGGAAGTTGGCGTACGCCTGGTCGTGGTCCTCGAACTCGATCTCGTTGATGTACGGCGCGAGCGTGTCGGAGCGCAGCAGAGCCTCCACGGCGGACTTCTGCTCCTCGGTCGCCTCGCCGTCGATGCATCCGGCCGCCGTCGAAACGGTCGTGCAGAGGTACACCGCGACCTGGGCGCGGTCGTACCAGTAGCCCTTCATCTGCGCGATCTGGAGCTGCAGGAGCGCGGCCGTGCCGACGAACGTGAGCGACACGAACGTGACGAGCACAACGGAGACCACCATCGAGGCGTTGCGGCGGAGGCCGTGCATGGCCTCCGCGAAGACGAGTCCCGCCCTCATGACGTCGGCCCCACTTCCTGGTCGGAGTCGTCTTTTCGAGGACCGCCCGGCGCACGCAGGCCGAGGCGTTCGGCGAGGGTCAGGTGAGGCGGCGCGTCCTCCTTGGGCTGCAACTGCTCGGGGTCGAGCTGGATCTGCCCGGTCGCCGCGGCCGTGATCTCGGCGGCGGCGTCGGTGACCTCGTCGGTCGCCTCCGGCTCGACGTAGAGGGGCGGAGCGTCGCGCATGACCTCGGCGGTCACCTTGGGGGCGGCGGCGGTCATCGTGGGCGGTTCGGCGTCGGTCGCGTCGGCGTCGGATGCCTCGGCGACGCCGGCTCCGGTGCCGGTCGCCTCCGCCGCGGCCTCGGAGTCGGATGCCTCGTCGTGCGGCTCGACGCCGGGCTCGGCGTCGTCGCCACGAGCGGCGGCCGCCGCAGCGACCGCACCCCCGGCAGCGGTTGCCGCCGCCGCGTTCCGCGCGTCGGCCTCGCCTGCGGCGAGCGCTTCGGTCGAGGCATCCGCCGACGCAGGAGCAGCCGCCCCGGGAACAGCCGAAGCGCCGTCCGAGGCCACCTCGACGACGGGCTCGTACTCGACGTCGCGCACGGTCTGCCCGTCGTAGCCTGCGTCGCGCTCGTCGCGCACGATGACGCCGGACGAGAGTTCGATGACGCGCCGCTGCATCTGGTCGACTATGCCGGCCTCGTGCGTGGCCATGACGACCGTGGTGCCGCCCGCGTTGATGCGCTCGAGCAGCGTCATGATGCCGGCGCTCGTCACCGGGTCGAGGTTGCCGGTCGGCTCGTCGGCGAGCAGGATCTGGGGCTTGTTCACGATGGCGCGGGCGATGGCGACGCGCTGCTGCTCACCGCCCGAGAGCTCGTGCGGCATCCGCTTCTCCTTGCCCTCGAGACCGACGAGCTTGAGGGTCTCGGGCACCGCCGATTGCACGTACCCGCGCGACTTGCCGATGACGCGCAGGGTGAACGCGACGTTCTCGTACACGGTCTTGTTCGGCAGCAGGCGGAAGTCCTGGAACACGACCCCGAGGCTGCGCCGGAAGTACGGCACCTTGCGGTTGGAGATGGTGCCGAGGTCCTGGCCGAGCACGTGGATCGAGCCCTTCGACGGCTTCTCCTCCTTGAGGATCAGCCGCAGGAAGCTCGACTTGCCGGAACCCGAAGCGCCGACGAGGAACACGAACTCGCCGCGCAGGATCTCCACGCCGAGGTCATCGAGGGCTGGCCTGGCCTGACCCGAATAGGTCTTGGTGACGGAGTCGAAGCGGATCATCGCGTTCGAGCCTAGGCAGGGTCGGCGCGATTCGGTGCAGCGACTCGCGTGTCAGTCGTCCTCTTTGCGCTTGCGCCACTTGATGCCGGCGGCGATGAGGCCGTCGAGGTCGCCGTCGAACACCGTCGCCGGGTTGCCGACCTCGTAGCCGGTGCGCAGGTCCTTCACGAGCTGCTGGCCGTAGAGGAAGTACGAGCGCATCTGGTCGCCCCAGCTCGCCGTGATGGTGCCGGCGAGTTCCTTCTTCTTCGCCGCCTCCTCCTCGCGCTTGAGCAGCAGGAGCCGGGTCTGGAGGACCCGCATCGCCGCGGCGCGGTTCTGGATCTGCGACTTCTCGTTCTGCATCGAGACGACGAGCCCGGTCGGCAGGTGCGTGATGCGCACGGCGGAGTCGGTCGTGTTGACGGACTGGCCGCCGGGGCCCGATGAGCGGAACACGTCGACGCGGATGTCGTTCTCGGGGACGTCGACCTCCTGCGCCTCCTCCATGACGGGGATGACCTCGACCGCGGCGAACGACGTCTGCCGCTTGTCGGCCGAGCCGAACGGGCTGATGCGCGCGAGGCGGTGCGTACCGGCCTCGACCGAGAGCGTGCCGAACGCGTACGGCGCGTCGACCTCGAACGTGGCCGACTTGATGCCGGCACCCTCGGCGTAGGAGGTGTCCATCACCTTGACCGGGTATCCGTGCCGCTCGGCCCAGCGCAGGTACATGCGCATGAGCATCTCGGCGAAGTCGGTGGCGTCGTCGCCCCCGGCCCCGGAACGGATCGTCACGACCGCGCCGCGACCGTCGTACTCGCCGTCGAGCAGGGTCTGCACCTCGAGCTGGCCGACGACCTCCTCGAGGGCGGCGAGCTCCTGGCGCGCCTCCTCCTCGGCGTCGGCGTCGTCCATCTCGGCGGCGAGCTCGACGAGCACGTCGAGGTCGTCGATCCGCTGCTCGACCGCGCTGACCCGCTTGAGCTCGGCCTGGCGGTGGCTCAGGGCCGAGGTGACCTTCTGCGCGTTCTCCACGTCATCCCAGAGGTCGGGTGCGCCGGCCTCCTCGGAGAGGCGGGCGATGTCTGCCTCGAGGGCGTCGACGTCGACGACGGCGCGGATGTCGCGGAACGTGGAACGGAGCGCCTGGAGCGCCTGCGTGAAGTCTTGATCCAACATGGCCCGTCCAGCCTAGTCGTGCGGGTGGGGCGCCGCCGCCGGGCGGGGACGACCGCGCGCAGGCCCCTCGGCGCGGCCGGTGTACCGTCGAAGCGATGAGCACCGCCGAGCAGCCCGAATTCTCCTGGCGCTCGATCGTCCTCCCCGTCTACCTGCCGACGTTCGTGTTCTCGATCGGTGAGGGCGCGCTCATCCCGATCATCCCGATCGTGGCGGCCGACCGCGGCGCCTCGCTCGCACTCGCGGGCCTGATCGCAGCGATGATCATGGTCGGCGAGCTCTGCGGCGACCTCCCCGCCGGGTGGATCGTCTCGCGCGTCGGCGAGCGGGCCGCGATGATCGGCTCGGCCGTGCTGGCCTCGGCCGGCGTGCTGCTGGCGCTGTTCGTGCCGACCGTCTGGGCGCTCGGCGTCGGCGTCTTCCTGATCGGCTTCGCGACCGCCGCGTTCGGCCTCGCCAGGCACGCGTTCCTCACGAGCTACGCACCCGCGCGCGTACGCGCGAGGGCGTTGTCGACCCTCGGCGGCGTGTTCCGCGGCGGTTGGGCGGTCGGGCCGTTCCTCTCGGCGGCGATCATCACGGCCACGGGCGGCACCGACGGCGTGTTCTGGGTGCTCGTCGCGGCCTGCGCCGCCGTAATCGTGGTGCTCGCGTTCCTCCCCGACCCCGAGCGGGTGTTCGGCGCGGCACGGCTCGCGAGAGCGGCATCCGTCGAGCGGGAGGCATCCGTCGCGGACCCGGCGACCGATCAGGCGACGGATGCCGCTCCCGGCGCGCCGGCGCCCGCCCGGCCCGTCGGCGTGTTCCGCACGATCCGCGATCACGCGGGCGTGCTCGCCCGGATCGGCACGGGCGTCGGCATCCTCGCCGCGCTGCGCTCGGCGCGCACCGTGATGCTGCCGCTGTGGTCGGTGTCGATCGACATGCCCGCCGAGCAGGCGGCGCTCGTGATCGGCCTGTCGGGCGCGATCGACTTCGCGCTGTTCTACACGAGCGGCCAGATCATGGATCGCTTCGGCCGGCTCTGGGGCGCCCTGCCGGGGATGATCGGCATGTCGGTCGGGCACGTCGTGCTCGCGTTCACGCACGACGTGCCGGGCGCGGTGGCCTGGTTCACGGTGGTCGCGCTGCTGCTCGGGCTGGCGAACGGCGTGACCAGCGGCATCGTGATGACGCTCGGCGCCGACCTCGCACCGAAGTCGGGTCCGGCGCCGTTCCTGGGCGCGTTCCGCATGATCGCGGATGCCGGCAGCGCCGGCGCCCCGCTCGCGATCGCCGCCGTGACCTCGGTGCTGTCGATCATGGCGGCGAACGTCGTCGTCGGCGTGCTGGGACTCGCTGGCGCGGCGATGCTGTGGCGGTGGATCCCGCGGTACGTGCCGCACCGGCGGCGCTGACGCACCCGCGCGCTCGGCGGTCCGCACGAATCGATCAGCCGATTGTCTCCACCTCGGCGACGGAGACGAGGTCGAGGGTACCGAGCGCCTCGTTCACTCGGTCCTTCGTCTTGCCGCAGGCGTCGCGTGGCTGGTGCACGTGGATCACGTTGCCGTCGGATGCCTCGAGCCAGAGCGGTGGCACAAGTTGCATATCTGCGCTGCAGACCGTCAACGAGTCCGCGGCATCATCGGGTTCGTCGAGTGCCGAGAGGAGGGGCCCGAGATCACCCTCGAACCGCTCGATGCCGACGACCAGGCGGAGGAGTTCGCCGTCGGGCGCCTCCGAGCCGTCCGCGGGCGGCACGTCGTCGTATCGGTAGAAACTCTGCGTGCAGCGCAGCGCGGCGACAGGCTCGAAGCCGTCGGGCACGCGCCCGGGTTCGGGGATCGGCGGCTGCGTCGACTCAAGCGATCCCGGTGGTATCGGCATCCACGAATCCGAATGGCAGTCGACCCGCTCGGCGGTCACCGCGTCGGGACCGTCGGGTGCCGGGCCGGTTCCGACGACGCCGAACAGCGAGCATCCGGCGAGCGCGAACACCGCGGCGACTGTCGCTATCGCTCCCACGGTCGCCGTCCGCCGCCTGCGGGCCGGCGTCCGCGTCGGCATCCGTCGCTCGTCGCTGGTGCCGCATTCCTCGTCGCTCATCGCACTCCCTCGCCGCTGGAGGCGCGGCCGCGCCCCTCATCCCCTGCAACGGACGAGCGTCGCGGAACGTTGTGAGGCGCGGCCGATCCGACTCAGTGGGTGTTGACCTTCTCGATGCGCATGACGAGCACGACCCGGTCGGCCTTGTCGGCGGGCGCCTCCTGCTCGGCGTTGCCGTACCGCTTGCCGAGGCGCACGTAGAACTCGCCCTCGGGGTCGGGCAGCACGTCGACGAGGGTGCCACGCACCTCGGCGTAGTGGAACGGGCTGTCGGGGTCGAGCACCGCGAGGGTCATGGTCGGGTTCTGCTGGAGGTTGCGGAACTTGCCGCGCTTGCTCGTGTGCGTGAACCGCAGCTCGTCGCCGAAGCGCTCGAACCACATCGGGTTGATCTGGAGCTCGCCGCTCGGGCGCAGGGTGCCGAGCATGCCGTAGTTCGGCGGGTCGAGCAGTCGAACGTCGTCGGCGGTCAGGGTCAGCGAGGTCACGTCGGTCATCCCTCCAGTCAACAGGATGTCGCGACCCCCGCCGGCACCCGGCGCGGGATTCGCACCGGGTGCCGCCTGGCCGGGTCGGGTTCGACCCTCGGTCAGTCGACTGCGGTGCCCTCGAGTTCGACGAGCTGCCCCGGGATCGCCAATCGCGCCACGCCGAGCATCGTCGTGGTCGGGGCGACTCCGGCTGCCCCCAACCTCGCGGCGAGCACACCGTAGTGCGGCAGCAGCGCATCGACGTCGGTCGTGTAGACGTTCAGCCGCACGAGGTTCGCGAGGCTCATGCCGGCCGCGACGAGCACGGCCTCGAGGTTGTCGACGGCGAGCGCGAGCTGCGCCGCCATGTCGCCCTCGTGCTGCGGATCGCCGTCGACGTTCATCGCGGTCTGCCCCGAGATGTAGAGCGTTCGGCTGGCCGCGGTGACGAGTTCACCCTGGTTGAAGCCGAGCTCGGCCGACCAGGTCACGGGGTTGATCGCGGTTCGGGCAATGGTCATGTACTGCTCCAGTTCTTCCATGCCTTCGAGCCTCTCGACATTTCACGACGTCTTGTGTCAGGTATTCGGTACCGTGTTCGCATGCGCGCGGATCGCCTCGTCTCGCTCGTGCTGCTCCTCCGCCAGCGCGGTCGGCTGACCGCCGACGTACTCGCTCGCGAGCTCGAGGTCTCACCCCGCACGGTCCTGCGCGACATCGAGGCGCTCTCCGCGGCAGGGGTGCCGGTGTATGCGGAACGCGGTCGCTACGGCGGCTTCGAACTGCTGCCGGGGTTCCGCACCGAGTTGACGGGCCTGAACCACGACGAGGCGCTCGCCGTGCTCACGGCGGGCTCGGGCCACGGGCAGGCGTTCGGACTCGGTTCAGCGCTCGCCTCGGCGATGCGCAAGGTGGTCGACGCGTTGCCCGAGGGCGATCGGGTGGTCGCCAGCGATGCGGCGTCGCGATTCCTCGTGGAGCCGGCCGCCGACCTCCTCTCCCGGGAGGCCGCCGGCGAGCAGGTGCCCCACGGGGTCATGCACGCCGTTCGACGTGCGGTGCTCGACGGGCGCCGGCTGCTCATGCACTACACCCCGACCGACGGGCATCCGGAATGGCGCACGATCGACCCCATCGGACTGGTCACGGTGCGCGGCCGCGGGTACCTGCTCGCGACGCGCGACGGATCGGATCGGACCTACCGCCTGTCGCGGATGCTCGCGGCCGAGGTGTCGACCGAGCCGGCGCAACGGCCCGACCGTGCAGACCTCGATCGCCTGTGGCGCGAGCGTCGCGCGCGGTTCCTGGCCGACGGGCACCTGACGGCGGTCGTGCGGGTCGCTCCGGCGCGGCGCGAGGAGCTGCTGGATTCCGTCGTCGCCGTACGGGCGGAAGACGCCGGTGACGACGGGATGCTGCACCTCGAGGTGACGTTCCAAGACTCGCGGCACGCCGAATGGGCGCTGTGGCGGCTCGGCACCGACGCCGAGGCGCTGGCGCCCGAGTCCCTGCGGCGGGCGCTCGGGCGGACGGCCGCCGAACTGGCCGCCCGGTACGACGACTGAGCCGCGGCCCGACCAGCGCGGTTCATGGACGTCGTGCAGCACTGCTTCACATCAGGTATTTGATCTGATATAGTATTTCTCATGATCCACAACACGGATGCCGCGGGCGACGCCTTCGCCGCCGACCTGCTCCGCGGCCACACCGACACGATCGTGCTGGGCGTGCTCCGCCGGCACGACAGCTACGGCTTCGAGATCCACAAGCTGATCCGCGATGCAATCGGCGGCGCATCCGAGATCAAGGAGGCGACGCTCTACGCGAGCTACCGCCGCCTCCTGCGCGACGGCCTCGCCGAGGCGTACTGGGGCGACGAGTCGCAGGGCGGCCGCCGCAAGTACTACCGCATCACCGATGCCGGCCGAGCGGCGTTCACGCAGAACGTCGCCGCGTGGGTCGCCACCCGCGGCATCCTCGACTCCCTCCTGGGCACCGCGCCCGGCAGCACGAAAGGCTCCGACCGATGAGCAACCCGCAACCCGCCCGCCGCGGCGGAGACATCCACCGCCTCCTCGACGAGGCGTTCTCCGGCGTCGCCTTGACGCCCGACCTCCAGGACCTGAAGGAGGAACTGCGCGACGGCCTGCTCTCGCGGGCCGCCGAGATCGAGGCGCAGGGCGTCGCACCGGCCGCCGCCGCGCGCCGCGCCTTCGACGAACTGGGCGACATCGACGAGCTGATCACCGAGACGGATGCCTCGGCCGCCGCGCCCGGCATCGCATCGGACGTCGCGACCTCGGCTCCGGGATCCGGCTCGGCGAGGGGCGCGGGTGCCGCCCGTGAGTCGGCTTCCGCTGCCGCGCTGCGCAACCGCGTTCGGCCGAAGCCGGGCTTCGTGGTGCGCACCGTCGTGCTGTCGATCGCGGCGCTGGCCGTGCTCGCGCTGCTGCTGATCGGCCTCACTCCCCTGCTCGACCTCGCGACGGGCGTGCTCATCGGCCTCGGCGTCGGGTTCGGCGCGCTCCTCGGGTTCGTCACGGGCGATGCGCTGCGGCAGGAGACGACCACGCACCATCGGATGCCCGCCGGCCGGGCGTGGAGCTACGGTGCCGCGACCGGGCTGCTGCTCGCGGGGCTGACGATCGCGCCCGTCGTGTTCCTGCGGCTCGACCTCGGGTGGATCACGCTGCCCGCGGTGGCCGTGGTCGCCGCGATCGCGGTGCTCAGCTACCTGGGCGCGACCCAGACCAACCGGTTGAAGCCGTGGGCGCTGCGCCAGCAGCAGGAGGCGACGCCGACCAACCGGTTCGAGGAGCACCCCGAGGTCGCGGCACGCTTCGGCATCTACACCGCCGCGATCTGGACGGTCGCGTTCATCTCGGTGCCGATCGTGGGATTCACCGCCGGGTGGATGTGGGCCGCGATCCCCGTCGTCGCCGGGTTCGTGCTCATGCTCATCGTGCTCGCCCGGATGCTGTTCGGCGGCTCCCGCGACGACCGATGAGACCGGTCGCACCGCGCTGAGCGGAGCGGGGCTGTCGCACCAGGGGTGCGGCAGCCCCGCTCGTCGTCTAGCCGCGAGGGTGCGAACGGGTCAGGTGCCGGGTGAAGAAGCGCCCGGCGTCGTCGGCGGCCCACGCCGGAACCCCGGTGTGCCCGCCGAGGTTGGCGTTGAGCGTCTTCTCGGCGGAGCCGAACGCGTCGAAGAGGTCGAGCGCCTGCTGCCGGTCGTTCCCTTCGTCGTCCCATTGCAGCAGCACGTGTACGGGGATCGTGACGCGGCGTGCTTCATCGAGGGTGGCCCGAGGAATCCAGCTGCCCGCGAACAGGCCGGCCGCGACGACTCGCGGCTCGACGGCCGCGAGTCGTACGCCGATCGAGATCACCCCGCCGGAGACGCCGACGGGGCCGCCGATCTCGGGCAGGTCGAGCAGCGCGTCGATGGCGGCCTGCCATTCGGGGACCGCCTGTTCGACGAGCGGAAGGACGAGTCGGTCGACGGTCTCATCTGTCGGGCGCCCGCCCGACATGATCGCCTGCCGGAGTTCGGCGCGGGCCAGATCGGCGTCGGGCAAAGGGGTCCGCCCCCCGGCACCCGGCAGTTCGAGGGCGGCCGCGGCGAAGCCCATCGCCGCGGCCGAGCGTGCCCGCGCGGCGAGCCGAGGGTGCATCGGCGCGAGGCCGCCGGGATGGCCCAGCAGGATCAGGGGTGCGGGCTCTGGAATGGATTCGGGCGTCCAGAGGATGCCGTCAATGCCGTCGAGGGTGAACGAGCGTTCGACGAGTCGGTCGTCGATGCGCGGTGGTGCGGTGAATCGGAGTGGCATGGTCGTGCCTTTCGGGAGCGTTGGTGTTCGGGGCTCCCGGGCGACCTCTCACCCGACCGCGCGCCTGGAGGAGAGCACCCACGTCGAATCGTTCACGGGTCTCACCTCCTCGGTTGCTGCACGGACCCGACGAGTCTAACCGCCGCAGTGCCGTCGGACTCGGTGTCGGTGGGAACGAGTCAGTGGAACACCGTGCGCGCCGTCGAGGTCACCTCGATCGGCACCTCGACCGGCAGCAACTCGTTCGCGATCGGAACTCGCCAGGTCGTGCGAAGCGTCACCGACGCGCTCCGCCCGTCGTCGCTCGATGCCGATACCAGCTCGACGTCGTCGAGTCCGGACTCGGCTGCAGCGAGGTATGCCGCGGCGGCCCCTCGCACCGTCTCGTCGTCGAGGGCGAATTGGAGACCGTCGTCGACGACTGTGATCGTCTCGATCGTCCACGCCTCGGAGCCCGCGAGCGCTGCGCCGTCCGCGAGCGTGAACAGCCGCTTGCGGTCGAGGTAGAGCGAGGTCGCGGCGACCACGACGAAGATCAGCACGATCGAGAGCACGCTGAGGAAGATCACGAGCGGCAGGGTCGACCCCGCCTCCTCCCGGGCGACGCCGCGGGCGACCCGCACCCACCTCGTTCGAGCACCTCGCACGATGCTCACCCGAGACCCCCGGCGAGCCGGGAGACCGTCTGCGTCGCCGAGCCCTGAACCTGGACCTGCGCGAAATCGGCGAAGCCGAGGATGTCCGGCACGAGCGGCAGCGGCACCGCTGCGGTGACGGTCACCCTGATGCGCGTTCCCGGCTCATCGCAATCCGCACTCGGCGAGCAATCGACGGCGATCGACGCCTGCCCTGGCTGGATGCCGTAGTCACCGAGCGACACGAGCATCGCATCCTCGATGTCCGCATCGGGATGGAGGGCCACCACCCTGGCACCGTGCCGAGCGGCGCCCTCGACGCCGAGCGCCCCGGCGTGCACGGCGGCGATGGCGAGCACGAGGTACACCAGCGGCACCAGCAGCAGGAGGCCGACGGTCAGGAACTCGAGTGAAGCCGAACCGGCATCGTCGGCGAGTCTCGCCCGATCGCGCCGGCTACTCGAGCACTTCCAACGCCGCATGCCCCGTCACCTCCAGCGCGTTTTCGGGGCCGAAGAGCCCGATCACCGGCATCGTGGCGCGCACGGTCACCGCGACCACGGGGATCCCGCCGACCGTCGTTCGCACCGCGGAGACATCCTGCGCGAACGACGAGGCGAGCGCCGTGTCGATCAGTTCGCGGGTGCGCTGGACACCGTCGGCGTCGCTCGCCCCGGCGAGCGCCGCGAACCGAGCGCCCTCCGCTGCGGTATCGAGC
This sequence comes from Agromyces sp. LHK192, assembly GCF_004006235.1. Classification (NCBI taxonomy): domain Bacteria; kingdom Bacillati; phylum Actinomycetota; class Actinomycetes; order Micrococcales; family Microbacteriaceae; genus Agromyces; species Agromyces sp. LHK192. Next base: position 2,549,550 of record NZ_CP034753.1, read on the forward strand.
AGCGTGTTCCTCACGTGCAGCGCGAGTGCGAGCTGCATCACTGCGAGCACCAGTGCGAGCAACAGCATGATGACCATCGAGAACTCCGCGACCGCCGACCCTCGATCGTCGCGAAGGCGAAGGTCGACGCGAAACCTCGCATCGCGGCGAGGGCTCACATCCCGATGACCCGCTCCATGGCGTCCTCGAACACCGTCGAGAGCGCCTCGCCCGCGAGCCCCCAGATCAGGATCACCAAGCCGGCCGTCATCAAGGTGATGAGCACCCAGCCGGGGACGTCGCCGCGCTCGTCGCGGAGTCTGCCGAACAGGTCGTGGAGGATGCGGTCGGCGCGCAGGCGCATGATGGTTCCTTTCGAGGCGAGTGGATTCGGGGGTCTGGAGGTCGAGGTCGTGGTCCACCGGCATCAGAATCCGGCTTTGAGCACGAGATATCCGGGGAACAAGGCGAACGCGACGGTCACCGGGAGGATCAGGAAGATCAGCGGGACGAGCATGGCGATCTCCTTGCGACCGGCGAGTTCGATGATGGTGCGCTTGGATTCCTCGCGGGCGTCGCCCGCCTGCGCCGACAACACCGCGGCGAGCGGCGCGCCGCGCTCGAGCGCCCCGAGCACTTGATCGAGCGCGCGCGACAGGGCCGGGTGCGCAAGACCGTCCCGCAGTTCGGTGAGCGCGGTCGCGAGCGGGACGCCGGTGCTCACGGCTGCCGCGACCTGCGCGAATTCAGCGGCGAGTTCGCCGGAACCGGCGCGTGCGACCCGCCGGATCGCCTCGAGGATCCCCTCCCCGGCGGTGAGGCTCAGCGTCAGGAACTCCAGCACGGTGGGAAGCTCCGCGGAGATCCTGGCCATCCGTCGCTGCGCCTTGCGTTGCAGCCACCAGTCGAACGCCATTGCTCCGAGCGCAGCGGCCAGGACCGGCACGGTGAAGCGAACGACGGTCGGAAGTGCATGGAAGGACGGCGCGAACACGGCGAGGGCGGATCCCACGGCGAAGGCGACGCCCGCCGCCGCCAACTGCTCCGAACGCCAACGGTCCACCGAGGTGCTGGATCGTGCCTGACGGAGCCTCCGGGCGATCGTCGCGTCGCCGCCGAGCACCTGGCCGAGCACCTCGCGCAGCCTTCGCACGGCCGGCAGCACGAGCAGGCCGATCACGGGCGCCGGGTCGGATCGGCGTTGGAACATCGACTCGCGGGCGGCTTCCGAGATGTCCGCGATCGACGGCGCCACGCGCTCCATGAGCCGGGGACGCCCGATGCGCGGCGTCGCAGCCACCAGGAGCCAGAGACCGAGACCGAGGAGCGCGCCCACCGCGATCGCGAGCGTCGTCGGCGCGTTCACGCGAACCACCGCCGTTCCTCGGGTATGCGCCCCAGGGCGATCATCGCGCGGTAGGCGACCACCGTGAGTCCGAGTCCCACCAGCAGGAGTGCGGTGCCGATCGGCGTGCCATAGGCCTCGATCGTCTGCGGCTTCGTGGCGAGCACGAGCAGCAGCACCCACGGGGCGGCGACACCGAGACGGGCGGCGTTGCGGATCCACGACTGTCGGGCGCGCACCTCGGCGCGGAGCGCGGCATCCTCGCGGAGGTATCCCGACAGTCCGCGCAGCACGTGCGTGATCTCGCTGCCGCCGACTTCGCGAGCCATCCGCAGCGTCTCGAGGATTCGATCGGCGACCGGATCGGCCAACCGGTTCTTCAGCCGATCGATCGCCGGCCCGAACGCACCGGTCCGGCGATACTCCGCCTCGAACGCGGCGAACGGTTCTCGGGTCGCCGCCGGTCCGAGCGAGCCGAGTGCACCGATCGCATCGGGAAGCGACATGCCCGAGCGCACCGCGGCGACGAGATGGTCGACGACCTCCGGCCACGCCGCGCGATTGCTCGCGCGTCGACGGGTCGCTCGAGCTCGCACCGTGAACGGGACGAGCATGACGCCGAGGATCCCGGCGACCGCCGTGAGCACCGGCAGCGCGAGGACCGCGTGGACGACGGCTGCGATGACCGCACCGAGCACGAGCATCACGACCAGGATCGCACCGTGCGGAACCGATCCGAGGCCGGCCAGGTTGAGGTCGTCCCGCAGTCGCGCCGACGCCGAACGCGTGCCGGACTCGCCGGAGGCGGACCTGCCGCGAGCGGCCGGCCACAACAGCGGGGAGATCGCGAGCAGCACGCCGATACCGAGCAGTGCTCCCAGCGCCGCGCTCATGCGGCGAGGACGATCTCGGGGTCGAACCCCGCACCGGTGAGCTTCTGCAGTCGCGCCGGCCGAGCCCCGGTGACGCTGAGTGCGCCGTCACGACGCTCGAACACGGCGATCGCCTCGACGGCGCCGTCGACCACCTGCCCGGTCGTCATGGCGATCTCCTCGACCCGACGCATGCCCCGGCGATCGATCGAGAGGTGCACGACGAGGTCGATGCAGCTCGCGACCGTCGGCACGACGAACCCCGAATCGATGTTGCGCCCCGCGAGCAGCGGCAGGGTGCAGAGCTTCACGAGCGCGTCGCGCGCCGTGTTGGCATGGATCGTGCACATGCCCGGCAAGCCCGAGTTCAATGCGATCAGCAGGTCGAGGCTCTCCGCCTCGCGGACTTCGCCGACGAGCAGTCGATCGGGTCGCATGCGCAGGGATTCCTTGATGAGCCGGCGCAGGGTGATCTCTCCGCTGCCCTCGAGGCTCGGCTGCCGGCACTGCATCTGCACGACGTCCCGCACGTCGAGGTCGAGTTCGAACGTCTCCTCGACGGTGACGACGCGTTCGCCGGTGCGGGCGTTCGACATGAGGGCGTTGAGCATCGTCGTCTTGCCGGTGTGCGTTCCGCCGGAGACGAGCACGTTGGCCCCGGCGAGCACGTTCATGCGCAGGAACTCGGCGGCCTCGCGGGTCAGCGCGCCGAGTTCGACGAGCTGCGGCAGGGTGCGGATGCTCCGCTGGAACCGACGGATGTTCACCGACCAGTGCGCGCGCGTGACGTCGGGGATCACCACGTGGAGCCGCGAGCCGTCGGGCAGCGAGGCATCGACGAACGGCGAGCTGAGGTCGACCCGGCGGCCCGAGTGCTGCAGCATCCGCTCGACCAGCTCCCGGATCTCCTGGTCGCCGAGCACGACGTTCGTGAGCTCGGCGACGCCGTTGCGGGCGACGAAGACGCGCGTCGGCCCGTTGATCCAGATCTCCTCGACACTCGCATCGTCGAAGAACGGTTGCAGCGGCCCGTAGCCGGTGAGTTCGGCGACCACGTCGCGTTCGGTTCCGAGCTCGTCGTGGAGTCCGTCGTGCGCGCCGCCGAGGGCGAGTTCGTTGTACCGGCGCACTTCGTCGCGGGCGTAGCGGGCGGCGAGCGACTCGTCGCGGGTGAGGTCGACGCCGTCCCGCAGGACCCTGGTGCGCACGCGCTCGGCGATGCTGCGGACGGGATCGGACATGCGCTCCATCTTGGAGAGCACCTGCTCGCGGGCCGCCGAATTATCCACAGCCGCGGCCGGGCTACGCCGGAGCGGTCGCCTCCGCGCGATCGGACCTGGCCGGCTGCCCCGCGACCCACGCTGCGGCGTCGAGCGCGGCTGCCGCGGCACGGCGACCCTCGGCGATGAGCCGGGGCGCGTCGGCCATCGTCCACTGCGCCATGCGCTCCATCTCCGGCTGGATGAGCACGACCGACGGGTCGCGTTCGAGGTCGGCGGTGGCGCGCGTGGTGCGCATCATGCGCACGTTCTCCCACTTCGCGTGCAGTCGCACGACGATGACCCGCGATGCCCCGAGCGCGCGGGTCGCGACCACCGGGACGTTGTCGAGCATGCCGCCGTCGGCGAGCCACGCCCCGTCGCGTCGAACCGGCGGGAGAATTCCCGGCACGGCGATGGTCGAGCGCAGCGCCACGCTGAGCGGACCCGAGTCGATCGCGACCGTGCGGCGCGTCCTCAGGTCGGTCGCGACCGCGGCGAATCGGCGCGGCAGCGTCTCGATCAGCGGATCCGCACCGAACACCCGGTGCACGGCTTCGTCGAGTGCGCGCGCGTCGAGCAGGCCGAGCCTCGGGGCGAACGACCATCGCGCGATGTCACGCCACCGGAACGCACGCGTCGCCCGCTCGATGCCCGAGACGTCGAATCCGGCCGCATAGGCTGCCGCAACCAGGGCGCCCGAGCTCGTGCCCGCCGTGATCCCGGGGCGGATGCCCCGTTCGGCGAGTTCCTGCAGCACGCCGACGTGGGCGGCGCCGAAGGCGGCCCCGCCGCTCAGCGTGAGGCCCAGGGTGGGGTCGTCGGTCATCGCACGCTCCGGGTGGGGGTCAGGTCGTCGAGAACCTATCGCGGCGGGATGACGCGGTGCTGAGCACGAGCGGTGAGAACGCTGAACGACGCGCATGGCGGGCCGACTCGGCATCCGCTAGATTCCACTCACCTCGGCCGGCGGCTCCGCCGGGGTCGATCAACCCGAACTGGTCGCCGGTGCCGTGCTCCACGCCGTCGAGGGGGTTCGCATGGGCGGTCGACGAACGCGCGCGCACCGGTTCACGACACGTGCGGCGACGCTCGCCGCCATGGGCCTCGTCGCCCTCACGTTGACCGCCTGCATCGGCGGCGCGGCATCCGACGAGCGCCCTGCCCCCACCGCGACGCACGCGCCGGTCGACGGCTCGGCCGCGGCCTGCGTCGCCGATCCCGAGGCCGTCGCCGGTCAGGACGACACGCAGGAGGGGCATCCGGTCGACGACGACCTCGCCGCCCGGTACGACGACGCGGCGAGCGCGGTGTTCCACCAGGTCGCCGAGGTCGCGCCCGGCGCGATCGTCGGCGTCCGAGGGCCGGACGGCACCTTCACCGCCGCGTACGGCACGGCCGACCTCGCGACCGGCGCGGCCGCCGAGACCGACCAGCACGTGCGCATCGCGTCGGTCACCAAGTCGTTCGTCGGCACCGTGGTGCTGCGATTGGCCGACGAGGGGCGGCTCTCGCTCGACGACCCGATCGACGACTACGTGCCCGACGTGCCCAACGGATCGCGCATCACCCTGCGCGAACTCATCACGATGCGCAGCGGGCTCGGCAACTACTCCGACGACGAGCAGTGGGGCCTCGAGATGCTCGCCGACCCCGAAGCCGAATGGAGCCCCGACCGGCTGCTCGAGTACGCGTGGTCGATGCCGACGTCGTTCCCGCCCGGCACGAACATGGAGTACTCGAACACGAACTTCATCCTCCTCGGCCTCGTCGTCGAACAGGTGACCGGCGAGCGGCTGACCGACGTGATCCGAGCCGAGGTGCTCGAACCGCTCGCACTCGCCGAGACGGCGTACCCGGCCGACAACACCCTTCCATCGCCGCGGATGCAGGGATACACCCTGCCCGCCGTCGTCACCCCGGCCGCCGGAGCCTCGCCCGAGTGGGTCGACGCGACCGACTGGAGCCCGAGTTCGGCCGGCGCAGCCGGCGCGATGACCAGCGACCTCGACGACCTGCTCGCCTGGGGCAGGGCGCTCGCCACCGGGCAGGGCGTGCTCGAGGCATCCGCCCAGGTCGAACGCCTCGAGTCGTTCGCGACCTCGACGCTCGGGCCGCGCGAGTTCTACGGACAGGCGCTGGTGTGCCGCGACGGTTGGATCGGCCACCACGGCAACATCCCCGGATACAACACCGTCGTGCGGTACCACCCCGCGATCGACACCACGATCGTCGTCGTCGCGTCGGGCCTCAGCGGCACGGCGACGCCGCCGCGCGTGCTCGTGATCGAGGAGTACGCGTCGGCGCTGGCCGACGTCGCCGGGCAGCCGTTCACCGCCACCGTGGTGCCGCCCGAGGCGCAGGTGCAGGGGCTCGTGCCGGTCATGCCGCCCGGCGGGTTCTGAGGCCCGTGCCGCCGGCTACGCCAGGTTCGTCACCGCCCACCCCTCGAGCGTCGTCGGGGTGGTCGTCACGTACGAGCGCGGGATCTCGGGCTCGACGATCTCGCGGGTCCCAGCGGTCATGCCCACGATCGCCTCGACGTTCGCCTCGGGCAGGCCGAAGCCGAGCAGCTGCGCGCGCACGTCGTCATCGGTGAGCTGCTGCGGCTCGACCGGGTGCCCGAGCACGGCCGACAGTCGCTCGGCGACCTGCCGCCACGACAGGTCCTCGGGGCCGTGCACGCCCTGCACGTGCCGGCCGCGCCACGACGTCGAGAGCAGCCGCGCGGCCGCGACCGCGGCGATGTCGGCCGGCGCGACCCAGGGCATCGGGCGGTCGAGGTCCATCGCCGTCGCGAGCGTGCCCGCGCCGATCGAGTCGAGGTCCATCAGCAGGTTCGTGAAGAAGTAGCCGCAGCGCAGGTGGGTGACCGAGGCATCCGTGGCGTCGAGTGCGACCTCGGTCGCGGCGAGTCCGTCGATCTCGCCGACGCCGTGCCGCTGCTCGGCACCGCCGCTCGACTGGAACACCACGCGATCGATGCCGTTCGCCCGCACTGCCGTGGCGAGATGGCCCGCCGCCTCAGCGTGCGCCTCGATCGGGTCGCGTTCGGCCGCGGTCGGGCTCACCCAGTACAGCGCGTCGAGTCCGCGCGTCGCCTCGACGACGGATGCCTCGTCCCACGCATCCATCCGGACCACGTCGACGTGCTCGGCCGCCGCGGCTTCGAGCTTCTCCGGATCGTGCGCGAGCGCCCGCGCGCGCTCACCCGCCTGCGCGAGCAGTCGCAGCACGTGGGATCCGACATGGCCGTAGGGCGTCGCCACTCCGATGGTCATCATGGCTCCTCTCCATCGAGATCGTTCGGACCCCTTCGACGCTAATCCGCCCCACCGACGCCGCCGCAGGTCCTGTGGAGATCAGCGGATGCCCCGCCGACCGGCAGTACACTCGTGGGGCCTGTTCCACCGGCCGCAGGCGCCGCCGCGGCCCCATCCGGAGTCCCATGACCCAGCAGAACCGCACCGACCCGCGCGCCGCGAAGCTCGCCCGCCGCGACCTCGTCGTCGACCTCGCCCGGGTCTGGTGCATCCTGCTCGTGGTCGTCGTCCACCTGCTCATGATCGGCGTCGGGCTCGACGCGTCCGGCGCCGTCGTCGTGTCCCGGCCGCTCGAGGCGCAGCCGTGGTTCGCCGCGGCGACCTGGTTCGGCCAGGTCATGCCCCTGTTCTTCGCACTCGGCGGGTTCACCGCGATCACCGCGTGGAAGAGCCTGCGCAAGCGAGGCGGCGACGCGTGGGACTTCGTGCGCGGCCGCACCCTGCGCCTCGCCGCTCCGGCGCTGCCGCTGTTCGTGTTCTTCACGCTCGCGATCGGCGGCGCGACGCTCGCCGGCGTCGACCGCGAACTTGTCGACACGGTCGCCACCGGAGCCGGCACCCCGCTGTGGTTCCTCGCGGCCTACCTGCTCGCACAGAGCCTCACGCCCGTGCTCGCGCACCTGCACGAGCGGTCGCGCTGGCTGACCCTCGCCGGGCTCGCGCTCGGCGCGGTCGCCGTCGACGCCGCCCGCATCGTCACCGGCATCGACGAGATCGGACTCGTCAACCTCGTCTTCGTCTGGGCGTTCGTGCAGCAGCTCGGGTTCTGGTACGCCGACGGCTGGTTCCGCCGCCGCACGGCACCTCAACTGGTCGCGATCGCCGCAGTCGCCTATCTGCTGGTCTGGCTCGTCGTCGACGCCGGCTGGTACTCGCCCGACATGCTCGTGAACCTGAACCCGCCGACGGTGCCGCTCGCCCTGCTCGGCATCGCGCAGATCGCCCTGCTCACGCTCGTCGCGCAGCCGCTCATGGCGCTCATGCGCGTGCGGGCGATGCAGGCGATCGTGTTCACCGTCGGCTCCCGGGCCATGACGATCTACCTCTGGCACCTGCCCGTCATCATCGCCGTCGCCGGACTCACCCTGCTGATCCCGAGCGCCGCCCCCGAACCCGCGAGCCCCGCCTGGTGGTGGAGCCGCCCCGTCGTGTTCGTCGCCGTGCTGGCCGCCGTATGGGCGATCTCGCTGCCGCTCGCACGGTTCGAGCAGGTCTCGGTCGCGATCCCCGAGGGTCGGCGTCGCCCGAGCGCAGGCGCGGTCGTCGCGGCTGCCGCCGCGGCGTTCGTCCCGGCATTCCTGGTGCTGCAGTTCGGACTCGACCTCGTGCTCGCCTTCGTCGGCGTCGTGCTGTTCGCCGCGGCGCTCGCGCTCGACCGGGCACGCGCTGCCCGCACCGCGGCCTGACCCGCCGTCACGGCAACCCGCCGAACCGGCAGCCCGGCGCCCGCCGCCTAGACTGAACGGGCACTCGCGGGAGTGGTGAAATCGGCAGACACGCAGGATTTAGGTTCCTGTGCCTTCGGGCGTGAGGGTTCAAGTCCCTCCTTCCGCACTGGATGCACCGACCGGATGCCTCGGCCGGCGCCATTCCGATCACCATGAACCCACGCAACGCCCACAGCTCCCCCACCATCCGACCGCCCCTGCTCGCCCTCATCGGCATCGGGCTCGCCGCGGGGTACCTCTCCGGACTCTTCGGCGTCGGCGGCGGCACCGTCGTCGTGCCGCTGCTGCTCCTGCTCGGCGTCGACCAGCGCGTCGCCGCAGGCACGAGCGTGGCCGCGATCCTGCCGTCGGCCGTGGTGGGCGCGATCGGCTACTCGCTCACCGGCGACGTCGACTGGGTCGCCGGGCTGCTGCTCGCGATCGGGGTGGTCGGAGGTGCCCAGATCGGCACCTGGCTGCTCGCGCGCCTGCCCCGTGAACCGTTGTTCTGGTCGTTCGTGGCCTTCCTCGGCGTGGTCGTGGTCAGCCTGTGGATCGTCGTACCGCAGCGCGACGACGCGATCGCGCTCGACGTGCTCACCGGCGCACTGCTCATCGTCACGGGCGTCGTCACCGGCATCCTCTCGGGCCTGTTCGGCGTGGGCGGCGGCATCATCACGACACCCGTGCTCATGTTCTTCTTCGGGGCCAGCGACGTCGTCGCGAAGGGCACGTCGCTGCTCATGATGGTGCCGGGTTCGATCTCGGCGACGATCGGCAACACCCGGCGACGCAACGTCGACCTGCGCGTCGCCGTGATCGTCGGCCTCTCGGCGTGCGCGGCGTCACCGCTCGGCGTGCTCACCTCGCACGCGCTGACGCCGTTCTGGTCGAACGCGGCGTTCTCGGTGTTCCTGACCGCGGTGGCGGTGCAGCTCGTCGTGAAGCACGTGCGGTCGCGGCGCGGCTGATCGCCGCTGAGCGCCGCGTATGCCGGTCGTCGGCCACCCGGGGCCGCGCCGCCGCGGCTCAGCGCCGTCGCAGTCCGCGCACGAGCAGCCAGATGCCGACGACCACGTAGACGAAGGGCAAGAGCACGATCGTGTGCCAGCCGACGAACGCGAACGGCAGGTCGGGTCCGGCCGGTTCGGCGCCGAGGGCGGCTCGCCGCCCCTGCTCGATGAGTGCGCCGATCCCCTGGATCACCGCGACGACGACGATCAGCCCGACCGGCAGCAGCGTGGCCACCCATTTCTCGACGCGGGACCACGCGGTCGACAGCCACATGAGGGCGATCCCGACGACCCAGCCGAGGATCGGGATCACGAACCCGCCGACCGCGACCGCGACCGACGTCACGACGACGTACCACCCGCGACTCACGACCGGGTCGCGCCGGTCGAGCGCGACGCCGTCGGATGCCTCCGCGACCGCGACTGCGGGAGGCATCCGCTCGGCTGCGTCGACGGCGATACGTGATCCGGATGCCTCCCCCTCGAAGCCGGCCCGGGCCTCAGCAGCGATGGCGGCCGGGTCGCCGAGCTGCTCGATGCGAGCGGCCGCCGCGGCCGGGTCGAGCCCGTCGAGGTCGCCGGCGACGCCGTCGACGATGTCGCGGCGAGTCGCGTCGGGCAGTCCCGCGAGCTCGGCGTCGAGCTCGCGGAGGTAGCCGCGCACGACCTGCGGGCGGGTGTCGTTCGTCATGCGTGCTCCCCTTCCAGGAGGTCGTCGACGGTCGTACGGAAGTCCGCCCAGCGCGATCGGAAGCCTTCGAGCTCTCGCCTGCCGGCGTCGGTGAGCCGGTAGTACCGGCGATTCGGCCCCGCGTCGGAGGTCTGCTCGAACGTCTCGACCAGGCCCTGGCCGCGGAGCCGTGCGAGGAGCGGATAGAGCGTGCCGATGCTCGCGACGAGGCCGCGGTCGCCGAGCGTCTCCGCGAGCTCCCACCCGTACCGCGGTCGGTCGCGCAACAGCGCAAGCACGCACGGTTCGGCCACGCCCCTGCGCAGCTGTGCGGTCGGGTCGCCGGTCATGCGGCCCACACTATCTTGCGTCGCAAGATAGTGGAAGGTCGATTCCGCACAGCTCGCCGGATCCCGCTCGGGCGCGGCACCGGAAACCGCTGACGCCTCCCCCGGAAGGGAGAGGCGTCAGAACGGAATGGGAACGCCGCGCGAGGTCTCGACGAGGTTGCCGACGTCCTCGTCGACCCCTCGGATCACCCGCGCGGCGGGTGGAACGTGTGGAAGCTCCGCAATGAATGTACTCCGAGATCGATGGAGCGCAAGTCCCCCGTTTCGCCCCGCCCGGCGTTCTCGCGTCATGATCAGGACCTTCGTGCGTCGTGCATCATAGGAGCTGCACCACAGCACCGCGCACTGAACCCCACGCCGCCCATGCGGCCCCGAAAAGCCCCGCTCCGACCCCCAGGAGATCCCGATGCCCCCGGTCACCGAACGGTCCGACACGGACCTCGTGCAGCGGACCCGTTCGGGCGATCGGTCGGCATACGGCGAGCTCTGGCAACGCCATGCGCAGTCGGGCCGCACGGTCGCACGCTCGTTCAGTTCGCTCGACCCCGACGACCTCGTAGCCGAGTCGTTCACCCGCATCTACGACTCGATCCAACGCGGCGGCGGACCGACCGGACCGTTCCGGCCCTACCTGTTCACGACCATCCGCAACACGGCGGCATCGTGGGGTCGCCGCAACCGGGAGACCACCCTCGACACGCTCGAGGAGCTCGAAGCCGAGCACACGACCGAGTCGCAGACGCTCGACGCCCTCGACCGGAGCCTCACCGCGACGGCGTTCCGTTCACTGCCGACCCGCTGGCAGGAGGTGCTCTGGTACTGCGAGGTCGAGCAGATGACCCCCGCACAGGTCGCCCCGCTCGTCGGCATGAGCGCGAACAGTACCGCGGCGCTCGCCTACCGGGCACGCGAGGGCCTCCGCCAGGCATGGATCACCGCGCACCTGCGCAACGCCGACGACGAGCAGTGCCGGTGGACGATCGAACGGCTCGGCGCCTACACGCGGAACAAGCTCGGCACCCGCGACACCGCGAAGCTCGAGCGGCATCTCGACGACTGCGCGAAGTGCACCATCGTCGCGTCGGAGGCCCGCGAGGTCGGCTCCCGCCTCGCGCTCGTGCTCCTGCCGCTCGCGGCCGGTGTCACCGGAGCGACCGCGTACAGCGCGTGGGTGCAGCAGGGCGCACCGGTCGCGAACCTCGCCGCGGGCGTCGACGGCGCCGGGGCGATGCCGATCTCGATCACCGTCGGACCTGACCCCGCCTCCGGCGCGGCGGCGGCCTCCGGCAGCGGCGGCTCGGCCGCCACCGGGAGCGGCGGCGCCGGCGGCGCGAGCGCCGGGGGAACGACGGCTGCGTCCTCCTCGGCCGTCGCGAGCAGCGGCGTCGCCGTCACCACCACCGGCGTCGTCCTCGGTGCCGTCGCGGCGGTCGCTGCGACCGCAGCCGTCGTCACCGCACTCGTGATGTCACCGTGGTCGGACGAACCGCCTGCAGCGGGCACGGACTCCGCCACCGCGGTCGAGCCTGCGGCGGGAGACCGCGCCGGATCCGCGAGCGCACCGAAGGCCGTGCCGCCGGTCGCCGAACCCGCGACGCCGCCTGCTGCGCAACCCACGCCGGCGCCGGTCTCACCGGAGGAGGCCGCACCGCGGACCGAGCCGGACGCGCGCACCGATCCGACCCCGGAAGCACCGGTCGAGGGCGACGCGAACCAGCCCGTCCCGTCGACGCCGGATCCGGCTCCCGATCCCGACCCGGCTCCCGATCCCGATCCCGATCCCGATCCGACTCCCGATCCCGATCCCGATCCGACGCCCGCCGACACCGTCGCCGAAGCGCCCGCGGTGACCGTCTTGGATACGGCAGGAGGCCGGGTCATGCCCCGGTTCGCCGGGACCGCGGAGCCCGGGGCATCCGTCATGGTGACCGCCGGAGGCGCCACGGCGACGACGACCGCGGATGCCGCCGGCGCATGGTCGCTCGAGTTGACCGGGATCCCAGCGGGTACGACCGCGTACTCGGCGCGGCAGGTCGATCCCGCCGGGAACACCTCGACGGATGCCACGGGCGAGATCGTGCTCGAGACGCCTCGGCTGGACGTGTTCCGGATCGGGCGGCTGACGTTCATCGTCGTTTCCGGGCAACCTGGGGCGAAGGTCGAGATCCTCGTCGACGGGGCCTCGGTTCAGCGAGCACCGATCTCCGGAAGCGGACGGTCGTCCGATCTCGCGTGGACGCCGCGGGGCAGCACGCTCGAGGTCAGATACGTCGAGGGTGGCCGCGTCGGCCCGACCGCCGCGGCCGTCAGCTGGAACTGAGGCCCGCACGATAGATCGACCCATGTCGGACGATGACCGTCGGCGGATTCAGCCCGTCGGCGGACCCGCGAGGATCCGTGTGCGCGAGACCTCGGTGATGCGTTCGGCGGGCACGCTCCAGTCGGACTCCAGCCACCAGGTCGCACCGGCCTCCAGCCACGGCCGCACCGTCGCTGCGGCGGCGGTCGCATCGGTCGCGCTCGTCGTGCCCTCCTGCACGACGGCGAACGGCCGGTCGCCGAGGCCCGCCGCCTCGCGCTCACGACGGATCCAGCCGACCGCCTCCGCGGCGATCTCGGGCGTATAGGCCGCCGCCTGCACCTCGGGACCGGAGAGTTCGGCGCCCGGCGGAGCGTAGTTCGGGATCCACCCGTCGGCGTGCACGACCCGGCGCATGGACTTCGGCCGGGGCCACATGCCGACGACCCAGGTCTCGATGCGCGGCTGCTGCACCGGCGTCGGCGGCAGCATCTGATCGGTGCGGCGCGCACGGTAGTGATCACCCTCGTACTCGAACGGCTCGGCGCGCCAGAGGTGACCGAGCAGGTCGAGCGACTCGTCGAGGAGCTCCGCGCGAACGCGTCGGCCAGGATCGTCCTCGAACGTCCAGAACCGAGCCTCGACGTCCTCGCCGACACCGAGCCCGGCCGACAGGATGACGCGTCCGCCCGACAGCCGGTCGACGGTCATGGCCTGCCCGGCGAGTTCCCACGGTCTCCGGCGCGGCACCGGCGTCAGCATCGTGCCGAGGCGGATGCGGTCGGTCGTGACCGCAGCCGCCGCGAGCGTCGCCCACGGATCGGTCGCCCAGATGCCCTCCCAGACGAAGAAGCCGTGCCAGCCGTGGGCTTCGGCGAGTTGCGCCAGCTCGACCGCCGTCTCCGGATCGGTGCCGGTGTAGATGAACCCGAACTCCATGTCGGGCAGGTTACGATCCACGTCCGACATCGCCTGGACGCACGGCCGGAGCGGCATCCGTGCGTAAGATAGGCTTACCTAACTGTCGTTCGAAGGATCTGCCCATGACCACCGCCGCCCCTGCGGACACCCTGGCCGTCGCCGACCCGCTCGACATCGCGACCATCGTGCGCGAAGCCACCGCCGACGACCACCGCAACGCCGAGACGCGTGGCTTCGTCACGCGACTCATGGGCGGCGAGCTCTCGCTGGCCGACTACACGGCATACCTCGCCCAGTTCGCATGGGTCTACGAGGCGCTCGAGGAGCGCGGCAGCCGGGTCGGCGACCCCGCGGTCTTCGACCCGAAGCTCGCCCGGTTCGCCGCGATCGAGGCCGACCTCGCAGCACTCGGTGCGGCCGACTGGCGCCGGACGCACCCGGCCCTCCCCGCGACCGCTGCGTACGCCATGCACCTGCGTTCCGTCTCCGACGATGACGTCCGGTACCTCGCACACCACTACACGCGCTATCTCGGCGACCTCTCGGGCGGCCAGGCGATCGCCGCGCTCGTGGCGCGTCACTACGGCGCCACGGCCGAGCAGCTGAGCTTCTACGACTTCGACCTGGGCGACGAGGGTCCCGTCCGGTACAAGCGCCGCTATCGCGAGGCGATGAACGCGCTCGCGCTCGACGCCGATCAGGTCGACGTGCTCATCGACGAGGCGCGCGCCTCCTTCCGCATGAACGGCGCGATCTTCGAGGCGCTGGGCTCCACCGTCCGAAGCGCCTGACGCGAGGGCGCCGCCGCCCGACCCGTCGGAAGCGGCACCGGCACGACGTCGGTCATCCGATCGGATGATTCGGCCGATGCACAGGGCGGCGCCGGGATCGGCTCGGTAGACTGCACCGAGTCCCCGCCGTCCATGACCGTGCCGGGCATCGCCCAGCCGACGACAGGAGCCAATCGCGTGATCCACACCGCCCTCATCCCGTGGCTGGACCCGGAGACGATCATCGCCGGCGCGGGCCCCTGGGCGCTGTTGGTGGTCTGCGCGATCGTGTTCTCCGAGACGGGCCTGCTCGTCGGCTTCCTGCTGCCGGGCGACACGCTGCTCGTCATCTCGGGGCTGCTCGCGCACCCCGGCACCGGCGGACCGGACGGCGTGTTCGGCATCTCGGTGTGGTGGGTCGCACTGCTGATCGGCCTCGCCGCGTTCCTCGGTGGTGAAGTCGGGTACTACATCGGCCACAAGGCCGGACCGTCGATCTTCGAACGGAAGGAGTCCGGGCTCTTCAGCGTCAAGAACGTCGAACGCACGAACGCCTTCTTCGAGCGCTTCGGCGGCCTCACGATCATCCTCGCCCGATTCGTGCCCATCGTGCGCACGTTCGCGCCGGTCGCCGCCGGCGTCGGCCACATGCACAAGGGCAAGTACACGCTCTACAACTTCATCGGCGCGGTGCTCTGGGGCTTCGGACTCACGATGTTCGGGTACCTCATCGGCTTCATCCCGCCGGTCGCGTGGTTCGTGAAGGAGTACATCGACCTCATCCTGCTCGCCGCGGTCGGGGGCACGGCGCTCGTGACCCTGTGGCACTACTTCCGCGAGCGGTCGAAGGCGAAGAAGGCCGCGGCGGCCGGCGAGGACGTCGTGACCGACGAGGCCGAGGCGCAGGAGCTCGTGCTCGACCCCGACGTGTTCGAGCGCGGACCGCATCACGACGAGGACGACGCGAAGTAGCATCCGCGGGCCCGTCCGACCGCGCCCGCCCGGCCCGCGCCCGCCCGCCGCGCCCGCCCCTAGGGGTGCGCCGCGTGCTCCCGCCCGGAGCGCCCGGAGTGCCCCGCCGGCTCGAGCTGGAACGTCGAGTGTCCGACGTCGAAGTGCTCGCTGAGGCATCCGCCCAGTTCGTCGAGCAGATCGCCGGCCCGACCCGACGCGAACACCTCGGGATCGACCTCGACGTGCGCGCTGAACACCGGCGACCCCGACGTGATCTGCCACACGTGCACGTCGTGCACGGCGACCACACCCGGCGTCCCCATCAGGTGCTCGCGGATCTCGGCGACGTCGGTGTCGGCAGGTGCCGATTCGCTCAGCACCCGCACGACGTCTCGCAGCAGCAGGATCGCGCGCGGCACGATCATCGCGGCGATGAGCAGCGACGCCACCGCGTCGGCCAGCGCGAATCCCGTGGTCAGCATGACGAGGCCCGCCGCGATCACCGCGATCGATCCGAGGAGGTCGCCGAACACCTCGAGCAGGGCGCCGCGCATGTTCAGCGATTCGCGCGAGCCGCCGCGCAGCACGGCGAGCGCGACGAGGTTCGCGACGAGGCCGACGGCCGCGACGAGCAGCATCGGCACGGTCTGCACCTCGGGCGGTTCGGCCGCCGTCAGGCGTCCGAACGCCTCGATCGTGACCGTCGCCGCGACGACGAGCAGGATCACGCCGTTCACCAGCGCCGCGAACACCTCGACCCGCTGGTAGCCGAAGGTCTGCCGATCGGTGGCCGGCCGCGCGGCGACGAACGCGGCGACGAGGGCGATCACGAGGCCGATCAGGTCGGAGAGCATGTGACCGGCGTCGGCGAGGAGCGCCAGCGAGCCGCTCAGCCAGGCGCCGACGACCTCGAGGACGAGGACGACGCCGACGATGCCGATGGCGACGCCGAGACGCATCCGGTCGGATGCCCCCGCTGATGCGTGATGCGCGTGATCGTGTCCCATGGCTCGTCCAGCGTAGGCCGGATTCCGCCGATCACCCGAAGATGGAAGTCGTAACGACTCGCGTTCTCAGCGGGCGATCACGCCGCCCCGGATGCCACCCGCCCGAGCTCCGGGATGAGCGCCTCGAACGCCCGCGCGCGATGGCTGATCTCGTTCTTCTGCGCGGGCAGCAGCTCGGCCGCGGTCACCTCGTAGCCCTCGGGCTCGAAGATCGGATCGTAGCCGAACCCGTGCGAACCGCGCGGCTCGTACGCGAGCGACCCCGGCCACCGCCCCTCGGCGACCGACTCCTGCGCCGCGAGGCCGGGCACGGCACCGTCGGGCACGACCAGGGCGATCGAGCAGTGGAACGCAGCGCCGCGGTCGGGTCGCTTCACGTCGGCGAGCTGGTCGAGCAGCAGCCGGACGTTCGGCTCGTCGGCCGCGAGCATGCCCGCCCAGCGCGCCGAGAAGATGCCCGGCGCGCCGCCCATGATGTCGACGCACAGCCCGGAGTCGTCGGCGAGCGCGATCCGTCCGGTGTGCGCGGCTGCGGCGCGTGCCTTGATCAGGGCGTTCTCGGCGAAGCTCGTGCCGTCTTCGACCGGCGAGGGTCCGTCGTAGGCCAGCACGGTCACGCCGGCGATCCGCTCGCCGATGATGCGCTGGAACTCCGCGACCTTGTGCTGGTTGTGGGTGGCGAGCACGACCTCGAGCGCCATCGTCACTCCCCCTGCGCCGCGAGCGCGGCAGCCTGGATGACCGCGAGGTCGGCGGTGCCGCCGAGCGCGAGGTCGAGCAGCGCGTCGAGTTCGCGCCGATCGAACGGCGCGCCCTCGGCCGTGCCCTGCACCTCGACGAACAGGCCCCTGCCGGTCGCGACGACGTTCATGTCGGTCTCGGCCCGCACGTCCTCGACGTACGCGAGGTCGAGCATCGGCGTGCCGTCGATGATGCCCACGGAGACAGCCGAGACCGTGTCGATGAGCGGCTTGGCCTTCTGGCCGACGAACTTCTTCTCGCGCGCCCACTCGATCGCGTCCGCGAGCGCGACGTAGGCGCCGGTGATGGCCGCCGTCCGCGTGCCGCCGTCGGCCTGCAGCACGTCGCAGTCGATCTGGATGGTGTTCTCGCCGAGCCCCTTCGTGTCGACGACGGCACGGAGGCTGCGCCCGATGAGCCGCGAGATCTCGTGCGTGCGTCCGCCGATGCGGCCCTTCACGCTCTCGCGATCGTTGCGGGTGTTCGTCGAGCGGGGCAGCATCGAGTACTCGGCGGTGATCCATCCCTTGCCGGAACCGTTCATCCAACGCGGCACGCCGTTCGTGAAGCTGGCCGTGCAGAGCACCTTGGTCCGGCCGAACGAGATGAGCGCGCTGCCCTCGGCGTGGGCGCTCCAGCCGCGTTCGATGACGACCTCGCGCAGCTGGTCGGGGGTGCGGCCGTCGGCGCGGATGAGATCGGTCACGTGAGGAGTCCTTTCGGGAGGTGGATGGCTCCGGTCTGCACGAGCTCGACGCTCGGGATCTCGGGGCCGATGAGCCGGTTGGCGAGGTCGAGGAACGCGTCGGTCGACTCCCCCGTGGCCTCGTACCGGCGGGTGGGCGGCGCCGGGTCGCGGCGCTCCATGCCACGGCCGACGAGGACCCGGTAGACGTCGTTGGCGGTCTCGACGTCGCTGGAGACGAGGGTGACGTCCTCCCCCATGACGTAGGAGATCGCCCCCTTGAGGAACGGGTAGTGCGTGCAGCCGAGCACGAGCGTGTCGACACCGGCGCGCTTGAGCGGCGCGAGGTACTCCTCGGCGACGCTCAGCACCTCGTCACCCGTGGTGACGCCCTCCTCGACGAACTCGACGAACCGCGGGCACGCCCGGGTCGTGAGTTCGAGGTGCGGTGCCGCGGCGAACGCGTCGTCGTAGGCACGGGACTGGATCGTGCCCTGCGTGCCGATGACCCCCACCCGGCCTGATTTCGTGGCCGCGACCGCACGGCGCACGGCCGGCTGGATCACCTCGACGACCGGCACGTCGTAGCGCTCGCGCGCGTCGCGCAGCATCGCCGCCGAGGCCGTGTTGCACGCGATCACGAGCATCTTCACGCCCTGGGCGACGAGGTCGTCGAGCACGGCGAGCGCGTAGCGCCGGACATCCGCGATCTTCTTCGGCCCGTAGGGCGAGTGCTCGAGGTCGCCGACGTACAGGACGGACTCGTGCGGCAGCTGGTCCATCACCGCGCGTGCGACGGTCAGCCCGCCGACGCCGGAGTCGAAGATGCCGATCGGTGCGTCCGTCACGATCCTCAAGCTTAGACGCGGGGCGGCGACGCGGATGCCTCGAGCCCGTGATGCGGCATCCGTTCACCGCCCCGTGGGTAGGCTCGACCCGTGACCGGCTCAGCTGCCCTCTTCACCGACCGCTACGAACTCACGATGGTGGATGCCGCCCTGCTGGACGGGACGGCGCATCGCGAGAGCCTGTTCGAGGCGTTCGCCCGACGCCTGCCCGACGGGCGCCGATACGGCGTCGTCGCGGGCACCGGCCGACTGCTGGAGCTCATCGGGCGCTTCCGGTTCGAGGATGCCGACCTCGAGTGGCTCCGCACGAACGAGGTCGTGCGGCCGGCGACGCTCGACTGGCTCGCCGACTACCGGTTCCGCGGCGACGTGTGGGGCTACCGCGAGGGCGAGGCGTACTTCCCCGGTTCGCCGCTGCTCACGATCCAGGCGTCGTTCGCCGAGGCGGTGATGCTCGAGACGCTCGTGCTGTCGACCCTGAACTTCGACTCGTCGGTCGCGAGCGCTGCGGCGCGCATGGTGTCGGTCGCGCTCGGCCGCCCCCTCGCCGAGATGGGCTCCCGCCGGACGAACGAGCGCTCGGCGGTCGCGGCGGCCCGCGCGGCCTACATCGCCGGGTTCGACGCGACGAGCAACCTCGAGGCAGGGCGGGCGTGGGGCATCCCCACCATGGGCACCGCGGCCCACGCGTTCACCCTGCTGCACGACAGCGAGGAGGAGGCGTTCCGCGCGCAGGTGGAGGCCTTCGGCCCGAAGACGACCCTGCTCGTCGACACGTACGACATCGAGCGCGGCGTGGAGACCGCGGTGCGCGTCGCCGGCACGGAGCTCGGCGCGGTCCGCATCGACTCGGGCGACCTGCCGACCGTCGTGGCGGCGGTCCGCGACCAGCTCGACCGGCTCGGCGCCGTCGGGACGAAGATCACGGTCACGAGCGACCTCGACGAGTTCACGATCGCCGCGCTCTCCGGTGCCCCGGTCGACTCGTACGGGGTCGGCACCTCGGTCGTGACCGGATCGGGCGCGCCCGCGGCCGGCATGGTGTTCAAGCTGGTGGCCCGTCGCGACGACGAGGGCGAGTGGGTGCCGGTGGCCAAGGCGTCGACGTCGAAGGCGTCGGTCGGCGGACGCAAGAACGCGGCCAGGCGCCTCGACTCGACCCACACGGCCCGCGAGGAGATCGTCTACCTCGGGGACGGCCCAGACGGGGACGACGAGTTCGCCGCAGACGACCGGCTGCGTCCGTTGATGGTGCAGCTCATGCGCGACGGCGAAGCGGATGCCTCGTACACGGGCCCGGCCGGCACGCGTGCGGCGCGCGAGCACCGCGCGTCGGTCATGCAGGAACTGCCCATCGAGGCGTTCCGGCTCGGCCGCGGCGAACCCGCAGTGCCGACGACCTACCGCTGAGCGGTCACTCCTGCTTCATCCGCTCGTAGATCTCCTTGCACGTCGGGCAGACCGGGAACTTCTCGGGGTCGCGACCCGGCGTCCACTTCTTGCCGCACAGCGCCTTCACGGGCTTGCCGGTCAGCGCCGACTCCAGGATCTTGTCCTTCTTGACGTAGTGCGAGAAACGCTCGTGATCGCCCGGTTCGATGTGCTCCTCTTCGAGGAGCTTCTCGAGTTCGCGATCGAGCACCGAGGTGCCGCCGCCGGGCTGATCGGGGTCGGCGATGCTGGCCTGCGGGAAGTGGGACATGCGCTCGATTCTACGCGCCGGCCGGGCGTCGGGCGCCTACGCGCGGATCGCCGCCTGCAGGATCTCCGGGCCGCGGCGCACGAAGATGCGGCCGCCGACGAAGATGCCGGCGACGAACACGACGAGGCCGGCACCGACTCCGGCGAAGAGCGAGATCACGTGCCACTCGGGGTCGACGACGATGCCGAGGCCGCCGAACCAGATCGCGGGCGCCGCGACCAGCAGCGCCCCGAGCATGACGGCCGTCTGCACGAGGGCACCCGACGCGCCGGTCGACTGCGGCTGCTGGAACGGGCTGTCGCCGGGCTTGACCACCGGGTACGGGAACCGTGCGCTCATGATCGACCCGATGCCGAGGCCCGCGAGCAGCAGCGCCGTGCTCACGCCGAGCACGCTCGGCAGCATGCGCCAGTCGTCGAGCACCAGCACGGTCACCGCACTGCCGAGGCCGATCACCACGATGCCGGCGACCAGCACGGGCACGAGGCGACCGAAGCGATCGGCGGCGCCGCGCACGCCTGATGCGACGTGCAGCCAGACCGCCGTCGAATCGTAGGCGACGTCGTTGTGGACGCTCCAGCCGAGGAACAGGGCCATGAGCGGCACCGGGATCAGCGGCAGGTACGAAGCGGGAACCCCGGCGATCGCGAGCGGCACGAGCACGAGCACCGGCACGACCGGGATGATGATGAACGCGACCCAGTACCGGGGGTCTCGGAACCAGTACGTGAACGTTCGCGCCGCGACGGTCCCCGCGCCCGTGTGCGGCAGCAGGTCGAACCAGCCCAGGCCGCGGTAGCTGCGCGTCGACGGTTGGCGTCCGGGCGTCACCAGCATGTGCGCGACGAGGCGCTGCCAGCCGAGCCAGATGAGCCCGGCCGTCCCGGCGGCGATGAGGAGCTTCAGCAGCGCAGCGCCCCAGGCGCCGGCGGCGGCGTCACCCGGCGCGGCGAACACGGCGCCGAGCGGAGTCCAGCCGAGGAATCCGCCTGCGGATTCGAGGAGCGGCACGCCGAACTCGCTCCAGTCCATCGTCACGAGGAGCACGAGCACGGGGGCGATCGCGACGAGCAGCAGCACGCCGAGCACGCCCATGAACTCCTTCGCGCGCCGGCTCGTGAGGACGAGCGATGCGATGCCGGTCGTGACGCGTGCGATCAGGATGCAGGTGGCGAGCGCGATCGGCGCGCACACGACGGCGAGCAGCGTCTCGCCGAACCCGCGCGACCAGGTCACGATCGTGCCGGTGAGGACGATCGCGAGTACGAGCGCCGGCACGCCCACGAGCGCGGCGAGGCCGAGTCCGAGCGCGAGGGTCCGATCGGGGATGCCGAACAGCGCGAACCGGCGCGGATCGAGCGCATCGTCGCTGCCGAAGATCAGCGGCAGCAGGATGAACCCGCCGAGCGTCAGCGCACCGGCGACGGTGATCGCGTCCCGCAGGAGTTCGACGTCGTCGAAGCCGCGCAACCCGACGAGGACGGCGAACAGCGCGATCGCCAAACCGAGCCCGTACACGAGTCCGAGGACGATCCCGACGACATGCCAGGTACTGCGACGGAAGCCGTTGCCGAGCAGCTGCAGCCTCAGTCGGAGAAACTGTGCAACCATTCCAACCCCTCCGCGGCCTTGCGCCCGCCTGCGAGCTCGACGAACCGGTCCTCGAGCGTGTCTCCCGCCCGGACCTCGTCGAGCGTGCCCTGGGCGAGCACTCGGCCGGCCACGACGATCGCGACCGAGTCGCAGACGCGCTCGATCAGGTCCATCCCGTGGCTGGAGAGGACGACGGTCCCGCCGCCGGCGACGTACCGTTCGAGGATCTCGGTGAGGTTGGCCGCCGACACGGGATCCACCGATTCGAACGGCTCGTCGAGCACGAGGATGCGCGGCGAGTGGATCATGGCGCACGCCAGCGCGATCTTCTTCGTCATGCCAGCCGAATAGTCGGCGACGAGTCGATCGATCGCGTCCTCGAGGCCGAACGCCTGCACGAGGTCGGCCGAGCGTTCGCGCACCGTGCGCTGGTCGAGCCCGCGCAGGGTGCCCGAGTAGTCGAGGAGCTGGGCGCCCGTGAGCCGATCGAACAGGCGCAGGCGATCCGGCAGGACACCCGTCATGCGCTTCGCCGCACGCGGATCGGCCCAGACGTCGACGTCGTGGATCCGTACCGTGCCCGAGTCCGGCCGCAGCAGGCCGGTGACCATCGACAGCGTCGTCGTCTTGCCGGCGCCGTTCGGGCCGACGACGCCGAAGAACGATCCGGCGCGCACGTCGAGCGAGATGCCGTCGACCGCGAGCGTCGGCCCGTACTGCTTCGTCAGCCCCTCGACCTGCAGCACCGAGGGCGCCTCGGGCGACGGCGCCGGGCGCGCGACCCGAAGCGTTCGCTGCTTGCGACCGGCCGGGGTGGTCGGCGTGGACGGGAACCGGACGGTTTCGTCGGACGCGGCGGATGCCTCGGGCGCCTCGAGCGTGCGCGCCGCGACGACGGCGGCGGTGACCGCTGCGGCGACCGACTCCGGCT
The DNA here is from genome assembly GCF_004006235.1 of Agromyces sp. LHK192. Taxonomy (NCBI): domain Bacteria; kingdom Bacillati; phylum Actinomycetota; class Actinomycetes; order Micrococcales; family Microbacteriaceae; genus Agromyces; species Agromyces sp. LHK192. The sequence continues at coordinate 2,572,239 of NZ_CP034753.1, forward strand.
CGGCAGCCGCTTCGGGCTCGGGCTCGACCAGGTCCTTGGGCTCCGGATCCGGTTCCGCGATGGCCTCGGGCTCCGGTTCGGCGATCGCGTCGGGCTCCGGTTCGGGCTTCGGCTCCGGCTCGGACTCCACAGACGCCTCGGCCTCCGGTTCGGCTTCCGGCTCCGCCGGCTCCGCCGCCGGAACAGGAACCGTCGGCGACGTGTCCGCGACCGGCTCCGGCTTCGAAGTCGGAACGGCAGCGGCCGTCGCAGTGGCGGCGGTCGCGACGGCTGCGGCGATGGCCTCGTCGTCGAGCACCCCCCGCTCGGCGATCTCCGTCGCAGCGGACTCGGGCTGCTCCGCGTCCGCGATCTTGCGCGGCCGTTCTGCGGCCGTCGTCTCCGTCGTCAGCGATGCTGCGACGCGCGGGGTCTGCCGCTTCCGTGCGGTCGACTCCGCGGCCCGAGCTCGGGCGGCGGCCGTCGACGCGGCACCCTTCTCGGCGGTGGTCCTGGCACTGCCCGCCGCACGCGCCCGCGACGACGCCGAGGACTTCGAGGCCGATCGGGAGGCAGGGGTGCGCTTCGACGCACCCGTCGAACGGTCGGTCGAGGCGGGCGTCGTGTCGGTCGAGGCGGGCGTCGTGTCGGTCGACGCGGGCGGCGCAGCATCCGTCTCCGCGGCCGGCGATTTCGCGACCCCGGTTCTCGAGGCGGCCGGCTTCGCCGTGCCGGTCTTCGCCGGCGACTTCGCCGCACCCGACTTCGATGCGGTCGTCTTCGCGGCGCCCGACTTCGATGCGGTCGACTTCGCGGGACCGGGCTTCTCGGACGGGGCCGCCTGCTCACCGTCCGCAGGGCCCACGGCCTGGACCGACTCCGCGCCGGGCTCGGCGGCGGCCGGACGCTTCGCCGTGGCGGGACGCTTCGCCGCCGCCGGACGCTTCGCGGGCGCGGGGCGCTTCGCGGCCGAGCTCCCCGATGCTGCCGGAGTGCGGCTTCGCGTCGGCTTCGGGGCCTCCGCCGCGGCGTCCGCATCCGCGGCACGATCGGCAGGGCCGCGCGCCGGGGCGCGACGCGCTGTCGACGCCGCCCGCGGGCTCCGACTCGGGGCGGACGCACCCCGTGAATCGGTCGTCCCCCGGCCGGTGTCTCCTCGCGTCTCGTCGTCGTTTGCTTCGCGCGAACCAGAAGTCACCCGGCAACGGTATCAACGTGGGCCGCCGCAGTGCTCCCCCGACGGCGTATTTCATCCCCGAGGGGGATCGAAACCTGTGCGTAGCCTGAGCGAAACGTCACGATCGAATGACGACCGTCCACAGTTCCCGGCGCTCGTCGAGGTCGACCGGATAGGCTGGCCGCGGCATAACGGCGTGTCCACTTCCAGACTTCCGGGTGAACGACGGGCGAACGATCGGCAGCAGGCGATGAGCCGCGGTGCGATCGGGCCCGGCAACCGCACCCGACCACCGAAGGAGATGCAGTGTCCACCCAGATCGTGATCCTCGCAGCCGGCATGGGAAGCCGGCTCGGGCGTTCCCTCCCGAAACCCCTCACCGAGCTCAGCGACGGCCGCACCATCATGCGCCAGCAGTTCGACAACATCGAGCACGCATTCGGCCCGAAGCCGAGCGTGACCATCGTCGTCGGCTACAAGCTCGAGCACATCATCGAGGCGTTCCCGCAGGCGTCCTTCGTCTACAACGAGGAGTACGACCAGACGAACACCTCGAAGTCGCTCATGCGTGCGCTGAAGGCCTCGCAGCCCGGTGGCGTGCTCTGGATGAACGGCGACGTCGTGTTCGACCCGGCGATCCTCGACCGCGCGCTTCCCTTCATCGAGCGCGACCAGTCGTTCGTGACGGTCAACACCGCGAAGGTCTCCGACGAGGAGGTCAAGTACACGACGAGCGCCGAGGGCTACATCAAGGAGCTCTCGAAGACCGTCCGCGGCGGACTCGGCGAGGCGGTCGGCATCAACTACATCTCGAGCCGCGACAAGGCGACCTTCCTCGCGCACCTGCAGCGCGTCGGCGACCAGGACTACTTCGAGCGCGGCCTCGAGCTCGCGATCGAGCGCAACGGCCTGCTCGTCGAGCCGATGGACGTCTCCGACCTCTACGCGGTCGAGATCGACTTCGCCGAAGACCTGGAGCGCGCGAACCACTTCGTGTGACCCGACCGGACCTGCACCACAGCAGAAGAGCGGATGCCCGAGGCATCCGCTCTTCTGCGTGTACGGGGTGAGTGTAGGGCGCTCGCCGGAACAGGCGCCCGTCAGCGTCGGGGTTCAGGCTCGGGTGGGCTGGTTGCGACTGACGCCGGAGCGTTCGAGGGCACGGGCGATGAGCCGTCCGATCCACGTGAACAGGACCGGACTCGCGACCCAGCACACGAGCGCGACGACCCACGCCCACCACGCGTAGTGCTCGGCACCGAGCGCGAAGAAGACGCCCACGGCGAGCACGAGTCCGGCGAGTCCGCCCGCGACGTAGAACATCCACGGGTCCCAGCGGCGGTACCTGGCGATGAGGAACGGGATCTCCAGCAGCACGCCGACGAGCAGGCCCGTGCCGACGTACCGCCAGAACCACCAGGGTGCGAACGCCGCGCCGACGAGGCCCGCGATGAGCCCCGCGAGCAGCCCGGTGCCCGGCCGCTTCAGCAGTGCGAGGGCGACGACGCTGGGCAGGAAGTGCGAGCCCGCGGTGAGTCCGTAGAACAGCGGGCCGAACGCCGCGAACGCCGCGGCGAGGTATCCGGATGCACCGGCGACCAGTCCCCCGCCCACGCCGATCGCAGCGCAGGTCAGCAGGATCCGGGTGCTCGCACGATGCATCCTGCCAACCTACCGCCGCCGTCTCCACGATGGGTGACGGTTGCGCGACGAGACGGCGACGCGGCGCGCACCGGCCGCCGCGCCGTGCCCATCTACGATGGGAGCGTGACCAGCTACGCCGACACGCACCCGCTCCAGCGGACGCGGTGGTCGCGGTACCGTCACTCGCTCTGGCTGCTCACGACGCGCGACCTGAAGGTGCGGTACTCCACGTCGGCGCTCGGCTACCTGTGGTCCGTGCTCGACCCGCTCGTCATGGCGGGCATCTACTGGTTCGTGTTCACCCAGGTGTTCCAGCGCCCGGTCGGCACCGATCCCTACATCGTCTTCCTCCTCGCCGCGCTCCTGCCGTGGATGTGGTTCAACGGCGCCGTGTCCGATTCGACCCGGGCGTTCCTCAAGGACGCGAAGCTGGTCCGCTCGACGATGATCCCCCGGACGATCTGGGTCAACCGGATCGTGCTGTCGAAGGGCATCGAGTTCGTCCTCGCGATCCCGGTGCTGGCCCTGTTCGCGATCGTCGCGGGGGCATCCGTGTCCTGGCAGCTCGTCTACTTCCCGCTCGCGATCCTGATCCAGGCGGTGCTCACCGCCGGCCTCTCGCTCATCGTCGCGCCGCTCGTCGTGTTCTTCCGCGACCTCGAGCGGGCGGTGAAACTGGTGCTTCGCTTCCTGTTCTACGCCTCGCCGATCATCTACGGGGCGACCGACCTCCCCGACGGACTCGAGTTCTGGGCGGCCTTCAACCCGCTCACCGGCATCTTCGGCCTGTACCGCGCGGGATTCTTCCCCGAGCAGCTCATCTGGTTCGAGGTGGCCGTCAGCGCGGCGATGTCGGTGCTGTTCCTCCTCATCGGGCTCCAGGTCTTCCGCGCCACGGAGCGCCACGTGCTGAAGGAGATCTGATGTCGGATGCCACGACGGCGGCCTCCGCGACGCCCGGACTTCCGGGCGAGTATGCGATCCGAGTGGACGGGCTCGGCATCCGATTCCGCCGCAACCGGCGCGGCCGGCGCTCGTTCAAGGACCTGTTGAGCGGTCGGCGACGACGCACCCGCCCCGGCGAGTTCTGGGCCCTGCGCGGCGTCTCGTTCGACGTGCGCGCCGGCGAGGCGATCGGTGTCGTCGGGCGCAACGGCCAGGGCAAGTCGACGCTCCTGAAGCTCGTCGCCGGGGTCATGCTGCCCGACGAGGGCGGCGTCTCGGTCGAGGGCGGCGTCGCCCCGCTCATCGAGATCACCGGCGGGTTCGTCGACGACCTCACGGTGCGCGACAACGTCTACCTCACGGCCGGGCTGCACGGCATGACCCGCGCCCAGGTCGACGCGAAGTTCGACGAGATCATCGGATTCGCCGGCATCGGCGACTTCATCGACACGCCGTACAAGCACCTGTCGAGCGGGATGAAGGTGCGCATCGCGTTCTCGGTCATCTCGCAGTTGGACGAGCCGATCCTGCTCGTCGACGAGGTGCTCGCGGTCGGCGACAAGGCGTTCCGCGAGAAGTGCTACGCGCGCATCGAGGAGCTCCTCGCGGGCGGGCGCACGATGTTCTTCGTCTCCCACAACGAACGCGACCTGCGCCGGTTCTGTACGCGAGGGCTCTACCTCGACAAGGGCGCACTGGTGCTCGACGGGCCGATCCAACGCGTGCTCGAGCGGTACGACGCCGACCACGGCTCGTAACGGGCGGCGTCCCGCACCGGCGCGTCAAGCCCGAGGCTGCGCACGGCTCGGCTGCGTACAATCCCTGCATGCCCGAACGCGTCCACCACATCACGTCGATGGGCGGCGATGCGCCGCACGAGTCCGGGTCGCCCGGCCCCGACGGCAGCGCGCCGCAGCAGCCGCGCGCGCACGGCATGGAGCGGGGCATCGACACGGTGCTCGCGATCCAGCGGCCCGTGGTCGTCGCGCACCTGCGCGGCATCCGTCGGCGCCACCCGGATGCCCCTCCCGAGCGGATCGTCCGGATTCTCGAACAGCGGTACCTCACGGCGGTGACGACCGGCGGCGCCGCGGTCGGCGCGACGGCGGTGATCCCGGGAATCGGCACGGGGGTGACGCTCGCGCTGTCGGGCGTGGAGACCGCGGGGTTCCTCGAGGCGACCGCGCTCTTCGCGCAGTCGGTCGCCGAAGTGCACGGCATCCCGGTCGAGAACCCCGAACGCGCGCGGGCGCTCGTGATGACGCTCATGCTCGGGTCCGAGGGCAGCGACCTGGTGCGCCAGTTCGCCGCGCAGGCCACCGGCACGGGCATCGCGCGCAGCGCCTACTGGGGCGAACTGGTGACGAACACCGTGCCGAAGGCCGTCATGGGCACACTCGTGGACGCGCTGCGGCGCACGTTCGTCAAGCAGTTCGCCGTGCGCGGCGGGGTCGGTTGGCTCGGCAAGGCGCTGCCGTTCGGCGTGGGCGCGGCCATCGGCGGGATCGGCAACCACGTGCTCGCCCGGCGTGTGCTCGCGCAGTCGCGACTGGCATTCGGACAGGCCCCGATGCTGCTGCCCGCCGAACTCGAGCCGCGCGGCGACGAAGCCCTGGTCGTCACGGCCGGCCGACGCGTCGGCGGCGCGATCGCGGGCACGCTCGGCACGCTCGCCTCGGCGTCGGCGCGGGGCATCCGCTCGGCCGGAGAGGCGACCGGACGCGCCGCGCGCGGTGCGCTCACCCGGAAGCGGAACGACGCCGACGAGGTACCGGCAGACGACGCGCCGTCAGGTGGCAAGCCCTCAGGCGGTGCGCCCGAACGCGGTGCGTATGAAGGCGGTGCGCCCGAGGGCGAGGCGCCCGTCGAGGGCGCCGCGCCCGGATCGCCCGGTTAGGCCGTCGCCTCGAGTTCGTCGTCGTCGGCCTCACCCTCGTCGTCGTCGACCGGGTCGTCGGCGTGCAGCGCCGCGAAACGCTCCCATTCGGCGAGCAGGTGATCGACCGCGGCGTGGAACCGCTCTGTCGTGGCGCCAGGCGTCGTGTCGCCGAAGTACCGCTCGACCCAGTACCCGAGCCGCTCGAGCGCACCCTCGTCGTGGGCGACCTCGTCGACGCGCGCCAGCATGCGCTCACCGGTCTCGGCCGCCAGCCACTCGCACGCCTGCAGGTATCCGCTCGTGTCGACCTGCGCCGCCGGGTTCACCGGCCGCGTGATGAGCAGGGGCTTGCCGGCGGCCAGCCGGTCGTAGACCATCGCGGAGATGTCGACGATCGCGACGTCCGCCGCCGCCAACTGCCACCCGAGAGTGGGTCCGTCGTCGTAGACGTGCTGGGCTGTCGCGTCCTCGGCGTTCGCCTGACGGAGCTCGTCGATGATCTCGCGGTTCGCCGCCGCGTACGCCGGATCGAGCACGCCCGAGCGCGGGTGCGGGCGGTAGATGACCCGGTGGCGCCCGGTCGCGAGCAGTGCGCGGACGAGGTGCACGCCGTGGCTCGCGATCGATCCGTAGGCGGCCGCGCCGCGGTCGCCCTCCCACGTCGGCGCGTACAGCACGACCTCCCGCTCGTCGGGGGTGTACGGCAGCTCGGTGCCGTCGAGGTAGTGGTCGGCCTGCGGGCGCCCGATCGGGATCGCCCGCTTGTCGAAGTCGTAGTCCCACAGCACCCGGTCGAGGCGGGCGCGCGCCGCGTCGCCGGCGATCAGGGCGTAGTCGTACGCCTTGAACTGGTTCGTCGTCATGTACATCTTGTCGGACTCGCCGTGGTTGATGAACACGTGCCAACGACGCCCGTACCGCATCATCTGGAAGTTCTTCGCGTTCTGGTTCACGTAGAACACGACGTGCAGGTCCTGCTGGTGGATGACGCGCTCGAGGTCGGCGACGCGGCGAACGTACGCGACCGGCAGCGGCGACTCGTCGAGGAGCTGGAGCGCGGCGCCGGAGGCGCGGCTGAGCACGAGCACGGGGTGCGTCTTCGCGAGCTCGACGAGCGGCGCGTACCACTGGCGCAGCTGGTAGAGGTTGACCTTGCCGTCGGCGAAGTACACGCCGATGCGGAAGCGGTGGGGCTCGAGCGGCGGCTGCTCGGCGAGCTTCGCCGTCAGGCGGCGCTGCGCCCTGCGCGAAGCCAGGATGTTCTTCGCGAGCTTCACGGCACGGCCGGCGTCAGTCTTCAATCCCACTGTCCCAAGGGTACCGACCCCCGACCGAGGGGCATTCCGGAACCGCCCCCGCACGCAGACCGAGAGCCGATCGTTACGTCGGCGGCGTCAGATGACCGGAGGGCGGCCCGCCAGCGTCATCCGCCACACCGTGCGCCAGCGCATGGGCCGCCGGCCGCCGGGCCGTTCGCGCCAGCCGTCGGCCCAGCCGCCGAACCAGGCCTTGAGCGCCGCCGGATGCCTCGCCCAGCGCAGCACTTGGATCGCGGTCCACGAGCCGACGTACAGCGGCACGAGCACCCAGGGCAGGTTCCGCTTCGCGAGCCACACGCGGTTGCGCGCGTTGAGCCGGTAGTACTCCGCGTGCCGGGCGGGATCGATCACCGGATGCCCCGCCTCGAGGTCGCCGGCGTACCAGGCGCGGTGCCCGGTCTCCCAGACCCGCCAGGCGAGCTCGATGCCCTCGTGCGCGTAGAAGTACGGATCGCCCCACCCGCCGGCCTGCTCGAACACCGCCCGGGGCAGCAGCACCGCGCCCTCCCAGCAGGAGAAGACGTCGGACGAATGCGTGGCCTCGCCCTTGCGGATCCGCGGGATCCAGCGGCGCGGCGACTCGAGCCCGGTCGGGTCGACGACCCGCGGCTGGACGAGCCCCAGGTCGGGCCGGTCGGCGAGCATCCGCGCGCCCCGGGCGAGGAAGTCGTCGTGCGGGAGGAAGGCGTCGTCGTCGAGGAAGAAGAGGACCTCTCCCGTCACGTGCGGCACGCCGCGGTTGCGCCCGGCCGGGATGCCGAGGTTCTCCTCCAGGTGCACGGTGGTGATGCCCTCGGGGAGCGGCGGGTCGGCCGTTGCCGGATCCCAGCCGTTGCCCACGACCGCGATGTCGGTCACGACCTCGCGCTGGGCGAGGACGCTCGCGATCCCCCGCGCGAGGTCGTCGGGCCGGCGCCCCTGGGTGAGCACGACGACCCCGACGCGCGGGATGGCCGAAGCGTCAGGCCCGGACACGCCGACTCGCCATGATCGCGACGAAGTGGCCGACCAGCGCGAGCACTGCGAGCGGGAGCAACGCCAGCACGACGACCCGGTCGACGAGCGGCTGACCCGCGAAGAGGCCGACGATTCCCGCCGCGAGCGCGATCAGGGTCAGTTCGACGGAGTGGTAGAGACGGTGGAACGGCAGGAAGCGGGCCGCTCGGCGCAGCTTCGCGATGAGCCCGCCGCGGGGCGCGGACTCCCCCGTGGTGTCCGCGAGCTTCGTCAGGCCGGCGTTCGCACGCGCGACGTGCACCATGTCGTTGAGCGCCTTGTTGAGCACGATGACGAGTGCCAGCAACGCCGCGACGGTCGTCCACAGGAAATCGGCGGGGAACTCGAGCGGGTACGCCGCCGCCCGGATGCCGAGGGCGAGCGGGATGAGCGCCTCGGTCGTGTAGTGCCCGACCTTGTCGAGGAACACCCCGGCCGGCGACGACGTGCGCCGCCACCGCGCGACCTCGCCGTCGCAGCAGTCGACCAGCATCTGCAACTGGCCCAGCACGACCGCGAGCAGCGGCCCCCAGATCCCGGGGATCAGGAGCGCGGCCGCGGTCGACCAGCCGACCAGGATCATGAGGCCGGTGACGCCGTTCGCCGAGATCGGCGTCTTAAGCAGCACCCACGTGACGTACGGCGACAGGAAGCGCAGGTACAGCGAGGCGGTCCAGTGCTCGGCGTTGCGGCGACCGCGCACCTCGGGCGGCTGCGTGACGGCCTTGAGCTCGGCGATGCTGGACGGGCGTGCCGGTACGGATGCGGTCAACCCCTCACCTTCCCGTGTGACTGGCGATATTGCGGGCGAGAGAGAGGTAGCCGAGCACGAATCCGGCGCCCCAGGCGACGTGGATGCACGGCAGCACCACGAGGAACCGGCTCGCCACCCCCGGGCCCGCTCCGCGAGCGTACGCGAGCGTCGCGACGACCACGAACAGCGCGTAGACGAGCGGGATCGCGAAACCGAGCAGCAGCCACGGCGACGCTCCGAGCGCCGCCTGGACGATGCCTCCGATGCCGAGCAGCGTGCCGAGCACGACGCCGACGACCATGAGCGGCGGGATGAAGTAGCGGATGCCGTTGGCCGAGGGGAACCGGCGCGCGAGTTCGCCCCGCCAGAGTCCGGTCGAGAACATCTGCCTTGCGAGCCGCTCGACGCTCGAACGCGGGCGGTAGGTGACCGCGAGGCTCGGGGTGAACCACACGGTGCCACCCGTCTCGCGGAGACGCCGGTTGAGCTCCCAGTCCTGGCCGCGCTTGACGGTCTCGTCGAAGAGGCCGACGCGCTCGAGCGCATCCCGACGGAAGACCCCGAGGTACACGGTCTCGGCCGGGCCCTCCGCTCCGCCGACGTGGAACGCCGACCCGCCGAGGCCGACCTTCGTCGTGTACGCGAGCGCGACCGCGCGTTCGAATGGCGTCTCGCCCTTGGCGTCCATCAGGCCGCCGACGTTGTCGGCCCCCGTCCGGGCGAGCGCGTCGACGGCGATGCGCGTGTAGTCGACGGGGAGCATCGAGTGCGAGTCGACGCGGACGACCACGGGGAACCTCGCCGCGCGGATGCCCAGGTTGAGGCCGGCCGGCGTGGAACCGACCTCGTTGTCGAGCACGCGGATCCGCTCGTCGCGGGAGGCCAGGTCTTCGACGAGCTCGGTCGTGCCGTCGATCGAGGGGCCGAGCGCGATCAGGACCTCGACCGGCCCGGCGTAGTCCTGCGCGAGGATCGACTCGACCGCCTGCCGGACGTGCGAGACGTCGTTGAGCACCGGCATGACGAACGAGACGCCGTCAGCGGGCGACGGGGTCGCCTCCGGTGACTCTTGGGGCAATGGTCCTCACTCGTGCTGGGGTCGATCGAGCCTAGCAGCCGACGCGGAGGCCGCATCGGGCCGCCCGATGGCCGAACCTTTGGTCGAACGCCGCGGGGCCGGCACCCTCAGGTGCCGGCCCCGCGGGCGATCGGGTCGGGCTCAGCCCTCGAAGGTGCCCAGCGTGACATCGACCGTCTGCTCCTGGCCGTTGCGGACGTAGGTGATCTTCGCCGTCGAACCGCCGGCCTGCGCGCGGACCTGCGCGGTGAGGTCGGTCTGGTCGGTGATCGGCACCCCGTTGAACTCGGTGACGACGTCGCCGGCCTCGAGACCCGCCTGCGCGGCGGCACCGTCGGGCGTCACCTCGGTGATGAGGGCGCCGACGATCGTGGCGTCCTCGGCGGACTCGGCGCTGGTCACGACCGCGCCGAGCAGACCGTGCGTGGCCGAACCGTTCTCGATGATCTCCTTCGCCACCCGCTCGGCGAGGTTCGCCGGGACGGCGAAGCCGACGCCGATGTTGCCGGCCTCTGAGCTGGTGCCGCCGGTGGACAGGATCGCGACGTTGACGCCGATGAGCTTGCCCGTCGAGTCGACGAGGGCGCCGCCGGAGTTGCCCGGGTTGATGGCCGCGTCGGTCTGCACGACGGGGATCGAGATGGTGCCGCCCGAGTTGGACTGCTGTTGCTGCTGCCCGCCCTCCTGGCCCTCGTAGTTCCAGAAGTCGAACGGGCTGTCGCCCTCGCCCTCCTGCTGCTCGCCGTCGTCGGGCGTCTCGGGCGCGGCCGAGGACTGCACGTCGATGCTGCGGTTCAGGGCGCTCACGATGCCGTTGGTCACCGTGCCCGAGAGCCCCAGCGGTGCGCCGATCGCGATCGCGACGTCGCCGACGTTGAGTTCGTCGGAGTCGGCGAACTCGAGCGGCTGGAGGCCCGAGGCATCCTGCAGCTTGATCACGGCGAGGTCGGACAGCGGGTCGGTGCCGATCAGCTCGGCCGTGTACAGGCGGCCGTCGGCGGTCTTCACCGAGATGGTGGTGTCGGCGGCCGTGCCGTCGAGCGTGACCACGTGCGTGTTGGTGAGCACGTAGCCGTCCTCGGAGAGGATGATGCCCGATCCGGTGCCGCCCGCGGAGCTGCCGGCGACCGAGATCGTGACGACGCTGGGGCTCGCCTTGGCGGCGACCGCGGTGATCTGGTTGACGGAGTCGAGGTCGTTGACCACGAGGTTCTGCGTGCCGGTGCCGGATTCGGACGACGTCGACGAGGCCGGCGACGCCTGGTTGCCGACGACGACGGCGCCGACGCCGACGCCCGCTGCGCCGGCGATCAGCGCGGCGGCGACGACGGCGGCCGCGATGCCGAGGCCGGTGCGACGCTTGGGCTCGCCCGAGGCCGCCGGAGCCGGTGCCGCCGGGCCGCCGAATGCGGGCGGGACCGAACCGGCGATCGGCTCGGTCGGCTGGGTCTGCGCGTGCTGCGGGTAGGCGTGCTGCGGGTGCTGCGGGTACGCCGCCGTCTGGTGGCTGTACTGGGGCGCGTGGTACGGCTGCGGCGACTGGCCGGGCGCATACACGGTTCCGGTCGGTGCGGCCGGTGCCGCCGGCGGAGTCGGCGCCGCCGGTGCGGCCGGCGGGGTCGGCGCCTGAGCCGTCGGCACCGTCGGAGCCGCGACGGATGCGGCGGGGACAGGCGACGCGGGCTCGACGGGCGCAACCGGCTCGACGGGCGCAACCGGCTCGACGGGCGCAGCGGGCGCAACCGGGGCCGGCGTGGACGCCGCCGGGGGCGCCGTGGATGCTTCAGGTGCGGCCGGCTGCTCGTCGGCCGGGGCCGGCATCGCGGTCGCGGGCGTCGTCGCCTCGGCGACGGTCTGCGCCTCGACCTGCTCCGGCACCTCGGATGCGGCGGCCTTCGCCTGCTCGCTGTCGGTGGGCTCCCCCGCTGCCGTGCCGTGCTGGTTGTCGGTCATTTCAGCTCCTTCCAAGCTGTGAACCATGCTCGACCCGCAGTCTGTGCGGCAGGTCGGCGAAGTCTATGAGTCCGCTATCCCTTCACCGGGAGTCATCCGGAACCGTCGCCCAGCGTAGCCACCGCACCCTGACATACGGTGTGAACGTGACGGATGCCGCTGCCCCAGACGAACCGCGACCCGGCCCGCGCGCGCCCTGGCAACGGACGGCTGCCGGTGCCGGCCTGCTCGCCGGGGACGGCACCGTGCGCGCGACGATCTTCGCCGAGATGAGTGCGCTCGCCACCCGCACCGGTGCGCTGAACCTCGGCCAGGGATTCCCTGACGAGGACGGCCCGCCCGAGGTGCTCGAGGCCGCTCGCCAGGCGATCGCCGACGGGGTGAACCAGTACCCGCCGGGCCCCGGCATGCCCGTGCTCCGCGAGGCGATCGCACGCCACCAGTCCCGCTGGTACGGCTTCGAGGCGGATGCCGCGACCGAGGTGCTGGTCACCGCCGGCGCCACCGAGGCCCTCGCGGCGGCCATCCTCGCATTCGTGGAACCCGGCGACGAGGTCGTCGCGTTCGAACCGACCTACGACGCGTACGGTGCGCTCGTCGCACGTGCGGGAGGGGTGCTGCGCACGGTCCCACTGGCCTTCCCCGACTGGCGACCCGATCTCGACGTGCTCGGCGCCGCCGTCTCGGACCGCACGCGGATCATCCTCGTCAACACCCCGCACAACCCGACCGGTGCGGTCTTCGACCGCGAGGTGCTGGACCGCATCGTCGAGCTGGCCGGACGCCACGACGCGCTGATCGTCACCGACGAGGTGTACGAACACCTCGTGTTCGACGGGCGGCACGTGCCGATCGCGACGCTGCCCGGGGCGCGCGAGCGGACCATCACGATCTCGTCGGGCGGCAAGACGTTCGCGACGACGGGGTGGAAGGTCGGGTGGGCGGTCGGCCCCGCCGAACTCATCACGGCCGTGCTCGCGGTGAAGCAGTACCTGACCTACGTGAACGGTGCCCCGTTCCAGCCGGCGATCGCGACAGGGCTCGACCTGCCCGACGCCCGATTCGCGGATGCCGCGGCCGCGCTGCGGGCCAAGCGCGACGTGCTGGCCGCAGGACTCCGCACTGCGGGCTTCGACGTCGCGCTGCCCGCTGCGGGCTACTTCGTCGTCGCGGATGCCTCGCCGCTCGGCGTGACCGACGCCGACGCCTTCTGCCGGAGGCTCCCCGAGCTCGCCGGGGTCGTCGGCGTGCCGCTCACCGCGTTCGTGCGGCCGGAACGGCGCGGGACCGTCTCGAGCCTCGTGCGGTTCGCGTTCTGCAAGCGACTCGAGGTGTTGGAGGGGGCATCCGGGCGCCTCGCCCGACTGGGAGGGAGGTAGCGCGACCGGATGACCGGTTGCGCGCGGCCGGTGGCGGTCGTTCGTCAGCCGCGCGCCCAGAGCCGTTCGAGCCGCTCGGCGATCTCGGCGGGGTGCTGCATGGGCAGCGAGTGACCGGCATCGGGCCAGAGCTCGACCTCGGCCGTCGGGATGCCGGCGCGCGCCCGCGCAGCCGCACGACGCCCACCGGCCAGCGAGCGCCCGCCACCGATGGCCACGTAGGTCGGCATCGTCAACCGGGCGAGTTGCGCGTCGCCGAGCGGCCGCGGCGTCGGCAGCGCACTTCGGAAGGTCTCCGACGCGACGGCGACGAGGGTCCCGACCGGGCTCTGCGCGCGCACCTCCTCGACGTCGACGCCGCCGAGCGCGGCCAGCGCGTGCTCCCGCCACGCCGTCGGCACGGGGAGGGTCGCGATGGTCGCCCACCAGAACGTCGCCGGCGGCGGCCAGGCGAAGGTGAAGACGGGTTCGAGGAGCGAGAGCGAGGCGATGCGCTGCGGCTCGCGGACGGCGAGCGCGGCGGCGGTCGCCCCGCCGAACGAGTGCCCGACCGCGTGGACGCGCTCGGCGCCGAGGCCGTCGAGCGCCTCGACGAGCCATCGCGCCTGGTCGTCCATCGACGTCATCGGCGCACGCTGCACCGATCGGCCGGCGTCGCCGAGGGCGTCGACCGCGATGATCGTGCGACCCGACTCGAGCAGCGCGGGCAGGTTGTCGGCCCACATCGGGATGCCCGACGTGATCCCGGGAAGGAGGAGCACGGGCGGTCCACCGAGATCGCCCGCCCACGTGCATGCGTGCACCGTGCCGAGGGCGGTGTCGACCTCGGAGACGGCCGTGGTCTGCGGCATGGTCGCCAGTGCCGCGTCGTAGGCGACGAGATAGCGGGCGCGCGCGGGGTCGTCTCGGAAGGCGCCGATCCGGGGCATCCGTCCTCCTGTGATGCAGTCGAGCGGGACAATACGATCGTATGGTATCGTGGCGGCGCACGGAAGGGATGGATCGATGGAACGGCGGACCGAGATCATCGTCGCGGTGTGGAGCGTCATCCTCGCCAAGGGCATCGCCGGCGTCTCGATCCGCGCGGTCGCGACCGCGGCCGGCGTCTCGATCGGGCTCGTGCAGCACCACTTCCCCACGAAGGAGGTCCTCATCCGCGAGAGCGCCGCGGCCATGATCGCCGGGTCCACCGCACGGTTCCTGGCGACGGAGGCCGACGACGAAGCCGCCGTGCGCGACCTCGTCGTCCATGCGATCCCCGTCTCCCCCGGGCAACGCGACGGGGTCGTCATCTGGCACGCGTACCTCGCCGGATCGGTCGCCGACCCGGAGCTCGCCGCGCTCCTCCGCGACGCCAAGTCCGGCCAGGAGCGCGAACTGGCCGATCGCCTCTCGACCGGTCGTGCCGTCGCGGATGCCGCCCGCCTCGCACGCACCCTGATCGCGGTCGCCGACGGCCTGTCGTCACGGGTGATCGCCGGCGGTCTCGACGGAGACGAAGCGGTGGAGACCGCGCTGGCGGCGATCGACGCATTGACCCGCGGAGGGCTGACCCGCGGATGGAGCGTGCATCCGGATGCCGCGCAACGAACGTGACCTGGCCGTCGGCGAGTTCCTCAGGATCCGCAGGAGCTCGCTCGCCCCACCGCCGTCGAGCACCGCCCGTCGGGTGAGCGGGCTGCGCCGCGAGGAGGTCGCCGAGCGCGCCGGGGTGAGCGTGTCGTACTACACGCGCATCGAGCAGGGCGTCGTCACCGCGTCCTCCGACGTGCTGTCGGCGATCGGGCGGGCGCTCGCCCTCGACGACGACGACCGCGAGCACCTGCTCGACCTCGTCGCGGCAGCCGACCGCACCGTGCCGACCGTGCCCGCCGGCGCCGGATCGTCGTCGGCGGCCGCGATCGACGCCGGACTGGCGCGGGTGCTCGAGAGCATCGACGACATTCCGGCCGGCGTCCTCGGCCACGACATGACCCTGCTCGGGTGGAATCGCCTCGCCCACGAGGTGTTCGCTCCGCACCTCGACTTCGACGGACCCCGCACCCACCGACTGAACTGGGCCTGGATGCTCTTCATGGACCAGCGGTGCCGTGCGCGCTTCGACCCGTGGGAGCCCGTCGCGATCGACATGGTCGGCCGACTGCGCGCCTCGCGCGCGAAGCATCCGTGGGCCGGCCCGCTGGCGGCGTTGATCCGGCGCCTGCGAACCGAGTGCGCCGATTTCGAACGCATCTGGCGTCGGTATCCGGTGCGGCTCGGCGCACTCGGCGAGGTCCGCCTCAGCCATCCCGACCTCGGCACCCTGCGGTTGCGCGACACCGTGCTGCGGACGAACGACGACTCGCAGCAGCTGCTCATCGTGTTCCACCCCGTCGGCCCGGGCGCCTGAGGCCCCCGGCGCTCGCCGCCCGAGCGCGTGAGGCAGGGCGCGTCGCGCCCGGCGCCCGGGTCTCCACGGCGTGGATACGCACGGACCGGGCTGGTCCGCCGTGCCGTGGTCGGGTGCACTCGTCGGTATGAACCCATCGATGGATTGGAATCCGATGACCGACCGCATGACCGAAGCCACCCGTCGCCTCCCGCACGACGAGCGTCCCGTCCTGGTGACCGGCGCGACGGGCAAGGTGGGTCGCCGCGTCGTCGACCGCCTGCGCGCCGACGGCCTCCCCGCGCGAGCCGCCTCGCGCTCGCTGAGCGGCTTCGAGTGGGACGACCCCGACACCTGGGGGCGCCACTTCGACGGCGCGGCGTCCGTCGTGCTCTCCTACGCTCCCGACATCGCCTACCCCGGCGCCGGCGCGAGCGTCGAGCGCTTCGCCGCAGCGGCCGCCGCGGCCGGCATCCGTCGCGCCGTGCTGCTCTCGGGCCGCGGCGAGGAGGCCGCCGTCGCCGCCGAGGCGCTCGTGCGCACGCACCTGCCGGCGCTCACCGTCGTCCGCGGGGCCTTCTTCGCGCAGAACTTCACCGAGGGCGCACTCGCCGAGTCGGTCGCCATGGGCGAACTGGCGCTCCCCGCACCCGACGCGCCCGAACCGTTCGTCGATGCCGAGGACGTCGCAGCGATGATCGCCGTCACGGCGGCGCGTCCCGGCCACGAGGGTCGCGTATACGAGGCCACCGGACCCGCGCTGCTGACATTCCGCGAGGCGGCCACCGCGGTCGCCGCGGCCCGCGGCGCTTCGGTGCACGTCGAGCAGGTGCCGGTCGCGGAGTGGACCGAGCAACTCCGCGCCGCAGGGCTTCCCGACGACCTGGCGGATCTCCTGGGCCACCTGTTCACCGAGGTCGTCGACGGCCGCAACGCCCACGTGTCGCCCGACGTCGAGGCGGTCACCGGTCGCCCGCCGACCCCGTTCGCCGCTTTCGTGCGGCGAGACGTCCGCGCGCGGGCCGTCGCACCGGCGTGATCGGGCGCGGCGGGACGTCCGCGCGCGGGTCGTCGCACTCGCGTGATCGGCCGTTCAGGCTCTCTCGGCCACCCCGAACCGCCGCAGCGACAGCGCGGGATTGACCTTCCTGACCGCGTCGATCCGCTCGCGCGACACCCACGCGAGCGCGACCGAGGTCTCCTCGCCGACGGTCGCGAGCTCGACGCCCATCGGGTCGACGATCATGCTGTTGCCGGCACCGACCGGCGGCGCCTGGTCGGCCGCGGCCACGTACAGCGTGTTCTCGAGGGCTCGCGCGGTCGTCAGCACCCGCCAGTGCGCCTCCTTGAGCGGGCCGCGCACCCACTCCGCGGGCATGCACACCACGTCGACGTCGGCGTCGGCGAGACGACGGGTCACCTCGGGGAACCGGGCGTCGTAACAGGTCTGCAGGCCGAAGCGCAGGCCGTCGACGTCGAACGTCTCGGGCTCCTCGATCGCGCCCGGCTCCACCCACTCCGACTCGCGCTGGCCGAACGCGTCGTAGAGGTGCAGCTTGCGATAGCTCGCGACCAGTGCGCCCGACGGGCCGAGTGCGACGACCGAGTTGCGGAACCTCCCCGACGTCGTGCCCTGTTCGAGCACCCCGACCACCAGGTGCACGCGCAGCGCGGCCGCGAGGTCGCCGAGCGCGCGCACGAACTCGCCGTCGAGCGGCTCGGCGGCGTCCGCCATGTCGCGGCCGAGCTCCGGGGTGAAGAACATCGAGTACTCGGGGAACACGACGACCCGGGCGCCGCGGGATGCCGCGAGGCCGGCGAGTCGGCCGATCTCGGCGAGGTTCGCGTTCGCATCTGCCGTCGGTGCGAACTGCGCGACGGCGACGGCGACGGATGCCCCGGCCACGGCTCCGCGCGCGTCGAGGAGGTCTTCTGCTGCGGCGGAGGCGGTCTCTTCGGTGGGCATGCGGCCAGCCTAGGCTCGCGCCTCCGTCGCGGTCGAGATCACCTCGACCGCCCACGCATAGTGGCCGCCGAGGCACTCGTGCACGGGCTCGGCGAGCGCGCCGGCGAGCCATCCGTGCCGGCCCGGCTCGAAGAGATCGTCGTCGGGGATCGTCTCGATCCGGGCGAGCGCATCGACGTGGCCCTGCCGGAGCCGGACTCTGGCCTGGTCGAGCGCCGCCGCGGCCGCGCCCGGCAACCGGTAGCGGTCGCGGAGTTCGGCGTTGAGCTCGGCGAGCGACCCCCACGAGTGCCCGGGCGCGGGAAACGCGACGGGATCGCCGCCGGCCTCGGCATCCAGCCAGCCGAGCAGGAGCACGTGCCAGGCGTGGAGGTGGTTGACGACGTCCTGCACGTCGCGGTCGCGGCGTGCGCCGGCGCTGACCGCGGCATCCGCCTCGGCACTGAACGGCGCGCTCCGCTCGGAGTCCGGCATCTGCTCGATCAGCCGGTCGAGGTCGCGGTAGCCGCGCATGGCCGCCGCCTCGAGTGACGCCCTCGTCGTGGGGATGCCGGTCATGCGGCCATCGTAGGGCCCGTCGCGGACGGGCCGCCGTTCGCCTAGCGTGGACGGATGGTGGAGTCATCCGCGCGAGCCGCGTCGCTGGTTCGCGTCCCGGCGCTGCGCATCGGGTTCCTGCTCATCCTGCTCGGCATCGTCGGCAGCGTCGTCGACGCGTTCGTGCCCGGCCTCGCCGCGCTCGGTCGTGTGGACGCGGTGCTGCTCATCGGCGGCCTCGCGCTCACGGTGGTCGGCATGGTGCTCGGGTTCTGGTCGCCGCTCGATCGCGGCGAGCCGCTGATCGTGGACTCCCCGGTCTCCGGTCGCTGGCAGGCCGTGAACAGTCCGGGCTCGAAGGTGCCGAGTCACGGCACGCACGCCTACGGCCAGGCGTACGCCGTCGACCTGGTGCACCGGCCCGACGGCACCGACCACCCCGAGTTCGGCACGGTCGACGCGTTCTCGCTCGAGCCCGAGCGGTTCCCCGGCTTCGGCGAGCCCCTGTACTCGTGCGCAGACGGCGTCGTCGTGGTCGCGAGCGACCGGCTCCGCGACCACCGCAGTCGCTCGAACCAGGCTGCGCTGCTCTGGTTCATGTTCGCCGAGGGGTTCGTCCGCGAACTCGGCGGCCCGGGCCGGGTCGTCGGCAACCACCTGATCGTGCGCGCCGACGACGGCTCGCACTTCGTCTATGCGCACCTGCGGCACCGCAGCGCGAGGGTCGCGGTCGGCGACCGGGTCGCCGCGGGCGATCACGTCGCCGACTGCGGCAACACCGGCAACTCGACCGAACCGCACCTGCACATCCACCGGCAGGATGTCGCGAGCCTGACGTTCGCGACGGGCCTGCCCTGGGGCATCCGCGGTGGATCCGGCGACGGCGACGGGTTCCCGCCGAACGAGGGGTACCTCGACGGGAGACCGGCCGGACGCTGAGCCGCGACTCAGTCCTGCGGCGATCGCACCGACGCCTCGAGCGCCCGGATCAGCGACGCCGAGTCGTACGGGCCGACGTGCCGGCGTCCGTTGATGAACAGCGTCGGCACCGCGTTGATGCCCATCGCCTCGGCGTCGAGCATGTCGTCGCGCACGCGTCCGGCGACGTCAGGGGCCGTGAGGTCGCGCTCGAACTTCTCGACGTCGAGCCCGAGGTCGGCCGCGAGTCGCATGATGTCGGACGGCCGCTGGTTGTCCTGGTCGGCGAAGAGCCCGCGCTCGAACTCGAAGAACTTCCCCTGCTTCGCGGCCGCCTCCGAGGCCTCGGCTCCGGCGAGCGCGTTCGGGTGGTACTGCGTGAGCGGCGCGTGCCGCCAGACGTAGCGCAGGCGGTCGCCGAGCTCGGCCTTGACCTCCTGGATCGAGCCCGAGGCCTTGAGGCAGAACCCGCACTGGAAGTCGCCGTACTCGACGATGGTGAACGGCGCGTCGTCGGGTCCGAACACGTGGTCGCGCTTCGGATCGATCGGACGTGCCAGCGTCTGGCCCGTCTCCTCACCCGGGCGGAACGCATCCGAGATGCGGAAGATCGCCGTGGCGAGCACGAACGCGATGACGGATGCCGCGAGCACGCCCACGCGCGCCTCGTTCTGCGCTCCCTCGTCGTCGATCGCGAGCTGCACGATGAACAGCGAGATCGTGAACCCGATGCCGCACAGCGCGGCGCCGCCGGCGAGGCGGTCGAGCGTGAGCCCCGGGCCGAACTCCCCCACCCGGAACGCCTTCATGATCGCCGTCGAACCGAACACGCCCAGCAGTTTTCCCGCGACGAGGCCGACGACGATGCCCCACGTCAGCGGCGACACGAGGGCTGCCGCGAGGATCTCGGGGCTGAGTTCGACGCCCGCGTTCGCCAGCGCGAACAGCGGCAGGATCACGTAGGCGACGTACGGCGCATACGCCGTCTGCAGCCGCTCGTTGATCGAGATGGACTCGCGGAGGCTGTTCGCGGCCGCGCGGGCGTACTCCGTGTTGGGCGACTGGCGGAACGTGCGCGCGAGGTCGAGCGCGTGCTCGACGTCGCGCCGATCCGGGCGGTAGACGGGCACGAGCAGCGCGATCGCGACGCCGGCGAGGGTCGGGTGGACGCCGGAGGCGAGGAACGCCAACCAGACGATGATCGCGAGCGTCGCGTACACGGGTCCTCGTCCGCCCCGGAGGTACCGCGTGAAGTACACGCCGGCGAGTCCGACCGCGGCGATGAGCAGCGGCCAGGGGTTGAAGTCCTCGGTGTAGACCAGCGCGATGATCGACAGGGCGCCGATGTCGTCGACGACGGCGAGCGCGAGCAGGAAGACGCGCAGGCGCCCGGGCGCGCGCGGGCCGATGAGGGCGAGGGCGCCGACGAGGAACGCGGTGTCGGTCGAGATCACGATGCCCCAGGCGCCCTCGTGCCCGGTGCCCATCACGATGAGGACGAACAGCAGCGCCGGGACCGCGAGGCCGGCGACCGCGGCGATCACCGGCACCATCGCGCGCGACCAGCTGGTGAGCTCGCCGATCGCGAACTCGCGGCGCACCTCGAGCCCCACCGTGAAGAAGAAGATCGCCATGAGCGCGTCGTTCACGAGGGCGTGCAGCGTGAAGTCGAGCTGCAGGTCGTCGCCGAAGCCGATCGTGAGGTGGGTCTCCCAGAAGGCCTCGTAGCTCCCCGCCCCGACGTTGGCCCACACGATCGCGACGACCGTCGCGAGCAGGAGCAGGAGGGCGCCGATGCGGTTCCGGCCCATCGCCCGGATCTTCTCGGCGATCGATCGGCGCGTGCGCGTGCGCGCCTCGACCTGTTCGGGATCCGGCGACTGCTGGATCAGGGTGAGTTGCTGCATGACGACCCCCGGCTCGGATCGATGGCGTGGATGCTTCGCCATGCTAGTGCCGTGCGGCGGGCCTGCGACCCCTCCGGCGCGATCGCCGCTCGCCGAACGCCGCCCTGCGCCGGGCCCGGGTACCCTGATCTGTTGTGACGAACAGCACGCCGGCTCACGAAGCCGGCCTTCCCCGAGTCGTGATCGTCGGCGGCGGTTTCGCCGGCGTGAACGCGGCCACCGCGCTCGCCAAGGCGCCGGTGCACGTGACGCTCATCGACCGCCGGGTCTACAACACCTTCCAGCCGTTGCTGTACCAGGTGGCGACCGGTGGACTGAACCCGGGCGACGTCACGCACTTCCTCCGGAGCCTGCGCGTGCGCCAGCGCAACCTCGAGGTCGTGCACGAGCACCTCATGGAGATCGACCCCGACGCGAAGACGATCCGCCTGCTCGACGGACAGACGATCCCGTACGACTACCTGGTGCTCGCCAACGGCGTCACGACGACGTACTTCGGCACCCCCGGCGCGAAGGAGCACGCGTTCGCCGTGTATTCGCGGTCGCAGGCGATCCGCATCCGCGACACCCTGTTCACGCGTCTCGAGCAGGCGACGCAGCAGGGCGACCGGCGCAAGGGCCTCCGCGTCGTCGTGGTCGGCGGCGGCCCGACCGGCGTCGAGATGGCGGGCGCGCTCGCGGAGCTGCGCGACCAGGGCCTCGAACCGGCGTATCCCGAACTCGAGGGCGATGCGTTCAAGATCACCCTCGTGCAACGCAGCAGCGAGCTGCTGAAGCCGTTCGTCCCGAAGCTGCGCCGCTACGCCGAGCATCAGTTGCGCCATCGCGAGGTCGACCTGCGCTTCGGCGCGGGCGTCGCCGAGGTGCACGCCGACTCGGTGCAGCTCACCGACGGCAGCTGGCTGCGCGCCGACCTCACGATCTGGGCGACGGGCGTCGCCCCGCACGAGGAGGTGCGCCACTGGAGCCTGCCGCTCGACGAGCACGACCGGATCCGGGTCGGCGAAGACCTCCAGGTCGAGGGCATGCCGGGCGTCTTCGCCGCCGGCGATATCGCGATCGCGCCGCAGGACTTTCCGCAGCTCGCGCAGCCGGCGATCCAGGGCGGTCGGCACGTCGGCCGCCAGATCGCGCGCCTGCTCGAGGGCAAGGCGACCGTGCCGTTCGAGTACTACGACAAGGGACAACTCGCCGTCATCGGGCGTCGCTCGGCGGTCGGCGAAGTGCCGGGCATCGCGAACCTTCCGGTGCTGCATGCCCTCCCGTTCCTGCGGAAGGTGCCGGGATTCAGTCGGACCATCCCGCTCACCGCGTACCCGGCGTGGGCCGTCTGGCTGTTCGTGCACATCGCGAGCCTGCTCGGCACCCGCAACCGGCTGACCACCATGATCGGCCTGTGGGCTCGCTACGGGTTCCCGCACCATCGCAAGGCGGTGCCGATCGTGGGCGACGTGCCGGCGATCCGGCCGTCGCGCGCGCAGCGGCTTCGCATGACCCCCGAGGAGCAGGCAGCCGCCGCGGTGGCGGAGGCATCCGATCGGGCCGACGAGGTCATCACGATCGCGTCGCCGGCACAGTCGAACCGCGACACCGGCTCGGCCTGATCCGACCGGATGCCCCGGGCCGGGGCATCCGTCGATAGCATCGCGGCATGCGCATCGGACGCAGCCACCGGCGGCTGCACGACCTCGAACGGCTCGACCCGGCGACCGACTACGAGCACATCGGCCGCGTCGTCGGCACGCTCGAGTTCCCGTGGGACCTGCAGCAGGCGCTGAGCTTCGCGCTGTTCCGTACCTATGCCGTGCCGACGATCGGCGGCCTGCTGTACGATACCGGCGAGTTCGAGCACCGCGCGCAGAAGCGTCACGACGACACCGTGCTGATCCTGGACGCGGTCGCCGTCGACGGGCTCGAGTCCGACGACGGGCGCGCGGCGGTCCGGGCGATGAACCGGATGCACGGGCACTACGACATCTCCAACGACGACATGCGGTACGTGCTGTCGACGTTCGTCGTCACGCCGATCCGGTGGATCGCGGCGTACGGCTGGCGCAGGCAGTCGCGCGTCGAGGTCGACGCCGCCGTGCACTACTACGTCAGGCTCGGCAGGCTCATGGGCATCCGCGACCTCCCCGAGACGTACGAGGCGTTCGCCGACCTGATGGACGCCTATGAGCGCGAGCACTTCCGCCCCGACCGGCGGACCCGGGTCGTCGCGGACTCGACGCTCGACCTGCTCACCACGTTCTACCCGCGGCCGATGCGTCGCGTCATCCGGGGCTTCTCGATCGCGATCCTCGATCCGCACCTGCGCGAGGCGCTCGGGTATCCGGCGCCGTCGCGGCTCGCGCGCGGGGCATCCGTCGGTGCCCTCAAGCTGCGCGGACGGGTGGTCTCGCTGCTTCCCGCGCGACGGAGGCCGCAGTACGCGCGCGACCTGAAGCGCATCCGCAGCTACCCCGGCGGATACCTCGTGGAGCAGCTCGGCACGTTCGCGTGAGCGAAGCGAGCGATCGTCGGTGCGTCACCAACCCGAACGGCGGGTCCAGCCCGCGAGGTAGGCGCGTTCAGGTTCGGTGAGCCTCGTGGGCGCCGTCGGCACGAACTGCACCTCGCACAGCTCGCAGATGCGGCGCACCACGGCGCGGCGCAGCGGCGCCGACGGGTTCTCCAGCACCTCCTGCTTGAGGGTGCCCTCGATCATCGGCCACCACTCCCAGATCGGCGGCAATCCCCGTTCCGTCGTTCGTCGTTCGTCGATCGGTTCCACGATCGTCATCGCCGCCTCCTCGCGTCCGCCCACCGGCCGCCGGCGAATGCCTGCTGCCAGATCCGGTGTCGATGACCGCTCGCAGTCCACGGTACGGACTCGCGAGGCCTCGCAGCAGGCACTTGATCCGGCGCCGGGTTCGTGTTAGCGACCGGGCCGTCGCGACCCGCGCACCTCACCGGAGCGCCGTGAACGGCTCTCGGTCGGCCGCTTCGAGTCGCGCGGCGAACGAGATCATCGCCTCGGCCAACGCCTCGGGTGCCTCGAGCATGGGCAGGTGTCCGGTCGGAAGGGTCCGGCGCCACGTCGCGTCGAGCACGTCGGCGCTGCGTTCCTGCATCCGCTGCGGCAGCTCGCGGTCCGCGGCCGTCAGGACGAACCCGCGCGCGATCCCGTCGGGGATCCGAGGGACCCGGCCGCGCAGGACCGAGGACGATTCGGCGACGACGTCCGTGACGATGCGGTCCGCCGTCGCCGGCGGCAGGCCCGCCGCGACGCCCGCGCGGATCGCCGTCGCCGGCGCACGGGTGCCGGCGATGCGCATCGCGGCGCCGAGCACGAATCGTGCCGGCACCGGCAGCGACCCCAGGAATGAACGGCCGGGCGCCGGGACCACGGCCGAGACCCCGAGGATGCCCGCGACCCGGTCGGGCGCGGTCGCGGCGAGCGCGGCGGCGATGGCGCCCCCGGCGGAGTGGGCGACGACCACGAAACGGTCGGCGGGCGCGGCCTCCAGAGCCGAGGCCACGTGATCGGACAGCACCGCCGCCTGGACGGCGGAGCGCGGCGCGACCACGCACTGCTCGGCGCCGACGAGTCGCGAGGTCGGCTCCCAGATCCACGCGGGAAGGCCGGCGCCGCTGATGAGCAGGAATCGGTATGCGTTCATAGGTCGAGTCTGACCGGGCGAGATGTCACTCCTGTGTCACTATTTCGGAATGAATCGCACGGATCGCCTCTACGCCCTCCGCGAGGCCCTGCGGCGCGCCGGAGCCCAGGGCCGCACGGCCGACGACCTCGCCGCCCGATTCGAGGTCTCGACGCGCACCATCAAGCGCGACATCTCCGCGCTCCAGCACGCCGGGTTCCCCGTCTGGTCGCAGCCCGGGCCCGGCGGCGGGTACACCGTCGACGGGTCGGCGACCCTTCCGCCGGTCTCCCTGACACCGCCCGAGGTCTCCGGACTCGCCGCGGCGCTCGCCGGCCGACGGGGCCACCCGTTCGAAGGCGATGCCCACGCCGCCCTCGACAAGCTGCTGAACGTGCTCGATCCGACGTCTCGACGACGGGCCTCGGCGCTCGCGAGCCGGATCTGGGTCGACGCGCCGGCCCTGGAGGCCGACGCCGGAGTGCGACGTGCCGTCGAGCAGGCGATCGCCTCGGGCAGCGCCATGTCGGTTCGCGGCGAGGATGACCGCGGGCACCTGGTCGAGAGCACCGTGGACCCCGTCATCCTCGCGTTCACCCGGGGTGCCTGGTTCCTCGTCGCGTGGCGCCGCGACCGCGACCGGGCCACCTGGCTCCGGCTCGACCGGATCGAGCGCGCGAGCGTGCTCGCCGAACGGGCCCGGGACATTCCGGCCTCGGCGATCGGAGCTCCGCCGGCCACAGCGGCACCGATCGACCTCGGGTGACCCGCGGCGTGCCGTTCGCTTCGGCCCGGCTCTCCCCGCGCGATCGGCTCGGCATCCTCGCCAACGAGGCCTGCATGCGCAAGCCCCTCGCGGCTCGCCGCACCGATTCGTAGCGTCGAATGATCACGATCAGAGATGAATCAGCATCAAGGATGAGGAGAATCCGATGGCCAAGATCTTCGCCGACGTCGACGTGGACGTTCCCGTGCGCGTCGCCTACGACCAGTGGACGCAGTTCGAGCGGTTCCCCGAGTTCCTCGACTTCGTGGAGTCGATCGAGCAGGTCGACGACACGCACACGCATTGGGTCGTCGAGATCGGCGGCGCGACGCGCGAGTTCGATGCCGTGATCACCGAGCAGCACCCGGATGAGCGCGTGGCGTGGAACAGCACCGGCGGCGACGAGAACCACGCCGGCGTCGTCACGTTCCACAAGCTCGACGACTCGACCACCCGGGTCGCCGTCCAGCTCGACTGGCAGCCGACCGGTCTGTTGGAGCAGGCGGGCGCGGTGTTCGGCGTCGACGATCACGCGATCAAGAAGGACCTCCAGAACTTCAAACGGTTCATCGAGGAACGCGGCACCGAGACGGGCGCCTGGCGCGGCGACGTGGAGGCCTGACGATGGCCGCCACCGAAGACCCGACCACGCGCTACGACGACGGCCCGTTCCCCGAACAGCACCAGGAGCAACCGGGGCTCACCGACGAGACTGTGCCCACACCCGATCACGGCGAGGACACCTACGTCGGCCACGGCCTGCTGACCGGGCGGAAGGCGCTGATCACCGGCGGCGACTCGGGCATCGGGCGCGCCGTGGCGATCGCGTTCGCCCGCGAGGGCGCCGACGTCGCGATCGCGTTCCTCCCCGAGGAGCAGCAGGATGCCGCGGAGACGGCGCGCCTCGTCGAAGCGGAAGGCCGCACCGCCGTGCTGCTCCCCGGCGACCTGCGGGAAGAGGCCTGGAACGCCGTCGTCGTCGAGCGCACCGTCGACGCGCTCGGCGGCCTGGACCTGCTCGTGCTCAACGCGGCGTACCAGGCCGAGCGGGAGCACCTCGCCGACGTCACGACCGACGAGTTCGATCGGGTCATGAAGACGAACCTCTATTCGCCCTTCTGGCTGACACGCGCGGCCGAGCCGCTGCTGCCCGCCGGCGCGTCGATCATCGTCACGACGTCGATCCAGGGGTACCAGCCGTCGCCGGACCTCTTCGACTACGCGATGACCAAGGCCGCGCTGGTCGCGTTCGTCGAAGCGCTCGCGCAGAAGCTGGGCGAGCGCGGCATCCGGGTGAACGGCGTCGCGCCGGGACCGATCTGGACGCCGCTCATCCCGGCGACCGGGTGGACCGAGAAGGTGCAGAAGTTCGGTCAGGACACACCGCTCGGCCGGGCCGGACAGCCCGCCGAGCTCGCCGGCGCGTACGTCTATCTGGCATCCGAAGCGGCCAGCTACGTCACCGGTGCGATCCTTCCGGTG
The DNA here is from genome assembly GCF_004006235.1 of Agromyces sp. LHK192. NCBI lineage: Bacteria > Bacillati > Actinomycetota > Actinomycetes > Micrococcales > Microbacteriaceae > Agromyces > Agromyces sp. LHK192. The sequence continues at coordinate 2,598,927 of NZ_CP034753.1, forward strand.
ACCGGCGGCAAGCCGCTGTGAGCGATGTGCCGGCCCAGCACCCGGCTGGGCCCGCACACCGCCACCCCTGTTCCTACGGCTCCAGCACGACCTTGATGCAGCCGTCCTCCTTCTTCATGAAGGTGTCGTAGAGCTCGGGCGCGCGGTCGAGCGGCACGCGATGCGTGACGAGGTCCTCGACGCCCAACGGGTCGGCCGGGTCCTCCACCAGCGGCAACAGTTCGTCGCGCCAGCGGTGCACGTTGCACTGCCCCATCCGCAGCGTCACCTGCTTGTCGAACATCGAGATGAACGGCATCGGGTCGGCCGCGCCCGCGTAGACACCGCTGAGCGACACCGTGCCGCCGCGCTGCACGAGATCGAGCGCGAGGTGCAGCGCCGCGAGCCGATCCACCCCGGCCTTCTGCATGAGCGGCTTCGCGGCGGCATCCGGAAGGATGCCGACCGCCTTCTGCACGAACTCGACGCCGGGGTTGCCGTGCGCCTCCATGCCGACGGCGTCGACGACGCCCTCGGGGCCGCGACCGTCCGTGAGGTCGCGCAGCAGGTCGGCCACGTCGTCCACGAGGTCGAAGGTCTGCACGCCGTGCCGCTGGGCCATCTCGCGCCGCTCGGGCACCGGATCGACGGCGAGGACACGATGACCGAGGTGCCGTCCGATCCGGGCTGCGAACTGCCCGACGGGCCCGAGCCCGAGCACGGCGAGCGTACCGCCCTCCGGCAGGTTCGCGTACTGCACGCCCTGCCAGGCGGTCGGCAGGATGTCGCTGAGGAAGAGGTACCGGTCGTCGGGAAGCTCCCTGCCGACCACGTACGCGTTCCCGTCGGCCAGGCGCACCCGCAGGTACTCCGCCTGCCCGCCCGGGACCGAACCGTACAGCTCGGTGTAGCCGTAGAGGTCGGCACCGGTGTCGGTCTGCCGGTTCTGCGTCGTCTCGCACTGCGTGGTGAGGCCGCGACGGCACATGTGGCACTCGCCGCACGCGATGACGAAGGGGACGACGACGCGGTCGCCCACGGCGACGCGCCGGACCGCCGGCCCGACCTCCTCCACGACGCCCATCGGCTCGTGCCCGAGGATGTCGCCCTTCGCGAGGAACGGGCCGAGGACGTTGTAGAGGTGCAGGTCCGATCCGCAGATCGCGGTCGAGGTGATGCGGATGATCGCGTCGGTCGGTTCCTCGATCCGCGGGTCCGGCACGGCTTCGACGCTGACCTTGCCGGTTCCCTGCCACGTGAGTGCTCTCATCGTTCGGTCCTCCTCATTCCGAGACCGTCGCGAGACGGTCCCATGCTCGATGCGTGGGCAGGGCGCGGAGCACCCCGCCGACCGCGTCATCCGGACCGCCCGTGACGATGCCGGCATCATCGGGCTCGACGCCGAGGCGGGCGAGCATCGACTCGGCCCCCGTGGCGAAGCCGAGTGCCTTGCCGTGCCGGTACGCCTCCTCGAGCAGTCGCACGGTTCGCCGATCGTCGGAAGCCGCGAGCAGGACGATCGCGTCCAGCTCGACGCTCGCGGCCGTGTGCGCGGTGCGCTGCACGGGAATCCCGCCGAGCATCCCGCCGTGCGGCGCGATCACCAGGGGCACCACGGATGCCTCGTCGAGCGTCCGGCGCACCGAGGCGAGCACGTCGGGGTCGGTCGCGTCGTCCGCGACGACGCCGACGGTGCGACCCTCGATCGGCCACGCATCGCCGACCATGCGCAGCGCCGGGCTGTCGGCGACCTCGGCGACCTCGACCGTCGGTTCGGGCGCGGGGAGGCCGAGCAGGTCGGCGATCTCGGCGCACAGCACGGCGTCGATGTTGGCCAACGCGACCAGTTGCCGCTGCTTGATCGGCTGCTCGTAGCACTTGCCGAGTTCGAACGCGTAGGCCTCGACCACATGCGCCTGCTCGATCGGCGTGAGCGAACGGTAGAACATCCGCACCTGCGTGAAGTGGTCGTCGAAGCTCGCAGGCTGACGCCGTTCCTTGACCGATTCGGCGATCGGCGCGGGCACCTCGATGAACGCGGCGTCGTCGGCTCCGGCGTGGAAGGGGCATCCGCCGTCCAAGGAATTCGGACGGTACGGCGCGACCCCCGTGTGCACCGCCGTCTGGTGCATCCCGTCGCGCAGCATGTCGTTCACCTCGGCGTGCGGGCGGTTGATCGGCAACTGCGCGAAGTTCGGCCCGCCGAGCCGGGTGAGCTGGGTGTCGAGGTACGAGAAGAGCCGGCCCTGCAGCAGCGGGTCGTTCGTCACGTCGATGCCGGGCACGAGATGGCCGGGGTGGAACGCGACCTGCTCGGTCTCGGCGAAGTAGTTCGAGGGGTTGGCGTCGAGCGTCATCGTGCCGATCACCTGCAGCGGCGCCAGCTCCTCGGGCACGATCTTCGTCGGGTCGAGCAGGTCGATGCCCTCGAACGCCTCGTCCGGTGTGTCGGGCATGACCTGGAGGGCGAGATCCCACTGCGGGAACGCGCCCGACTCGATCGCGTCGGCCAGGTCTCGCCGATGGAAGTCGGGGTCCTTGCCCGCGAGCAGTTGCGCCTCCTCCCACGTGAGGCCGTGCGTGCCGAGTTTCGGCCGCCAGTGGATCTTCACGAGCGAGGTCTCGCCTGCGGCGTTCTCGAACCGGAACGTGTGGACGCCGAAACCCTGCATCATGCGATACGAGCGGGGAATGCCGCGGTCGGACATGTTCCAGATCGTGTGGTGCTGCGCTTCGGTGTGCAGCGACACGAAGTCCCAGAACGTGTCGTGCGCCGACTGCGCCTGCGGGATCTCCCGGTCGGGATGCGGCTTCCCGGCGTGGATGACATCGGGGAACTTGATCGCGTCCTGGATGAAGAACACCGGGATGTTGTTGCCGACGAGGTCGTAGACGCCCTCCTGGGTGTAGAACTTCGTGGCGAACCCTCGCGTGTCGCGCACGGTGTCGGCCGAGCCGCGCGACCCCAGCACCGTCGAGAACCGCACGAACACGCGCGTCCGAACGCCGCTGCGGAGGAAGGCGGCCTTCGTCACGCCCTCAGCGGCGCCGTTGGCCTCGAACACGCCGTGCGCCGCGGCGCCGCGGGCGTGCACGGCCCGCTCGGGGATGCGCTCGTGGTCGAAGTGCATGATCTTCTCGCGCAGGTGGTGGTCCTGCAGCAGCACCGGTCCGCGCGGGCCGGCCTTCAGCGAGTGGTCGGTGTCGGGGAGCCGGGCCCCTTGCGCCGTCGTGAGGAAGGCGCCCTGCTGCGCGACCGCTTCGGGCGGGACGTCGGTGAGCGCCCCGGTCGGCGTCCGCCGTTCCGGACCGCGCTGGTCGGGCTTGGGCGGAAGCGGCGGCCGCGGCGTCGTCGCCTCCTCCGGACTCGGGGTCTCGGGCGCAGGCGCCCCCGGGATGTCGATCGGATCCGTCTCACGCTGCTCGTCCGCCACGGTTCGCTCCTTCGCTGGCCTTGGTGCGGCAGGCTATGTCGCGCGCCGCGGCATCGGGAACGGGCTTGACTTCCCGTGTCGTCGGCGTAGGGTGCGGCCTCGGCCGTCCTTGACTCCGTCCCCCACCGGCCGGCGGATCAGGAACCGAAGGCGGCGTCGAACGACCGCGGTTCGCGTCCGGGGGGCTGCGTGGGGCGCGGGCCGGGGTCGGCCATCGGCGGCGTTGGCATCCGCCAGCCGGGCCCGGCCGCGAGCTCGAACCGCTCGCCGAAGTGGTGGAGCGTGATCGGGTCACCACCGGCGAGCCGATAGGTCGTGGCGTCGGGTCGGATCTCGAGTCGAAGCGTCTCGCCGCCGACCTTGACGCCGAACGCGAGTCGACCGATCGCATCGGGCAGACGCGGTGCGAAACGCAGGCCCTCGTCGCTGTCGCGCAGCCCCCCGAATCCGGCGACCAACGCGGTCCAGATCCCGGCGAGCGAGGCGAGATGCAGGCCGTCCTCGGCATCGCCGCGGACGTCGTCGAGGTCGATCGTCGCAGCCTCGGCGAGATAGTCCGCGGCGAGTCCGAGGTGGCCCACCTCCTCGGCGATCACCGCCTGTGGACCGGCCGAGAGCGAGGAGTCGCGTACGGTCAGCGACTCGGCGTACGCGAACGCCCCCGCCTTCTCCTCGAACGTGAACGCGTCGTGCCGGAAATGGAGCGCGAGGACGAGGTCGGCCTGCTTGACGACCTGCTTGCGGTAGAGGTCGAAGTACGGGAAGTGCTCCTGGAGCGGGTACTCAGACGACGCCGTCTGCTCGAAGTGCCATCGCTCGGCGGCGTTGTACCCGGCCGCCTGCTCGGGGATCCGCCGTCGCTGGTCGATCGGGACGGTCATCGCGATCGCGATCGCCGACCACTCCTCGACCTCCGCGTCGCCGACGCCGAGGGCTATCGCCTCGGCGGGATACCGGCGCACCGCATCCGCCGCCGCCGTGAGGTTCAGCTGCGCCATGAGGTTGGTGAAGGCGTTGTCGTCGACGATCGCCGAATACTCGTCGGGGCCGGTGACGCCGTCGACGTGGAACCCGCCGGAGTCGTCCCAGCGACCCAGTGCGACCCACAGCCTCGCGGTCTCCACGAGCAGTTCCAGGCCCGCGTCGCGTTCGAACGCGCGATCACCCGTCGCGCGCACGTAGTGGACGACCGCCGCGGCGATGTCGGCATCGAGGTGGAACGCGTTGGTGCTCGCGGGCCAGTATCCGGAGCTCTCGCGTCCGTCGACGGTGCGCCACGCGAACGCGGCGCCGGCGAGGTGGAGTTCGCGGGCGCGTCGCCTGGCATGCGCGAGCGTCGCGTGCCGCCAGCGCAGCCCCTCTCGTGCGGCATCCGGAGCCGTCGCGGTCAGGACGGGGAGCACGAAGGCCTCGAAGTCCCAGAACGTGTGCCCGGCGTACCCCGCGCCGGAGAGGCCCTTCCCAGGCACCGGACGCAGATCGGCCCGAGCCGCCGACTGGAAGATGTGGAACAGCGCGAATCGGACGGCCTGCTGCAGCCGCAGCGGCCCCTCGACCTCGACGTCCGCGCAGGTCCAGAACTCGTCGAGGCGGGCGCGCTGCGCGGCGACGAGGCCGTCCCAGCCGAGCAGATCCGCCTCCGCGACCGCAGCGTCGGCCCGGTCGCGCAACGTGGCCGGCGACGACTCGGCCGACCATTCGTGGCCGACGAACTTGACGAGTTCGAATCGATCGCCGGCCCCGAGCGACGCGATCATGGTCGTCCTCGCCAGGTCGCCGGATGCCTCGGTCTCGGTGTGCACCCCGCGCGGAGCCGTGGCCCGATGATCCATCGACACCGCGACGCCGACCCCGCTGCGTCGCGTGCGATGCACGAGCGACGCGCGCCCGTCGACGACGTCATGGGAGACCGCCTCCAGCGGTGTGCGCAGCGCCTCCATCACCCGGTCGTCGGGATGCACCTCGGGCAGCGGCGAGTTGGCGATGAGCTCGGATTGCACCGTCAGCGTGATCGGTCGGTCCACCGCCTCGACCACCAGACGGACCGCACCGATCGAGCGATGCTCGAGCGAGACCATCCGCGTGGACTCGATGCGCACCGACCTTCCGGCAGGCGTCGTCCATTCGAGTTCGCGCTCGAGCACGCCCCGACGGAAGTCGAGTCGCTGCCGGTGCAGGCGCACCGTCCCCCTCCGCACGTCGAGCGGCTCGTCGTCGACGAAGCAGCGGATGACCGCGCCGTCCGGGATGTTGATCACGCTCTGGCCGTGCTCCGGGTATCCGAATCCGGACTCCGCGTACGGCATCGGATGCTCCTCGAAGACGCCGTTGAGGTAGCTCCCCGCGTTGCCGCACGGCTCGCCCTCGTCGAGGTTGCCACGCCAGCCGAGGTGGCCGTTGGACAGCGCGAAGACCGACTCGCGGTGAGCGAGTCGTTCGGTGTCGAGCCCCTCGAGGCCGACGCCCCACGGCTCGACGGACCACGGCAGCGGCCGGCTCATCCGCGACGGCCCGATCGACGAAGGCGGTCGGGGGGCGGCGGAACGCAGGTCATGTTCCACCCTTACCGGTCGCGGACGTCTGCACCCAAGCCCTTGACACCTCGTTCGGTGCACGGCCGCCGACTCCGTCGTGGCCTCATGCGTGACAGCGCGGCGCCCCCGCGCCGGCCGGTTGACACGCCCCGCTCCGGGTGGCGATCATTCCTGCATGTGCTTCCCAATCGCCGCGCTCGCCACGCTTCCCGCATGCTGCCTCGACTGACGACGTGCGGCCTGATCGCGGTCGATCCGCTCGGCACCATCGTCGACGTGAATCAGACCGTCGTGGACTGGACGGGGAGTGAGCGTGCCGGGCTCATCGGTCGTCCGCTCGAGACGATCCTGACCCTGCGACTGCCGGTCGGCGGGCCCGAGGGCTTCCGGCCGACCGACGCGACCCTGCACGGCGGCTCGGGCATCGTCCGCCCGGTCGTGGTCGGGGCGCTCGACGAGGACTCCGCCGGCGGCGGCATGCGGATCGCCGTCTACGACGTCTCCGCGCGCTCGGTGTTCGCGCTCGGCCTGCAGGGTGCCGAGGCGAAGACCGAGCGCGGTCGTCGACGGCTCCAGATCCTGCTGAACTCGGCGGTGGGTTTCGGGGCGATCCGCACCGAGGTCGAAGCCGCGGAACTGCTCGTCGACGTCGCCCAACGGGCGTTCGCGGCGACGTTCGTCTCCGTCCACCTGCGCGAATCCGACGGCGTCGAGCAGGTCGCCGGCGTGAATCCGCTCCAGGCGCACTGGCCGGCCGGGTTCGGCGCACCCGGTTCGTTCACCCTCGCGAGCGGCGCGGTGCTCGTCGTCCGCTCACCCGAGGACGCCGACCGGTACGTGCCCGATCCGCCGATGAGCAAGGTCTACCGCGCCGCGGGGATCGAAGCGGCGATCGCCTCGCCCATCCGCTCGAAGGGTGAATCGATCGGTTCGATGGTCTGCTACTTCGACCACCCGCGCGAGTTCGACGAGGAAGCCGTGCCGCTCGCCGAAGCGCTCACGAACCAGGCCGCCCAGGCGATCGCGCGGGTGCGTCTCGAGGAATCGCTGCGCCGCGCCGCCATGCACGACGAAGTGACCGGGCTGCCCAGCCGCCGCCTGTTCGAAGAGGACGTCACCCATGCCATCCTCGGTGACTTCGAGGTGCTCGCGGTCCTGTTCATCGACCTCGACGGGTTCAAGTCGGTCAACGACCGGCTGGGGCACCCCGCAGGCGACGCGCTGCTGCGCGAAGTCGCGCACCGCCTGCGGGGCGAGATCCGCGATCACGACGTGCTGGGCAGGTTCGGCGGCGACGAGTTCATCGCCGTCGCCGCCGTCGAAGCCCCCGGCGACGCCGACATGCTCGCCGAACGGATCCGGGCGACGGTCGCGAAGCCGTACGACGCCATCCCGGACGACATCGCGATCACAGCGAGCATCGGCGTCGTCACCGTCGCGAGATCGGACGGTCCCGTCATCGTCGACCAACTGGTGCGAGCCGCCGATCACGCGATGTACGAGGCGAAACTGGCGGGCGGCGACCGGGTCGCGTCGATCGACGGCCGCCGTTCCCGTCGCCCTGCCGCGTCCAACCTGAGCGCAGCCGCTCAGCCCTGACGATCGACCGCCTCGTCGGGCAGCGACGGGGTGATCACGATCGCGACGTCCTGCATCTTCCAATCGAGTTCAGTGATCGTACGTCGAAGACCCTCGATGTCGGCGACCGAGACCTTGCGCCGTCGCGGAACCACGAACGCCTCGACGTGGAACACCTGACCGAGGTCGCGCATACGCACCGCGGACCGCTCGACCCACGGCTCGCGATCGACTCGGTCGACGATGCGGTCGAGGAGCGGATGCGGGCTCGCGTCGTCGTGGGTTCGCGCGCGTTGGTCGATGAGGTCGAGCACGGCCGCACGGGAGTTGCGGTAGCCGTCCCACACGATGCCGAGCGAGATGAACAGGGCGGCTGCGCCGTCGAGCCACCACCATCCGATGCCGATACCGAGCACGCCCACGATCGAGGCGACGGTCGTCGTCCAGTCGGCCTTCGCCATGTCCGCATCCGCGTAGAGCACCTTGTTGTGCAGCACGGGCGCGAGCTTGCCCTTCGCGTGACCGTAGAAGAACGGGCCGATGACCGTGACCGACATCACGGCGACCATGAACCAGCCCAACCAGACCGTGGTGCCGAACACCACGACCGTGCCGATCGCCGGATGCTCGGCCCGGACGAGGCTCGAGACGGACTCGAACGCGAGCGAGCCGCCCACTGCGAGCAGCGCCACGCCGGCGACCAGGTGCCCGACGCCCATCGTGCGGTGCAAGCCGAATGGAAACCTCCGGGTGGGGCCGCGACGGATGAACAGGAGCGCGAGCAGGAACGAGATCTGCGGGACGAGCGAGAGCATGTCCTCGATCCACGCCGTCTTCATCGCCTGCGAACCGCCCACCACGAACGCGATCAGCACGATCGTCACGATCGTGTACGCGATCGTGAACCACTCCCAGCGGATCGCACTGCGCAGCGCGCGCTGCTGCTCCTGGGGCAGGTCGGTGCGGCCGAGCGTTCTCATCGGCCCACCTCCGCATCGAGGAACCGCTCGAGTTCGGCTTGCAGCGCGTTCTCTCCCAACGGGAGCAGCACCACCGTCGTGCGGCCGTCCGTCCCGGGGATCGCGGTGTAGCCACGCGTCGCGGATGCCCGGTCGATCCACGGCGTGCGATCGGTCATGCCGCCGATGACGAGGTCGAGACTCCCGTCCTCGAGGCCCTCCACGAGCTGTTCCTCGCTCCCGACGGTCCACTCCACCTCGGCGCCGTGCCGTTCGGCGAAGGTCTCCACCAACTCGGCCAGAGGTCCGCTCACTCGTTCTCCGTCGACGGCGACGGCCGGGGCTGCCGGCGATGCACCGGCATGCAGCTCCCCCGATTCGGCGATGCGGGCCGAGGTGCCCCGGGGATCCGTCGGGATCGTGATGCCGCAGGCGCACAGTGCGAGCGTCAGCACGGCGATGACGCCGCCGAGCGCGGTGCGCCGCCCTCGCGCTGGCGTGCGCACCGATCCCGCTGTCGCTGTCGCTGTCGCTGTCGCTGTCGCCCGATGCTCGGCACGACGGTCCATGGGGCGGAGCCTATCGACGGCATCCGGCCGCGTTGAGCGGATTGACGCGGGCACCGATGTGTGCGCCCGTCGCGCGGCTCCGGTCAGCGACGCACCCGGGTGCGGATATGGAGCACCCGATCTCCCTGCACGATCTCGTCGGGATCCTCGAGCAGCCGGGGCGCATCGAGCGAGCCGAAGTAGCGGCGCCCGGAGCCGAGTACGACCGGCACGACATCGAGGCGCACCTCATCGACGAGTCCGGCGGCGAACACCTGCCCGCCGACATCGCCGGCGGCGACCTCGACGACGCGGTCGCCCGCCAGCTCCCGCGCTCTGGCCACTGCCGCCTCGACACCGTCGACGAAGTGGAACGGGGCCTCGGGATCCCATCCGTCGGGCGGCGGCCGGTGCGACACGACCACGACGTGGTCGACGCCGCCGGGCGGCGTCCCGTCCCATCCGTCCGTCAGGTCGAACACGCGGCGGCCGGCAATCGTCACCCCGATCGAGTCCCAGTACGGCCGCGTGTACTCGAACGACGCCTGCGAGACCCGGAGCGCACCACTCCCGTCGAGCGCGACGTCGCCGCCGACCAGCCAGTCGAACAGCGGGCCCGGCTGGTCGCGCTCGTCGGCGATGAAGCCGTCGATCGACACCGACGCGTACATGACGACCTTGCCCATGGGATGCTCCTCTGTGTCGGGTGCACGGCGCCCGGTGCGCCGGCGCGCGCTGCGCCACAACCTAGCCGGTCGCGTCCGCCTCCGCCTTCGACTCAGTCGATGGCCAGCTCGTCAGTCGGCGAAGATCTGTCCGATCGGCGCGCGCTTCTCCTCCTGGAAGGCGTCTTCGGTGCGGCCGTACGCCCAGTATGCCGACAGGGACATCGCCTGCCTCGGGATGCCCCAAGACTCGGACAGCACGGCGCCGATGCGCTTGATCGCCTCGCGCTCGCCGTGCGCGAAGACGTCGACCACGCCGTCCGGACGCTCGAGCGAATCGACGGCTTCGGCGAGCAGGACGCCGTACGCCGCCGTGCCGTCCCCGCCGACGTCCCCGCCGACGCGGTGCAGCCATCGGATCTCGACGCCCGCGGGCGCTGCCAGGTCGACCTGCGATGCGGCGCCGGCGACCTCGATGATCGCGAGGCCACGCGCCGAGGCGGACAGCGCCTCGAGGGCCGCCGCGATGGCGGGGATGGCGGAGTCGTCGCCGAGCAGGAGGTGGGTCACGTCGCCCTCGGCCGGCGAGTACCCGCCGCCGGGGCCGGAGAGTGCGACCCGGTCACCGGGTTTCGCCCGCGCGGCCCAGGGACCGGCGAGCCCCTCGTCGCCGTGCACGACGAAATCGACCGAGATGCACTGCGCCTCGTGGTCGACCGATCGCACCGTGTAGGTCCGCCGGACCGGCAGGTCGGCACGGCCGAGCCTCTGCCGCAGCGCGTCGAGGTCGTACGGCGGTTCCAGGCCGAGTTCCGGCTTCGCGAAGAGGAACTTCACGTACTTGTCGGTGCGGACGAGGTTCTCGGGGTCCGCCTGCTCGACGAACTCCGCGAACGCCTCGCCGCCGAGGTGCACGCGCACGAGCTGCGGTGCGACCTGTTCGGTGCGGACGACCTCGAACACGCGCTGCACGCCGCGCGGCCGGCCGCCGGGCCGCTGCCCCTCAGGCGATCGCGAGCCGCCCGGGGCGTGATCCGGGGTGGCGGTGGCTTCGGCGTTCACGGGTTCCGGCATCCTTCGATCGTATGGGTGAGGAGTCGCCGCGTGGCCCGCCGCGTGCTCGGCATCGAGGCGAACGGCGATCTGGTGTGCATCACCGTCCGAGCGCGCACCCGGATCGGGAACGCGCCCGGTCAGGGCGCCGCGCCGGGCAGGTTCAACTCGTCCGGGTCGACGTCGACATCGCCGGCATCATCCGGGCCGCCCGTCCCGGGAACCGCGCGGATCCGGTCCGCGTCGATCTCGGAGTCGAGGCTGTCCGGGATCGGATCCGCCTGCTTCGCCGAGGTCTCGGTTTCGCTCCCAGGACTTTCGCTGACGTCCTTGCGGAGCTGCTCATCGTCTGACAGCGGTGCTGCTTCGCGGTCTCCGCGCTCCGGATTGGGGCGGGCGACCGTCTCGTCTCGACCATCCATGACCGCAGCGTAGGCACCGCGTCGGCGGCTCGGCATCCCCCTTGACGCGATCGATTCGGCGTCGATCAGAGCGTGACGGTCTCGTTCTCGCCGCCGTCGTATCGTTCCCCGGTGACCTTGGACTTGACGAAGCTGATCAGCGTAGCGATCCGGCCGCCCGGGGTGTCCCAGTACTCGCCGGTCTCGGCGGAGACCTTGATCAGGACCGCCTCGGGGCTCTGCGGGCCGTCCGGCAGCCACGCCTCGACCGTCGGGTCCCACAACTCGTCTTTCTTGGCCGCGTCGTCGACGAGCTCGGCCACGCCCGCGAAGGAGACGAAGGTCGACCCGGACTGCAGGGTCACCCCGACGTTCGCGTTCGCGGAGATCTCGCTCGCGTCTCGCGAACTGCGTTCGGCGAAATACCAGATGACGCCGTCATCGGTCACCTCGCGCGGCGACATCGGCCTCGACACCAACCGGCCGTCGCCGTCGACCGTCGTCAGCCAACCGAAGGGGATGCCCCTCGCCAGCTCGATGATGTGCTCCTGCGCGCTCTGCTCGGTCACGTCGTCCTCCTCGTACCGCTGATCTGCGACGGTCAATTGATCTGCGACGGTACGCTCGTCCGCTCCCACCGGTCAGGGGATTGACTCCCGGCGCCGGGGTGTCAGGGTGATGCGCCTGTGCCTCCGACCCGCAACTTCGGAGGATCGTGCGCGCCTCGGAGGATTCGCCCCGGATCCTCCGAGCTTCGTGCGATCCTCCGAGCTTTCGCGGGGAAAGCCGGGGATGCCGGGCGAGCAGGAGCTGAGGCGGGGACGACTTCCGTCGATCCCGGCCGCTGCTGCACCAGGCGCTGGCGCGCCGGTGAACGCAGAACGCCCGGTCTCGATGAGACCGGGCGTTCCACTACTTGGTTGCGGGGGCAGGATTTGAACCTACGACCTCTGGGTTATGAGCCCAGCGAGCTACCGAGCTGCTCCACCCCGCGGCACAAGAAGAGACTCTAGCACGGGATTCGGGCGCCGTCGAATCGGCGGCGACACCCCCGGTTCACCCACCCGTCACGGCCGAATAGGGACCGCGGAGGGCTGTGCACCGAGTGCACAGGCACCCGATTCGGATGGAGGTCGCCACAGCGCATGGGTGCGATTCGTGCACGGTTCCCCATACTTTGTAAAGAGTCCTTCCATACGTTCGCACGCGTTGCTACCTTCCCGATCACACGACCACGCCCGGGCTCCCGGGCCCGAGATCGATGGGGATCACATGACATCCAGATCCGTCCTGCGCGGCGCATCCCTCGCCGCCGCCGTCGCGGTGATCGCGACCGCCGGCGCCGCCTCCCCCGCGCTCGCCGCGCCGAAGCCCCCGGCCGAAGCGGGCCCGGCCGACATCAACGGCTACCGCTCGGTCGGCTACTTCATGGCCGACGGCCCGACCACCCGAGGCTTCGAAGTATCCGACCTCCTCGCCACCGGCGCGATCGGCGACCTGACCCACCTGAACTACGCGTTCGGCAACGTCACGAGCGATCTCGTGTGCGACATCCTCGACGTCCCCGGTGAAGGCGACGCCCACCACGACTTCCTGCGCGAGGTGCCCGCCGCCGACTCGGTCGACGGCGTCGCCGACACCGCCGACCAGGCGCTCGCCGGCAACTTCAACCAACTGCGCAAGCTCAAGCAGGTCAGCCCCGACACGAAGATCCTCGTCTCGCTCGGCGGCTGGACCTGGTCCGACCACTTCTCCGAGGCCGCGTCGACCGCCGAAGGCCGCACGAAGCTCGTCGACAGCTGCATCGACCTCTACATCGAAGGCGACCTGCCCGAGATCGCCGGCAAGGGCGGCGACGGGGTGGCGGCGGGCATCTTCGACGGCATCGACATCGACTGGGAGTGGCCGGTCACCGGCGGCGAGACCGCGAACGCACGGCCTGAGGACAAGGAGAACTTCCTCCTGCTGATGGAGGAGTTCCGCACCGAACTCGACGCCCTCGGCGCCGAGAACCGCGAGGAGTACCTGCTCACCGGCTTCGCGCCGGCGGGCGGCTGGAACGCCGGACAGGGCGGATGGCTCGACCCGCGCCTGTTCGCCGCCGTCGACTTCCTCAACGTGCAGGGCTACGACTTCCACGGCGGCTGGGTGCCGAACACCACCGGGCACCAGGGCAACCTGCACCCCGATGGCACGCAGAACTGGGGACTCGGCCTCGACGGCGCGATGGGCATGTACGTGAACGCCGGCGCCGACCCGTCGCAGCTCAACGCCGGCCTCGCCGCCTACGGCCACGGGTGGCACGGCGTCGCCGACGGCTCGGCCGGCTGGAAGCCCGCCGCCGGGTACATCGGCACCAAGACCTACGCCGAACTGCGCAGCGTCGGCACCGCCCACTTCGACCCGGCGATCGGCGCCTCGTGGCGCTACGACGGCGACCAGTGGTGGAGCTACGACGACCCGGCCTCGGTGAACGCGAAGGCCGAATGGCTCGCGACGCAGGGCTACGGCGGGGCCATGTGGTGGGACCTCACCGGCGACCACCGCAACGAGCTCGGCTCGACGCTCGGCTCGACGCTGCGCGCAGCGACCCCCGGCCCCGCCGTCGACGGCAGCTGCGCGGCACCGTGGTACCCGACGGCCGTCTACACCGGCGGCGAGGTCGTCTCGCACGACGGCGTCGAATACCGCGCGAAGTGGTGGACCCGCGGCCAGGAACCCGGCGCTCAGCACGGACCGTGGCAGGCCATCGGCGACTGCGGGACGGCCCCGGCCGTCGAGCCCGTCGACTGCCCGGCGGCATGGGATGCCACGGCCGTCTACACCGGCGGCCAGCAGGTGAGCCGTGCCGGCGTCGTCTACACCGCCCAGTGGTGGACGAAGGGCGAGCGCCCCGGCTCCGTCAGCTGGGGCTCGTGGGACCCGTCGGGGCTCTGCGTCTGACGCACCCCGAACACGCAGGCGCTTCTGAACACGCAGGCGGCCGGCTCCCCCGGGAGCCGGCCGTTCCGCGTCGGCATCAACGGTTGGATGCCACGAGCTCGAGCGCGAGCGGGATCCACCGCTCCCCCGGCCAGCCGTACATGCCCTCGCCGAGCGGCACCGCCGCCGGGAAGATGCGCCACGGCAGGCGGTAGTGCTCGTCCAGGTCATCGATCGCGAGGCCGGCGCCGCGCAGGGCCCGGAAGACGTCGACGAGCGGATGCGTCCATTCCCAGGTGCGGGCATGTTCGAGCACCGCCTGTTCGTCGGCGTAGTCGCCCGGGTCCTCGAGCACGTCCGGGCCGCGCTTCGCGTAGGGGAACACGACGCGCGGCATCGTTTCGTCGCCCTCGTCGAAGATCCACGCCGTCGGGTGCGTGTCGGCGTAGAAGAGGCGCCCGCCCGGCTTCAGGAACCAGGCGACGATACGCGCCCACTCGGCCACGTCGGGCAGCCAGGCGATGGTCCCCCAGGTGACGAACACGAGGTCGAACGACTCCGGCTCCGGCAGCATCCGTCGAGCGTCGTAGACGTTCGCCTCGATGAAGCGCGCCCGCGCCGTCGGCAGGCCGAGCTCGCCGGCCATGCGCCGCGCCTCGGCGATCGCCTCACCCGAGAAGTCGATGCCGACGACGTCGGCCCCCAGGTTCGCGAGCGAGAGCGAATCCGAGCCGAAATGGCACTGCAGGTGCAGCACCCGAACGCCCTCCAGCCCGTCGGGGAAGAGCCGGGCGATACCCGCCGCCGCGATCGGGTCGAGCTGGCTGCCACCCTCGCGCAGCACTCCGCGGTCGTACATCTCGGACGCCACGTGCACGGGAACGCGCTCATCCCAGCTGGCCCGGTTGTCGTCGAGCCAGTCCCCGCCGCGCAGGTCGACGTCGGTCATCAGCTGATGCCCGACGCCGACCGCGCGCGGTTGCCGATCACTCGCCCTCGGCCGGAGCCTCGGTCGACGGCGTCTCGCTGACCGCGCCGTCGTCGCCGGCGAGCACGATCAGCTCGGAGATGATCTCGGCGAGCTCGGCGTCGGCATCGCCGTACGCGGCCCAGTCGCCGGCGGCGAGCGCCGCCTGCTTGTTGTCGATCGCGACCTTCGCGCGGTTGAGCAACTGCTGCACCTCGCTGTCGGCCGAGGTCCCGCCCTCGCCGTCGCCCTCGGTCGGCTCCTCACCGGGCTCGGTCGGCTCCTCACCGGGTTCGACCTGCTCGTCGCCCGCCGCGGCACCTGAATCGCCGCCGAAGAGCACGTCGAGCGCCTGGTCGAGGGTGTCCTGGAACGCGATCTGGTCGCCGAACGCGACGAGCACCTTCTGGAGCAGCGGGTACGCGGTGCCGCCTGAGGACTGCACGTAGACCGGCTGCACGTACAGCAGGCCGCCGCCGACGGGGAGGGTCAGCAGGTTGCCGTTGGTCACGGTCGACTGCCCCTGCTGCAGGATGTTCAGCTCGCGACCCACGGTCGGATCCGAGTCGAACGTGTTCTGCACCTGACCGGGGCCCGGGACGTTGTCGTCTTCGGGCAGCGCCAGGAGTCGCAGCTTGCCGTAGCCCTCCGCCTTCGCGCCGTCCTCGGCACCCGCGTCGGAGTCGACCGCGAGGTAGCCGCGCAGCACGTTGCGGCTCTGCTGACCGCTCGCCTGGGGGATGAACGTCGAGTACAGCGAGTAGCTCGGCGCCTCCTGGCCCGGCATCTGCATCGTGAGGTAGTACGGCGGCTGGAGGAGCGCGCTCGCCTCGGGCGCCGTCGGGTCGGTCGGCGTGGTCCACGCGTCCTCACGGGAGTAGAACGCCCGAGCCTGGTCGACGTGGTACTGGCCGAGCACGGCGCGCTGCACCTTGAAGAGGTCCTCGGGGTAGCGCACGTGGCTCATCAGGTCGCCCGACATCTCGCTGATCGGCTTGATCGTCGTGGGGAAGATCTTCTGCCAGGTCTGCAGGATCGGGTCCTCCTCGTCCCACGCGTAGAGCGTGACCGAGCCGTCGTACGCGTCGACGGTGGCCTTCACCGAGTTGCGGATGTAGTTCACCTCGTCGAACGCGAGCGTCGGGGTCGGCAGCTCGCTGTCGGCGATCGCCTCGCTCATCGAGACCTTCTCCGAGTACGGGTACTGGTCGGTCAGGGTGTACCCGTCGACGATCCACACGATGCGGTCCCCGACGACCGACGGGTAGGTGTCGGAGTCGAGCGTCAGGTACGGCGCGACCTTGCTGACGCGCTCGATCGGGTCGCGGTCGTAGAGGATCTGCGACTCGTCGTTCACCTGGTCGGAGAGGAAGATCTGCTCCGACTGGAACTTCATGGCGTAGATGAGCTTCGTGAACGCGTTGTCGAGCTTCGGACCGCCGTCGCCCTCGAAGGTGTTCAGCGTCTGGTCGGCGCCGTCCGAACCGGCCGGGTAGTCGAGCTCGATCGGCTCCTCGCCCTCGGGCGCGCCGACGATCGAGTAGTCGGGGGACGTCTCGCCGAAGTAGATGCGCGGCTCGAACTCGCCGAGCGCACCGGCCGACGGGATGCCCGACTGGACGAACACCGGCTGGCCGTCGCTCGAGCGCTGGTTGCCCGCGGCGGCGACGAGCCCGTACCCGTGCGTGTAGACGAGGTGTGAGTTGTACCAGGTGTTCGCGTCGCCGAGGCCCTCGAGGTCGACGTCGCGCGTCGCGACGATCGTGTCCTGCGAGACCCCGTTGATGTCGTAGCGGTCGACGTCGAGGTCGCCCGGGAACTGGTAGTACTGGCGGAACTGCTGCAACTGCCGGAACGCGGGGCTGATGATGGCCGGGTCCATGAGCCGGATGGAGGCCGTCGTCTCGGCGTCCTCGCGAAGGGCGCCGGGCTCCGCGTCGGTCTCCGCGTTGTACGGGATCTCCTCGATGTCGGCCACGCCGTACGCGTCGCGGGTGAGGTCGATGTTGCGCTGGATGTACGGCTCCTCGAGCGCGCGCTCGCTCGGGTCGACCTGGAACCGCTGGATCACCCAGGGGTAGAGCGACCCGATGATCAGGCTCGAGATGATCAGCAGCGCCGTGCCCACCAGCGGCAGGCGCCAGCGACCGATGATCGCGGTGACGAAGAAGAGGATCGCGACGCCGACCGCGATCGCCGCGAGGATGCCCCGGCCCGGGATGACGGCGTGGACGTCGGTGTACGCGGCACCGGTGATGAGCGCGCCCTGCTCGGTGACGGTGGCGTACTGGTCGAGCCAGATGCTGACGCCCTGGAGCAGCAGGTAGAGGCCGGCCGTGACCGCGATCTGCACGCGCGCCGACTTCGAGATGACGACCTCGCGGCCGGAGATGCGGATGGCGCCGTACAGGTAGTTCGTGGCCACGACGAGCAGCGCCGACAGCAGCACGACCGCCGACGCGAAGCCCACGACCGAACGCCAGAACGGCAGCTCGAAGACGAAGAACCCGACGTCGAAGCCGAACTGCGGGTCGGAGGTGCCGAACGGCGTCCGATTGAGCCACGTGAGCACCAGGTCCCAGCGCGACGAGACGGCGACGCCGGCGAAGATGCCGAGGATCGTCGGGATGCCGTACATCGCGAGCCGGCGCAGCGGCTCGAAGACCTCCTGGTAGCGGTCGAGCTGGCTGTTGAGCTTCGCGTACACCGGACGCGTGCGGTACGCGATCTGCACGGATGCCCACACCGGCACGGCCATCGCGACGAAGCCGATCACGAACAGCACGATCCGCGCGATCCACTCGGTCGTCAGCACGGGGAGGAACCCGAGCTGGTCGTACCACATGACGTCGGCGTAGAGTCCGGCGAACACGAAGAACCCGATCAGCAGGACGACCAACACCCCGATCGTGATGGCGATGGGCGCTCGGCGGCGCGATGTCCTCGGTTCTTGGGTCTGTGCTGACACTCTCGGCCTCTTGTTCGGTCGGTGCGGGGTCGAAGGTCAATCCTATGCGGCACCCCGGTCGCCGAGGCTTGGAATCAGCTGGTTGCGGCTTCGCAGGTGGCGAACGCACCGACGTCGCCGCCCTCGCCGACGGTCTCGACGATGTCGCGGGCCTGGTCGAGCGTCTCGATCGAGAACACGCGCATGCCGTCGGGAACGTGACCGACCACCTCGGCGCAGTTCGCGGACGGCGCGAGGAACCACTCGGCGCCGGCGCCCTCGGCGCCCCACAGCTTCTGGCGGATGCCGCCGATCGGCCCGACCGTGCCGTCGGAGTCGATGGTGCCGGTGCCGGCGAAGATCTCGCCGCCGGTCATCTCGCCGGGTGTGAGCTGGTCGGTGATGCCGAGGGCGAACATCATGCCCGCGCTCGGGCCGCCCACCTCGTCGAGCTGCAGGGTCACCTCGATCGGGAACTCGTAGTGCATGCGCACGCCGATGCCGAGCACGACGGCGCCGTCGCGCTCGACGGGGGTCGCCTCGACCTCGAGCTCGGTGTCGCCGCGCATGACGGTGAGCGCCGCCGGCGTCTCGGTGCCGTGCTCGGCGATCGCGGTGCGCAGCGCGTCGATGGAGTGCACCGGGGCGCCGTCGACCGCCACGATCACGTCGTCGTCCTCGAGCACGCCCTCGGCGGGCGAGTCCTCGAGGATCCCGGCCACGGTGACCTCGCGCGGGAAGTCGTAGCCGAGTTCGACGAGCGCGGCCGCGATCGCGTCCTGCTGCGAGTCGACCATCGCCGCCGAGTTCTGCGCGTCGCGGTCCTCCTGGCTGATCCCCGGCGGGTAGATCTCCTCGACGGGGATGGCCGAACGCGTCCGGTCGAACCAGGCGCCGAGCACCTCGAGCCAGCTCGGGGTGGCCCCGGGCCGCCCGACGACGCTCACGGTCAGCAGGTTCAGCTCGCCGCCCGTCGGGAAGGTCTCCGCGTCGGGGATCTCGATCAGCGGCACCTCCTCGCCGTCGTGCTCGGCCGTGCCCAGGGTGTCGTACACCGGCCCCGGCTGCTCGATCACGTACGGCGACGGCAGGAAGGCGAAGACGACGGCGATCACGACCGCGATCGAGATCGCGATCCACCCGGCCCGCTCACGACGGGAGCGTCGGGGCGGCTCCCACTCCGGCTCGGCGCGGTACGCCGCGGCGGAGGCATCCGGATCGACGGCGGCGGGATCGGATGCCGCCGCGGTCCGGTCGTCGAACAGGCTCATCGCTACCTTCCGCGCACGCGAACAGGCGACCCGACGGACGCCCCCTGGGCCGGTCGCCTGCGCTGTTCGCGGCTGGCGGACACCGGATGCCCCAGCCTAGGCCATTTCCCAGACTCCGCCCCGGAGGGCGGCGCTAGCGTGGAACCAGCGACTGGAGGTGCTGCGGTGGCAGACCACGACGACCGTGACGACACGGGCAAGAACCCCGACGACGAGTTCCGCGACATGCTGCGCGAACTGCTCTCCGGCGCGGGCGGCATCGACCCGTCGAAGCTCGCAGGTGCCGCAGGGCTTCCGAACGATCCGGCGAGCCTGCAGGCGATCTTCGCGCAGCTCCAACAGGCCATGGCGAGCGCCGGAGACGGTATCGACTGGTCCGTCGCCGAGAAGCAGGGCGAGCAGCGCGCGTCGGCCGAGCAGCGCCAGTTGACCGACGACGAGCGCGCCCGCCTCGACCAGGCGTTCCAGGTCGCGTCGCTGTGGCTCGACGAGGCGGTCGACGTGTCGGCGCTGCCGTCCGGGCCCGAGCTGCTCACGCGGCGCTCGTGGGTCGCCGCGACGATGTCGGTGTGGACGCAGCTGGCCGAGCCGGTCGCACTGAGCATCGCCGACTCCCTCACCCGGGTGATGACCGAGCAGGCCCCGGAGGAGATGCAGGGCATGATCCAGGGCGCGAGCCGGATGCTCCGCGGCGTCGGCGGCACGCTCTTCGCGATGCAGCTCGGCCAGGTGGTCGGCGAGCTCGCGACCGAGGTGGTCTCCGGCGGCGACATCGGCATCCCCCTGATGGAGGACGGCCGGGCCGCGTTCCTCCCGCAGAACGTCGACGAATTCGGCACCGACCTCGAGATCCCGGCCGACCAGGTCGAGCTCTACCTCGCGGTGCGCGAGCTCGCGCACGCACGACTGTTCCGGCACGCGCGCTGGTTGCGCCTGCACCTCATCACGTCGATCACGACGTTCGCGCGCGGCATCGACATCGACACCGACCGGCTCGAGACCCTCGCCGAGGGCTTCGACCCCACCGACACCGACGCCCTGCGCGCCGCGGTGGCGAACGGCGAACTGATCCGGCCCCGCTCGGAGAGCCAGCAGTCCGCGCTCGACCGACTCGAGACGATGCTCGCGCTCGTCGAGGGCTGGGTCGACGTCGCGACCGCCGACGCCACCACCCGCCTGCCGAAGGCCTCGCAGGTCGCCGAGACCATCCGTCGCCGACGCGCCTCGGGCGGCCCGGCCGAGTCCGCGCTCGCGACGCTCGTCGGCCTCGAACTTCGTCCGCGGCGTCTGCGCGAAGCCGCGGCCATGTGGCGCGCGGTCACCGACGCGGTCGGCGTCGACGGTCGCGACGCCCTGTGGGCGCACCCCGACCTGCTGCCGACTGCGGCCGACCTCGACGACCCGGCCGCGCTGGTCGCGCGCCTCACCGGCACCGATGCGCAGGGATCCGACGCCGACGACGAGTTCGACCAGGCGCTCGAGCAACTGCTGCGCGGCGAGACGCCCGCTGCTCCCGGCGAGGACGGCGAGGAGCCGCCGAAGCCGTAGCAGCTCGCCCTGTGGACGACTCCCGCGACGACGCGTCGCGCTCGGGCAT
Source organism: Agromyces sp. LHK192 (assembly GCF_004006235.1). Taxonomy (NCBI): domain Bacteria; kingdom Bacillati; phylum Actinomycetota; class Actinomycetes; order Micrococcales; family Microbacteriaceae; genus Agromyces; species Agromyces sp. LHK192. The sequence goes on from NZ_CP034753.1 coordinate 2,619,782, forward strand.
GCTCGGCGCATGCCGCAGATCGATCCCCGTCTCGCCGTCGTCTGGCGGTCGCCCGAGGCGCTCCAGTTCGGGGCACCCCGCGCCCGCGCCGTCCTCGAACGCCCGTCGCAGGTCGACCTCGACCTGATCCGGCTCCTGCGTCGCGGGGTGCGGCGCGAGACGCTCGAGGCGGTCGCCGACGGGCTCGACGCCGAGCCGGGGTCGATCGATGCGCTGCTCGCTGCAGTTGCTCCCGCGCTGGCCGAAGAGCCGCAGCCGACGGCATCGGTCTCAGGACGATCGGCCGACGGCCCTGCGCCTGCTGGCTCGGCTCGCACCGGGTCCGCCTCCGCCGGGTCGACCGTGGTGGTCGCCGGCACCGGACCGGCGGTCACGGCGTTGCGGACCGGCATCCGACTGCTCGGATACCGGGTGCCGTCGTGGCCCGGGGCATCCGGCGATCAGGACGAGGCCGGAACGGCCGCTCCCTCGGGACCCGCCGAACCGACGCTCCCCCGACTCGTGCTCCTCGTGGGCGAGCGGGTCATCGCCCCCGACGACCACCTGCCGCTCATCCGGCGCGATCTGCCCCACCTGCCCGTCGTGTTCGGCGACGATGCCGCGACGGTCGGGCCGCTCGTCGTGCCCGGTGAGACGGCGTGCCTGCGCTGCATCCACCTGTCACGACGCGACTCGGATGCCGCATGGCCGGCGATCGCCGCGCAGCTCGCGGATCAGCCCGCCGCGCAGCGGCCCGCGCGCACCGAGCTCGAAGCGGCGATCGCGGCGATGCGGATGGCCGACGACCTGCTCGCGGGGCGCGCCGTCGACGACGGTGTCGCGCGGGTCATCCCCTACGACGGGTCGAAGCCGGATCGGCTGCGGCACCGGCCGCATCCGGAGTGCGGATGTCGAGCTCTCGAAGGAACCGGGACGGCTCCCGGTCCGCTCGCGGTCCACCGGCGCGGCGAGCCCAGCTCAGAGCGAGCCGGCGCCGCGCTCGCGTGAGGCCGACGTACAGCAGGCGCCGCTCCTCCTCGATCGCCTCGGCGTCCTTCGCGTAGGCGATCGGCAGCAGTCCCTCGGAGAGTCCCACGATGCAGACCTCCTCCCACTCGAGGCCCTTCGCCGAGTGCAGTGTGGCGACGGTCACCGCCTCGACGGTCGGCTCGTGCTGCGTCTCGGCGCGGGTCCGCAGTTGGTCGGTGAACTCGCGGAAGGTCGTGCCGGGCGGCGCGTCGTCGACGAGTCGCGCGATCGCGTTCAGCGACTCCCATCGAGCACGCACGGTGCCCTGCCCCTCGGGCGGATGCACGGTCCAGCCGAGCCCCCGCAGCACGTCGCTCACCGACGTGAAGAGGGGCCCGTCGGCCGGGACGAGCGCCTGGGCCCGCAGGTGGTGCACGGCCTCCTTGACCTCGGGTCGATCGAAGAACCGCTGCGCGCCGCGCACCCGCACGGGCACCCCGGCCTCCTCGAGCGCCTGCTCGTAGACGCCCGATTGGGCGTTCATCCGGATCAGCACCGCGAGGTCCTCGGGCCGCGTACCCGCGGCGATCCGGTCGCGGAGCCGTGCCGCGACGCCGCGCGCCTCCGAGAACTCGTCGGCGTACTCGACGAGCTCCGGGGCAGGCGATCCCGGACCGGGCGCGGCGGGTGCGGACGAACCTGCTGCGGCGGCAACCGCTCCCGCTTCCGGCTCGGCGCGCAGCCGAAGCGCGCCCGCACGTCCGCGCATCAGCCGGTTCGCGACCTCGACGATGGGCGCCTTCGAGCGGTAGTTGCGTTCGAGGCGCACGATCGTGGCATCCGGATACCGGCGCTCGAACCCGAGCAGGTACTCGCTCGACGCCCCCGCGAAGGAGTAGATGGTCTGGCTCGCGTCGCCGACGACGCACACGTCTCGTCGGTCGCCGAGCCAGAGGTCGAGCAGCCGCTGCTGCGCCGGCGAGACGTCCTGGTACTCGTCCACGACGAAGTGGCGGTAGCTTTCGCGGACGTGCATGGCGACGGATGCCTCGGTCTCGATCATGCCCGCCGTCGCCAGCAGCACGTCCTCGAAGTCGAGCGTCCGCCGTTCGTCCTTGAGCTCCTCGTACGCCGCCATGATCGCGAGGTGCTGCTCGAAGCCCAACTGGCCGGGCGCACCGCGCGACGGCAACCGCTGCGCGTACTCGTCGGGGCTCAGGAGCTGCACCTTGCGCCACTCGATCTCCGCTGCGACATCGCGCAGGGTGGGGGTATCGACCCGCACCTTCGCACGCTCGGCCGCCTGCCCGAGCAGCCGCCCCTTGAAGTCGAGCACGCGGGGAGCCGGCCCGCCGACGACCAGCGGCCAGAAGTGCCCGAGCTGCGCGAGCGCGGCGGCGTGGAACGTGCGCGCCTGCACCTGTCCGGCACCGAGCGCATGCAGGCGGGCGCGGAGCTCGGCCGCGGCGCGCGCCGTGAACGTGAGCGCCATCACGCGCTTCGGGTCGTACGCCCCCGACGAGACGCCGTACGCGATGCGGTGCGTGATCGCGCGCGTCTTGCCGGTTCCCGCGCCGGCGAGCACGCACACCGGACCGATCAGCGCCTCGGCCGCGACGCGCTGCTCGTCATCGAGTCCCCGGAGCAACGGGTCGGACGCGACGGATGCCTCCGCCGGTTCGGATGCGGCGGGGCGTTCGGATGCGGCTGCGCCCGCGGCTGCGTCGGTCATCGGGTCGCCCGTGGTCATCCGGTCGCCCCCGGTCACCGGGTCGACCACGGGCTCGGGCCCGTGGGCACCGGCGCGCCGAACCAGCGTTCGAGCAGCCAGGCCGCGATCGAACCGCCGCCGGGCAGCACGACGCCGCCGGTCGCGGCGGCGGCCCGGAGCCCGTCGCGATCGAACCAGCGCAACTCGAGGATCTCCTCGCCGTCGGGCTGCGCCGCCGAGACATCCGCGCCGTCGGAGACCCGAGCCGTGAACCCGAGCATCAGGCTCGCCGGGAACGGCCACGGCTGGCTGGCGACGTACTCGACGCGGTCGACGGCGAGCCCCGCCTCCTCCTGGATCTCACGCACGACCGCGGCCTCGAGCGACTCCCCCGGCTCGACGAATCCCGCGAGCAGCGAGTAGCGGTTCGTCTCCCAGCTCGCGTTCGAGCCGAGCAGCACGCGGTCGTCGTCGTCGGTGACGAGCACGATGACGGCCGGGTCGGTCCGCGGGAAGTGCAGGCTCGCGTCGACTTCGCAGCGGCGCGCCCATCCGGCCTGCACCGGCTCCGTGGCGGCGCCGCAGCGGGGACAGCGCGGATGGCGCTCGTGCCAGTTGGCGACACCGACCGCCTCGGCGGCGAGCCCGGCCTCGGACTCGTCGAACTCGGTCGCGATGGGCCTCAGCGACACCCAGCGCGCCGACTCGGGCTCCAGGTCGTCGGCGGTCTCGTCCGTGACGAGACGCAGTTCGAGCGGATTCGCCTCCGGCGCGACCCGGCCGAGGTAGACGCGCAGTTCCGGGGCGGCGACCGCCCCGACCCGGAGTCGTTGGAGCGCGGGCGCGGAGCCGTCGACGCGCTGCTCGACGAGCAGCCTGCCACCGGGGCGCATCACGATGACCCGGGCCGTCGGATCTGCATCGAACCGGGCGCCGGCATCCGCGGCATCACGGGCCGCGGCGTCCCGGTCGATCACGGTTCGGGCCAGCGGCGGACGGGCGTGCACGCGGTTTCCACCTCTCGACGCGGCTCTGACGGAGTCGGCGGGAAGGCGTGGCGGTCGCCGATCGGGCGAGGTTGCCTGCTTAAGCTGTGTGCCATGGCCAGACCCCCTCTCACTCTAGCCGCGTTGGCCACGGCGGCGGTGCCCGGCCTGGAGGTGCGGGCAGCGGCCGCGCACAGCCGCCGGTCGCAGGGCGGATTCGACGCCGTACTGCTCCGGGCGACCGACGAGCGGCTGCTCCTGATCCGCGTACCGCGCTCGCAGGCGGCCGAGAGCGAGCAGTCCGCAGACCTCGTCGCGCTTCGCGCACTGACGACCGGCATCCGCAACAGGCTGCCGTTCGCCGTGCCCGTGTTCGTCGGGCAGGCCCCCGTCGACGGCACCCGCGCCGTCGTCACCGACTTCATCTCCGGGGCGCCGCGCACCGCCGACGAGCTGACCGCCCACGTGCCACTCGCCGAGTCCGTCGGCTTCGCCGTCGCGGCGATCCACGGCCTGCCGGGCGGGTTCGTCGGCGACGCCGGGCTCCCCCGTCGCAGTGCGGCCGAATGCCGCGACGACGTCGTGGCGCTGATCGGCCGCGCCGCCGACAGCGGCCGGCTCCCCAGCGCGCTGCTGCGCCGGTGGGAGGAGGCGACCGACGACGCCGCGCTGTGGAGGTTCGAGCCGACCGTCGTCAACGGCGGGCTCGGCGCCGACGCCATCCTCGTCGACGGCGATCACGTCACCGGCGTCATCGGCTGGTCGAACCTCTCCGTGGGCGACCCGGCACGCGACCTGCACTGGCTGCTCACCTCCCGGGGCCAGTCGGCCGACCGCGCGCTCGCCGCCTACCAGGTCGCGCGCGAGGGGGCATCCGATGAGCACCTGCCCCGCCGCGCCCTGCTCTACGCGGAGCTCGAACTCGCGAGGTGGCTGCTGCACGGCGTCGACTCCCGCGACGAGTCGGTGATCGCCGACGCGGTGTCGCTCCTGGACGGACTCGTCGCGAGCGTGCACGACCGATCGAGCGAACCGCTCGCCGCCGACACCGGGCCGATCCTCGCGGTCGGCGACGTGGAGCGCCTGCTCGAAGCGACGCCGCGGGACCACGTGCCCCGGGAAGCCGGCGGCGCGCTGCTCACCGACGCGTACGACTTCCGCGACCTCCAGCGCGTCGGCGAAGACCAGGTCGGCGACCTCACGGCACCGATCCCCCTCGACCTCAGCGACTGGGGCGACGCGTCGCCGTCGGGGCGTCCGGCGCCGGAACGATCAGCGCCGGACGCGCCCGACCCTTCGGCGGCGGAGTCCGACCCATCGGCGGCCGAGTCCGACCCGTCGGACTCACCCGGTCAGTCGCGCATCGACCGCTGATCCCGCGTCGCGCGGTGCCGTCGCCTCGGCCCAGGCCCGCCGCAGCGCCGCCTCGTCGCTGATCTCGGTCGGCCGGATCACCCGGTCGTCCTCCACGAAGTAGAAGCACGCGTCGATCGCCTCGACCGGCACGCCCGACCACGTCGAGTACGCGAGGCGGTAGAGCGCGAGCTGCGTCTGCTTGAGCTCGAGGTCTCGCGCGTCGCGCGGCGCCTTGCCGGTCTTCCAGTCGACGACCTGGTGACGGATGCCCTGCCGCCCGAGCTCCGACGACGGTTCGACGTCGTACACCGCGTCGAGCTTGCAGATGAACACGTGGTCGCCCATCGGCAGGTGGAGTTCGAGCTCGACCGCCGACGGCCGGACACCGCCCCACTCGGAGGCTTCGAACGTCGCCTGCAGGTCGCGCAGGCGAGCTGATGCGGGGTCGGTCGTCGACGCCTCGACCTGGCCGCCGACCACCTCGCCGAGCAGGTCGTCGTCCGACGCCCAGAGCCGCTCGTCGGCCGCGACGCCGTCGAGCGCGTCGATCGCCTCGGCGTCGCCTTCGCCCGTCGACCGGTGTTCGACCCAGCGGTGGAACAGCGTGCCGATGCGCGTGGCGCGGAACGGGCGCTGCGGCATCGGGCGGCGAAGCTGGTCGGCGACGGCCGCCGGGTCGTCGATGTAGTCCTTGAAGCGCGACGCCGGAACGCGAACCGGGATCGCGGTCGATTCGGGGCCGAGCTGGCGACGTCGCCGCTCCTCGAGGAGCAGGTCGAGTTCGGCGCGCAGCACCGGGCCGATGCCGTCGCCGGTGGGCCGCTCCGCGGCCTGCCGGACCGCGAGGGCTGCGGACTCGACCGCAGCGCGGCGCGACCCCAACGGGTCGAGCGGCCAGCTCACCGTCGAGACCCGATCCGCCGCGGGATTCTGCTCGTACGCGGACGCGACCGGCAGCGCCGCCGCCGGGACGATGCCGGCCTGCACGAGCTCGTGCAGGTACGGGCTCGGCCGCCGCGGCGTCTTCTGGGTCGCCCACCACGACCCGGTCAACAGGAGCGCATCACGTGCACGGGTGACGGCGACGTATGCGAGGCGGCGCTCCTCCTCGGCGTCGCGCGAGGCGTTCTCGGCCCGGAACGCCGTGACGGCCTCGTCGAACTCGTGCTGGCTCTGCGAGCCGCGCCACACCAGCTCGGGCAACTCGTCGCGGTCGCCCTTGAAGTCGTTCGGCAGCGAGCCGATCGCGATCCACCCCGCGGTCGTGCGCGGCTTCGCCGGCAGCTCGTCGTCGACCAGGCGGGGAATCGCCACGAGGTCCCACTCGAGGCCCTTCGACCCGTGGATGGTGAGCACCTGCACGGCACCGGGCTCGGGCTCGTCCTGCCGGGGGGCGAGGCGATCGCGCTGCTCCGCCTCGGTGAGCCAGCCGAGGAACGCGCCGAGCGTGGGCAGCTCGGAGACCTCGACGAACCCGGTGAGCAGGTCGTCGAACGCCTCCATGCTGGGTCGTCCGAGCGGCTGGTCGGCATTGGCGCTCACCTCGATGTCGAGGAGGAGTTCCTGCTGCACGAGCGCCACGAAGTCGACGAGCCCGAGACCGGCACGCCGTCGCAGCGCCTGGAGCTGCGCCCCCGCCCGACGCATTCGGGCGAGGCCGGGCTCGCTGAACCCGGCGAGGGCGCGGTGCCCGTCGGGCGTGGAGGTCAGCATGTCGAGCGCGTCGACGATCGACGGCGACTCCTCCGGGGCGATCGAGTCGCGGATGCCCTGCCGAACGTCCGGCTCGAGGCGCCGGCTGGCGGCGTCGCGTTCGACCAGCCATCGCGCGAGCCCGCGGAGTGCGGCGAGGTCGGCGGGCCCGATGCGCCAGCGCGCACCGGCCAGCAGGCGCAGCAGTTCGGCGCCCGCGGTCGGGTCGTGCAGCACCCGGAGCGCGCAGACGAGGTCGGCGATGACGGGCTGGTCGAGCAGCCCGGCGATGCCGAGCACGTGCACCGGCACGCCGCGCTCGCGCAGCGCATGCACGAAGACGCCGACGTTCGAGAAGGTGCGGCACAGCAGCGCTCCCGAGGCCACGCGATCCGCCGTGCGGGCGAGGCCGTCGGCGAACCAGTCGGCGACGCGTTCGGCCTCCTCCTCGATCGTCTCGTGCCAGGACACGTCGATGACCCCGTCTCCTGCGAACGGCGAGGCCGTCAGCGGCGCCTTCGCGACCCCGGAGTCGAGCGGGGCGATCAGCGCATTCGCGGCATCGAGCACGGTGCGCGGATTGCGCCAGCTCGTCGAGAGGTCGAACACCGAGGTGTCGCCCGCCGAGTGACCGTCCCCGCCCCCGCCGCCGCCCCCGCCGAAGTCGCCGCCGAATCGCGCGAGGTTCGCCGCGCTCGCGCCGCGCCATCCGTAGATCGACTGGTCGGGGTCGCCCACCGCCATGACCGGAGTGCCGCCGAAGAGGGTCGACAGGAGCCGGGTCTGCACGACGGACGTGTCCTGGTACTCGTCGAGCAGCACCGACCGATAGCGCTCCCGGTATCCGGCGACCACCTCCGGGTGCGCCCGGCAGATCGTGAGGGCGAGCGCGACCTGATCGCTGAACTCGACGTAGCCGCGCTCGCGCTTGGCGCGGGCGAAGTCGTCGGCGAGTTCGAGCAGCGGCGGAAGCGCCCCCACGACCCCGAGCGCCTTCGTGAACGACTCGTACGGCGTGCGCTTGCGCGGCGCACCGATCGGCAGGTCGCCGAGCGCGAGGAAGTCGCGCGTCCACGCGACCACGTCGCGCGAGTCGGCCACGTTCTCGGCGAGCGCACGGCTGAGGCCCAGCACGGCTTCGGTGACGCGGTCGAGCGACAGGTCGAGTTCGACGAGGCGCGGGTCGGCCGACTGCGCGGCGACCTGTCGCGCGAGCTGCCACGCGGATGCCTCGCCGAGGACGGCGGCGTCCGGCTCGCGGCCGATCAGGAGCGCGTGCTCGCGGTAGATGGCGCTCGCGAAGGAGTGGTAGGTGCCGACGGCAGCCGCCTCGAGCGGATCGAGGTCGAGGTCGGCGATGCCGCCTGCGACGAGTTGCGCGACGCGCTCGCGGATGCGGTCCGCCAGTTCGGCCGCGGCCTTGCGCGTGAAGGTGAGTCCGAGCACCTCGGGGACGTCGACGTGGCCGTTCGCGAGCAGCCAGACGACGCGGTTGGCCATCGTCTCGGTCTTGCCGCTGCCGGCACCGGCGACGACGAGGTGCCGACCCGCCGGGTCGGCCTCGATGACGGCGCGCTGCTCTGCGGTCGGCACGTGCAGGCCGAGCCTCGTGGCGATCTCGTCGGCGCCGATCACGGGCGCGTCGGCGCGGATCACGGCCGCGTCGGCGCGGATCACGGGCGCGTCGGCGCTCGTCACGGCCGCGTCGGCGCTCATGCCGACACCGCCGGGACTACCTGCACCCGGTACTGCCAACCGGCGAACCGCGACCGGAACGGCAGTTCGGCGGCGGTCGCGAACGTCGCGCCCGCCATCACGCGGGCCACGGCGTCGAGGCGCGCGTGGAACGCGTCCTCGGCCTCGTCGTCGAAGGGCTGCTGAGCGCGCTCGGAGTAGGCGACCTGGCCGGTCGGCTTGGCGACGTACACGAGCTTCGCCCCGCCCGATCGGCCGGCGGTCGCGACGACGCCGCCGCGCGCGGCGAGCTGGTACGCCCCGAGCTGCGGGTGCTTCGACGTCTCGGGGCCGGTCGGCGGGCGCGAACCCGTCTTGAGGTCGACGATCACCGTCGTGCCGTCGGGCGACGCCTCGACCCGGTCGATCGTGCCCGTGATGCGCGCCCGCCCCGCGACGATCGTGAACCGCCCCTCGGCGCCGAGCAGCACCTTGCCGTCGTCGGCGAAGGCCTCCAGGTACGCCGAAGCCCCCTCGGTCATGCGGCGAGCGCCTCGGCGTTCGCGTTCGGCGACCCAGCCCGCCTCGACGTGCAGGGTCGCGAGCCGCCGCTCGACCTCGACCCACAGCGTCTCGACGCTCACGTCGCCGTCGTCACGGGCACCGGCCGCCTCGACGACGGCGTGCACGATCGTGCCGATCGAGGCCGCGAGGCCCGACGGCGGCGATGCGACGTGGTCGACGAACCAGCCGAGGGCCGACTCCTCGGCACGGTCGATCTGCGACGGCGAGACGTCGACGACAGCCTCGGGGTCGCTGTCGAGGTCGACGAGGGGCGCCGTGGTCGACGGCTCGCGGAGCCCGTACCACTCGTCGGGGTGCGCACCCGGGATGCCGGCTTCGGCCAGCATCGCCAGGGCCGCCGGCGCCTCGCCGGCGCGCGCCGACGCCACGGCGGTGCCGGGCGTCGCACGGGCGGCCGCGACGGCCTCCCCGCGGAGCGCGCCCACCAGCCCGCGCAGGTGCAGCGGCCTGCGCCGGCCGGGCTTGCGCCGCACCGGGGCGTACCCCATGAGCACCGACGGCTGCTCGTCGTCGTTCGCGGTGCACGCGAGCACGAGCTGACGGGTCGCCCGGGAGGCGGCGAGCGCGAAGAGCCGGAGCTCGTCGCTGCGGACCGAGGCCCGAGCCTCACCCGCCGTCTCCGGTTGCGGCATCGGCTCTCCGGCCCGTGCCGCCGCGATCGCGCGCGGCAGGAGCTCGGTGTGCAGGAGCGTGCCGCGCGGACGCAGGTTCGGCCAGACGCCCTCCTGGAGGCCCGCGACGACGACGACCTCGAAGTCCCGGCCGACGAGCGCGGCGGGCGTGCCGACGAACACCGTCTCGGCGCTGCGCTGCGGCGCCAGGGAGTCCTCCGGAAGTTCGCTGGCGAGCACCTCGTCGATGAAGCGGCCCGCGGGCGCCCCGGGCGAACGCTCGACGAAGCGCTGCGCCGCGGCGAAGAGCGCGACCCCGGCATCGAGCGAACGGTTCGCCTCCTCGGCGAGCACGCCCGTTCCCGCGGCCTGGCCCGCCCACTCGGTCGCCAGTCCGCTGCCGTCCCAGAGCGCCCAGAGGACCTCCTCGACGGTGCCCCCGCGGCCGGCGACGCCGCGCGCGGATGCCAGGACCTTCGCGAGTCGGCCCGCGCGCCGGGCCGGCGCTGCGTCGACCGTCTCGAACCCGCCCGGTGCGCCGAGCGCGTCGACGAGCAGTTCGTCGGCCGTGCGGTTGCCGCCGCCTGCGAGCTCTTCGTGGCGGAGCGACAGGCGCAGCCGGCGCAGGCCGACGGCGTCGAGCCGGCCGAGCGGTCCGGTGAGCAGGTCCACCGCGAGTTCGCCGGTGAGTTCCTCACGCCCGAGGGCGATCGACGCGGCACCGAGCAGCGACGCGGCGACCGGGGCATCCTTCAGCGGGGTGCGCGCGATCGCGCCGGCCGTCGGCACGTCGGCGAGCGCGAGCCCGCGCTCGAACGAGGGCACGTCGCCGCCCGAGCGGAGCACGACCGCCATCTGCGACCACGGGATGCCGCCGAGCAGGTGGTGCTCGCGCAGGAGGGCCGCGATCGACTGGCACTCGGCCGCGTGCGAGGCCGCCTCGATGCCGAGGACGGGGGCGAGCGGGTCGTCGTCGGATGCGTCGCCGCTCCCGGCCGCCGACCGGTGCGTGCCGCCCAGTGCCGCGCCGATTCGGCCGGTCACCTCGGCGACGAGGCCGTGCAGCGCGGGACGGCCTCGATGCCGGACCTCCAGGTCGATACGTTCGACCGGCACCCTTCCGGAGCCGGCGGCCCCGGCGAGCGTGCTGCCGAGCGAACCCAGCAGTTCGGGGCGCCCCCCGCGGAACCCGTTGCCGGCGACGTCGGGGTCGCCGAGCGCGATCACGGCGACCCCTCGGGCCGCGAACCCGGCCAGGAGGGCGGCCGCGGCCTGCGTGGCCTCCTGCGCGTCGTCCACGACGATCAGCCGGATCCGTGCGAGCGTGCCGAGGGCCTGCTCGGACTCGACGTCGCCGGCCGCCGCCGCGGCGAGGATCGCCGACGCGTACGAGCCGAGCTCGGCCGAGTCGTACTGGGCGCCGCGCACGAGCTCCTTCACGTCGGCGTACTCGTCGAGGAAGTTCCCGGCGGCCTGCCACTCGGGCCGCCCGGCCAGGGCCCCGAGCCGTCCGAGCGCGTCGCCGTCGACCCCGTGCTCGACGGCGCGCATGACGAGCTCGCGCAGCTCGGCGCGGAACCCGCGGAGCCGCCGCACGTCGTCGCTCAGCGGCGACGGCCATTCCGGTCCGCCGCCGTCGCGGACCGCGGCCTCGAGCAGCTCGGCGATGAGCTGGTCGTGCTCCGCGCCGGTCAGGAGCGTCACCGGCTCGCCCGAATGCGCACGCACGAGCTGGAACGCGATGGAGTTCGCCGTGCGCGCGAGCGGGCCGCGCGTCGTCAGCCCCAGGCGCACGGCGAGGCGGTCGCGCAGCGCCGTGGCGGTCGCCCGGCTCGCGGAGATCACGAGCACCTCGTCGACGTCGTAGCCGCGCCGTTCGACCCGTTCGGCGACGACCTCGATCGCGAGGGTCGTCTTGCCCGTGCCGGGCGCGCCGAAGACGGCTGCGGAGGCGCCGTCGGGCAGCGCGAGCACTCGCGCGGCGGCCCCATCGACGAACATCGCGCGCCCGGCGTCGTCGTGCCCGGCGTCGTCGTGCCCGGCGTGGTCCGGCCCGGCGGACGGGTCGAGCACAGCGCGCGCGGCGGCGGGGGCGACGGCGGGCGCGTCGAGCAGGCCGGCCGACGAGGGGGCGCCTTCCGGATGGGGCGAATCGGGCATGCCGCCACGGTAACCGGGCCCGCCGACACGGCCCGCCGCGCCTCGCGGGTTCTGCCGACAGTGAACGCCGAGACGGTGCCCACGCTGCGTGCCATAGTGTTGCAGGCACGACAGAAAGGCGCACCGTGGACGTTCGCATCGGCATCCAGAACTCCCCCCGAGAGCTCGGCTTCGAGTCCTCGCAGACCGCTGCCGAGATCGAGCAGGCCGTCGCGGCCGCGCTCTCCGGCCAAGCGGCGCTGCTCAAGCTCGCCGACGAGAAGGGCACGACCTACGTCGTCCCCGCCGCCGCGCTGGCCTACGTCGAGATCGGCTCGGAGGAGTCGCGCCGCATCGGCTTCGTGGCCTGATGGAACTGCTCTTCGTCACGCTCGGGGGTGCGATCCTCGGCGCGATCGCGCGGTACACGCTGCCGAAGCGCCACAGCTACGGGTCGGTGCTCGTCCCCGCGATCGGCGCGGGTGTCGCCGCGATCGTCTGGGTCGCGCTGACCTGGCTCGGCTGGGCCTGGGACGGCGGCTGGATCTGGGTCGTCTCGCTCGTGGTCGCCGGCCTCGCGGCCGGGGCATCCGCGCTCCTGATCGCGCCGCGCCGCGAACACGCCGACGCCGCGCTGTTCGAGCGGCTCTCGAAGCCGGCGACGGCGGCGACGACCGCGCGCTGAGCGCGCGCCGTTCCCGGCGAGCGACCGCTACGCCGTGAGCCCGAGCGCGTCCATGCGACGCGTGTGGTCGGCGATGAGTTCGGTGAACACCGGCTCGATCTCCTCCTGACCGGGCGCGCCCGGCCCGGATCCGCGGAGGGCCGACCGCGCGATGAGCAGCGCGTCGCCGACGAGGCTGCGCCCCCACAGGGCGAGGCGGTCGGCGAGTCCGGGCTGCTCGGCGATGCCGCGTTCCAGTTCGCGGCGGAGCACGTCGCCGGCACCCTCCTCGGCGAGGATCCCGCGCACCCGATCGCCGAGATCGCGCGGCAGGCCCTCGGCCAGCCGACCGAAGAACCCGTCGAGGATGCCCGTGGTGACGTGGATGCCGAGCAGCAGCTCGTACCAGTCGGCGCCCGAGCTCGTCTCGCGGAACCGGTCGGTCGCCGGCGCGAACGGCGCCATCACCTCGACAGGCTCGACGCCCTCGCGACGCAGCTCGGCGATCAGCGCGTGGTGCTTGCGCAGTGCGACGCCGGCCGCGGCGGAGAGCCCCTCCTTCGCGCCGAGCGTCGGCGCCGTGGCGACCGCGCGGGCGAGGGACTCGAACGCCTCGAGCTGGATGTAGGCGGCCTGGCCGAGGAACGGGATGGGTTCCGGGACCAGTTCGGTGAAGTCGACCTTCGTCAGGGAGGTCGGAACCACACGGGGTCGCAGCAGCGGGACCTCGCGCGAGCCGCGTCGACCTGACCAGAACACCACGCAGGACAGCATAACCGGGGAGTCTTCCTCGACTCCGTTAGGCTGGACGGCGTACGCGGGCGATGGAACCGCGACCGTGCGCCTGCGGAATCGATCAGGGCGCACCCCCCGAAACACCGACAGGCGGAACATCCGTGACCACGTTCACCGAACTCGGCGTGGCGTCAGACATCGTCGACGCGCTCGCCGGGAAGGGCATCTCCGATGCCTTCCCCATCCAGGAGCAGACCATCCCCCTCGCCCTCACGGGCCAGGACATCATCGGCCAGGCCAAGACCGGAACGGGCAAGACCTTCGGGTTCGGCCTGCCGCTGATCCAGCGGCTCGGCGACGACCCGGAGCCCGGCGTGAAGGCTCTGGTCGTGGTCCCCACGCGCGAACTGTGCGTGCAGGTGACCGAAGACCTCGAGCTCGCGACCTCGAACCGGCCGACGAAGGTCGTCGCGATCTACGGCGGCAAGGCGTACGAGGGGCAGATCGAGCAGATCAAGGCGGGTGCGCAGATCGTCGTCGGCACGCCCGGCCGCCTGCTCGACCTCGCGAGCCAGCGCCTGCTCGACCTGGGCAAGGTCCAGGAGATGGTGCTGGACGAGGCCGACAAGATGCTCGACCTCGGCTTCCTGCCCGACATCGAGAAGCTGTTCGCGAAGACCCCTGCCGTGCGTCACACCATGCTCTTCTCGGCGACCATGCCGGGGCAGATCGTCGCGCTCGCGCGCCGCTTCATGTCGAAGCCGATCCACATCCGCGCGAACGACCCCGATGAGGGCCTCACCCAGGCGAACATCAAGCACCTCATCTACCGGGCGCACTCGCTCGACAAGGACGAGGTGATCTCGCGCATCCTGCAGGCCGAGGGCCGCGGCAAGACCGTGATCTTCACGCGGACGAAGCGCGCGGCGGCGAAGCTCGTCGAGGAACTGGGAGATCGCGGATTCAACGCCGCGGCGGTGCACGGCGACCTCAACCAGGACCAGCGCGAGCGCGCGATGGCGGCGTTCAAGGCCGGCAAGAAGGACGTGCTGATCGCCACGGATGTCGCGGCGCGCGGCATCGACGTCGACGACGTCACCCACGTGATCAACCACACCATCCCGGACGACGACAAGACGTACCTGCACCGCGCGGGTCGCACGGGCCGTGCCGGCAAGACCGGCATCGCGGTGACGTTCGTCGACTGGGACGACCTGCACAAGTGGGCGCTCATCAACCGGGCCCTCGAGTTCGGCCAGCCCGAGCCGGTCGAGACGTACTCGTCGAGCCCGCACCTCTACACCGACCTGGGCATCCCGGAGGGCACGAAGGGCCGGCTGAAGCCGGCCGCTCCGGCCGCCGCCCCGACGCGGTCGTCGACGGCGGGCCGTACCGAGTCCGAGGGGTCGGGCGACCGCTCGGCCCGCTCGCGGACCCGTCGCCGCACCCGCAACGGGCGTCCGGCCGGCGAGGGCACGACGTCGGACGTCGCCGGCGGCTCCGCCGCGGCGCCGGCGAAGGACCCGGGGTCGGGCACGCACGACGGCAAGGGCCACGAGCACCACGACGGCAACGCCGCGGCTCCTCGCCGCCGCCGTCGTCGTCGCGGCGGCTCGGGTGCGGGCGGCGGCCAGTCCACGCCCGCCCAGCAGGGCTGACGAGAGGCCTACGGCAGGACCGGCGCCGAGCCGCTCGCCTCGGCGACGATGCGCGCGACGACGTCTGCGGCCGTACGGCATTCGCCCAGCCGGTTCGGCTTGCCCGCCCCGTGGTAGTCGCTCGACCCGGTGACGACGAGCCCGAACCGCTTCGCGAGCTCGCGCAGGCGCGGCTTGGAGTCCTCGCGGTTCTCGGGATGGTCGACCTCGAGGCCGAACAGGCCCGCATCGACCAGCTGCCCGAGTCGCCGATCGGGGATGACGCGCTCGGCGCCCCTGGTGCCGGGGTGGGCGAGCACCGGCACCCCGCCCGCCGCACGGATCAGCCTGACGCCGGTGAGCGGATCCGGTGCGTAGTGCGGGGCCGCATACCCGGAACTCGGGTGCAGGATGCCCGCGAACGCGTCCGACCGGGTGGGCACGTGGCCACGGGCGACGAGCGCGTCGGCGATGTGCGGCCGCCCGATCGTGGTGCCCTCGACGGTCTGGGCGAGGACGTCCTCCCAGCTCAAGTCGTAGTCGCGTGAGATGCGCCGCACGATCTCCTCGGCGCGCGTGATGCGCGATTCCCGGATGCGCGCGGTCTCGGCGATGAGCCGGTCGTCGAGCGGGTCGATGAGGTAGCCGAGGAGGTGCACGCTCGTGAATCCCTCGCGGGTCGAGAGCTCCATGCCGGGGATGAGCGCGACGCCCGAGTCCGGCACCGCCGCAGCGGCCTCGGCCCAGCCCGCGGTGGAGTCGTGGTCGGTGAGCGCGATCGCGCCGAGGCCGGCGGCGGCGGCCTCGGCCATGAGGGCGGCGGGCGCGACCGTGCCGTCGGAGACGACCGAGTGCACGTGCAGGTCGGCCTCGCCGAGGGGTTCCGGGACAGCCGCGACCATCCTCCAATGCTAGCCACGGGTTCGCAGCGCACTCCCAGCCGCGCCACGGGTCACGACCGGACCGAACGGGCCGGCGCTGGCTACGCTGGAAGGATGCTCCCCCGCATCCTCGGCTGGGCCGTGGTGCTCGTCTCGCTCGTCGTCGGCGCGATCCTCGCCTGGCCGCAGGCGTTCGGACTCCAGAACCAGTGGATCGCCGCGCACGTCGTCGCGCTGCGCGGCGCGGCCGCCGCGGTCGCGGTCGTCGGCGTGGTGCTGTTCGGAGCGCTCGCCATCGGCCGCCGCACACGTCGGTTCGGCATCGCGATGGCGGTCGTGCTCGCACTGTTCGCGGGCGCGAACGTCGCCGTCCTCACGGCGCGCGGCTTCGGATCGACGGATGCCTCGGCCGGGGCATCCGACGACGCGGCATCCGACGGCGCATCAGAGGTGACGGTGCTGGCCTGGAACACGCTCGGCGAGGTGCCCGACGCGCAGACCATCGCCGACCTGGCGCTCGACGAGGGCGCCGACGTCATCGCGCTGCCCGAGACGACCGACCCGCTCGGCGAGGAGGTCGCGATCGCGATGCGCGACGGCGGCCGGCCGATGTGGGTGCACACGCTCGCGTTCGACGACATCGCGAAGGCACGGTCGACGACACTGCTGATCAGCCCCGACCTCGGCGACCACGACGTGACGAGCGGCGAATGGCCGGGACCCCCCGACAACACGAACACCCTGCCGACGGTCGTCGCCGACCCGGTCGACGGCGAGGGCCCGCGCATCGTCGCCGTGCACGCGGTCGCGCCGATCCGATGGGAGCTGCGCAACTGGCGCAGCGACCTCGACTTCATCGCCGAACTGTGCGCGGGCGACGACGTGATCCTGGCGGGCGACTTCAACGCCACCCTCGACCATTTCGCGGGCCGCGGCGTGGACGGCGGCGACCTCGGGCGCTGCCGCGATGCCGCGCTCGCGGGCGGTGCGGCGGGACTCGGCACCTGGCCGACGGACGTGCCGCCGTTCTTCGGCAGCCCGATCGACCACGTCCTCGCGACGCCGAACTGGGAAGTCGCCGGATTCCGGGTCGTCGGCGAACTCGACGCGGCGGGCAGCGACCACCGACCGATCGTCACGACGCTCGTCCGGGTCGGCTGAGCCTACTCCGCCACCTGCGGACAGCGCGGGCGTCGTCTGCTCGTCGCTCAGGGAGCGGTGCGAGAATGGATGCCATGTCCGAGACCACCGACACGTCCACCGCGCCCGCCGAGACCACGGCCGAGGAGCGCGACCGCAACGCGAACCGATCCACGACGCCCGGTTCCGAGCGGTTCAAGGAGTACCTCGCCAGCGGCTGGGCCGAGCGCGATGACGCGCTGCCCCCTGCCCGCGAGCAGGCCGCGTACGCGGCGGCGCGCCGGTCGAAGGTGTCCGCCGCCTTCCCCGGGCAGCGCCTGATCATCCCCGCCGGCGACATGAAGCAGCGCGCCAACGACACCGAGTACCCGTACCGGGCGCACTCGGCGTTCGCGCATCTCACCGGCTGGGGCTCCGACTCGGAGCCGGGCGCCGTGCTCGTGCTCGAGCCGGAGGGGGGCGAGGGCCACCTCCCCACCGTCTACTTCCGCGAGCGCGCCGGTCGCGACTCCGACGAGTTCTACGCGAACCCCGCCATCGGGGAGTTCTGGATCGGGCCGCGCCCGTCGCTCGCGCACGTCGCCGCCGACCTCGCGGTCGCCACGCGTGACATCGCCGACCTCGACCGCGTCCTCGAGCGGGTCGACACCGCGACGCTCGTGCTCCGCGAGGCGGATGCCGCGCTGACCGAGCGCGTGGACCACGCGCGCATCCGGTTCGCCGCAGACCAGGCGCTCTCGACCAACGCGCAGGACGCGCCCTTCAGCCTCGAGGTGAACGCGGCGCACGAGCCCGACGGCGACCTCGCCCGCGTCTGCTCGGAGCTCCGCCTCGTCAAGGACGACTACGAGATCGGCGAGCTCCGTGCCGCCGTCGACGCGACCAGCCGCGGCTTCGCCGAGGTGCTGGCCGAACTCCCCCGCATCACGAGCGAGGTTCGAGGGGAGCGCGTCATCGAGGGCGTGTTCGCGACCCGCGCACGCCTCGAGGGCAATGACGTCGGCTACGGCTCGATCGCCGCGGCCGGCCCGCACGCCACGATCCTGCACTGGACGCGCAACGACGGACCCGTGGTGCCCGGCGACCTCGTGCTCCTCGATGCCGGTGTCGAGATGGACAGCTACTACACGGCCGACATCACGCGCACGTTCCCGGTGAACGGCGAGTTCTCGGAGGTGCAGCGCCGGGTGTACGAGGCGGTCCGCGAAGCCGCCGATGCCGCGTTCGCGATCGTGAAGCCCGGCGTCGTGTTCCGCGAGATCCACGCCGCCGCCATGCAGGTCATCGCGCGCAAGACCGCCGAGTGGGGGTTCCTGCCGGTCTCGGCCGAGGAGTCGCTGCAGCCGGAGAACCAGTTCCACCGGCGCTACATGGTGCACGGCACGAGCCACCACCTCGGCCTCGACGTGCACGACTGCGCACAGGCGCGCCGCGAGCTCTACATGGACGGCGTCCTCGAGGAGGGCATGGTCTTCACGATCGAGCCGGGCCTGTACTTCCAGCCCGACGACCTCACCGTGCCCGCCGAGTACCGGGGCATCGGCGTGCGGATCGAGGACGACATCCTCGTGACCGCCACGGGCGCGGAGAACCTCTCGGCCGGCATCCCACGTACGGCCGACGAGGTCGAGGCGTGGGTGCGGGGCGCGCAGCGCTGAGGCGTCCCGCGTTCAGTCGGCGGATGCCCGGGCGACCCGGGCGGCCCGGCGAGCTCGCCACCACGCCCAGAAGCGGTCGAGCTGTGCCTTGAGCCATCGCGAGATGCGGCGTGCCCAGTGGAACTCGGTGCCGAGGATCGCGAGGCCGAGGAAGACCACGAGCCAGCCCGGCCCGGGCAGCGGGACGAGCGCGAGCCCGCCGACGGCGATCACGCCGCCGAGCACGCCGACGCCGACCCGGTAGACGACGCGCAGGCGGGGATGCCGGTCGATCCACGAGCGGATGCCCCGCAGCATGCGCCGGACCGGTCGGTCGGGCCGTTCGGCGGCGACGATGTCGGCTCGGATCTCGGGTTCGCTCACCATGGCCAGAGCGTAGGAGGCGTGCCTGAGAACCGCCCGCCGATCCGCCGGGATGCACCTGTGCGCGCCGCGTCGGCCCACCCGTGCACGCATCCGTATGCTGATGGCGTCGCATCGCATCGGACCGACGCTCCGGGGGGCATCGTGTACTTCATCGTCGTGGGACTGCAGACGGTCGCGCTCCCGCTCGTCTCGGGACTGATCCATCTCCTCGTCGTGCCCGGCGACCCGATCGCGGTGTTCGGCATGTGGTGGGCGTTCTGGGGTGTCGGGACCCGCCTGCTGCTCGCCGGGATCACGCAGCTCGCGAGGCCCGGCCTCACCGCCGGGATCATGGGCAGCGACACCCCGACGGTCGCCGAGAAGACCGTCACCCGCGAACTCGCGAAGGCCAACCTCGCCTTCGGCGTCGTCGGGCTGCTGGCCATCGTTCCCGGCTGGTGGCCGATCGCCGGCCTCGCAGGCGGCGTCTACCTGTTCCTCGCGTTCCTCGGCCACGTCGGGAACCGCGGCCGGAACGCCAAGGAGGAGTTCGCCCTGTGGACCGACCTCGTCGTCGGCGTCGTCGTCGTCGGTGCTGGGCTCGTCGGCCTGTTCCGAGTCCTCGGGGGATGACGCGATGACTTCGGCCCCGATCATCGTCAGTCGCGGGGACGCCCTCGGCGAACCGTACCGCCGGCGTATCACCGAGGTCTACGTGCGCGCGTTCGCCGACGACTTCAGGGCCTTCTCGCGTGACCCGGTGAAGCTCGCCGATGCGTTCGAGCACATGCTGCTCCTCGAGCGATTCCACGTCGCACTCGTCGACGGGGAACCCGCCGGGCTCGCCTCGCTGACCGAGGGCGACGAGCAGCTGTTCGATCCCGACCCGCGGGAGATCCGCCGGCACCTCGGGCTCGTGCGCGGCTCGCTCTGCGCCCACGTCGTCAGGAGCTGGTTCATGGCCGTCGCCGACGACGCGGCACCGGGCCGGGGCGAGATCGGGTTCGTCGCCACCGAGCCCGCCTTCCAGGGCCGCGGCGTCGCGACCGCCCTGCTCCGCCACCTCATCGCGCTTCCCGGGTATCGCGAGTTCGTGCTCGAGGACATCAAGGACACGAACGCCGCCGCGCTCTCGCTCTACGGCAAGCTCGGGTTCGAGGTGTTCAAACGCCGGCGGGTGCGCTTCGCGCGGGCGGGCGGGTTCACCGAGCTGCTCTCGATGCGTCGCGACGCCCCCGGCGACTGAACAGCCCCGGGTAGTCGACGACGATCCCCTCGCCGTCGACCGTGATGAGCCGGGTGAAGTCCGAGTCCAGCGACTCGTACCGGTACTCGCGCTCGCCCGTGCGGGTGTACCGCTGCGGATCGGGCTGCACGGTGAGCTCCGGGACCGAGATGTAGGCGGTCGTGATGTCGGCCGAGGCACCGACCGGCAGGTCGAGGCGGCGGATCGGCAGCGTGTTCGTGACCGGTGAGACGGAGAGGTCGATCTCGACCGCATCCGCGAGGTCGGGTCTCGGCCGTCCGTCGACCGTCCAGCCGCCCTCGACGCGCTCGACGACGAGCCGGCGTTCCCCGAGCTCGAGCTCGAGCTCGACGAACCGCCAGTGCGCGTCGGTCGCCAGCCGGTACCGGCATTCGCCGAACTCGGCGCCGACCACGCCCGACGCCGTCATGCCGCCGCGGGCCGGGAACCGGATGTCGCAGTCCTCGTCGCCGCCGCCGTCGGCGATCCAGGCGATCTCCACGGTCGGCGCCTCAGGGCTCCCGCTGCCCGCGATCGGCGCGGTCGCGCTCCCGAGCCGCGCGGCGCGCGGCGTCCTGCGCCTCGCCGTACGTGAGCGGACGGTCGGGATCGATCTGCGGGGCGTCGGATGCCTCGACGGGCGCGTCCGCGGCGGGTTCCGCGGATTCGCCGACCGGTGAGTCCGGAGCGGTCGCCGGGGCCGAGGTCGCCGGAGCCGACGCGCCGCCGCGGCGGGCGGCATCCGTCATCTCGCCGTAGGTGCGCGGCGGGTCGGCCGGAGCCGCCGGCGACGCGGTGGTGCCGGCCGCTGCCGCACCCGCCGCCCGGGCGATCGGCGCCTCGACGCCGAGCACCTCGCGCGCGCGGTCGACGTGCGCGGGTTCGGCGATCACCGCGTACCGGGTCGCGAGCACCTGCATCACCGAGGTGAAGTCGCGACGGCGCCGGTTCACCGAGTACGAGACCAGGCCGAACGTCACGCCGAAGCCGGCACCGATGAGCACCGCCGAGGCGAGCAGGCCCAGGCCCGCCCCCGTCGGCGAGAAGATGAAGAACAACAGCCCGAGGAACAGGCCGAACCACGCGCCCGACAGCGCGCCCGCGCCCGCCGCCCGGCCCCAGGTGAGCTTGCCGGTGATGCGCTCCACGCTCGTGAGGTCGGTGCCCACGATCGACAGCTCCTTCACCGGGAACTCGGCCTTGGCGAGCCGGTCGACCGCGGCCTGCGCCTCCTGGTAGGTCTCGAAGCTCGCGACGGTCTCGCCCTTCGGCATCGACGGGAACTGCGCTGCGGCGCGACGGCCGAACGGGCTCGGGGTGGTCATCGGGTCATTGTCCCATGCTCCCCCGCCGCGCCGCCCCGAGGCGCATGCCGGGGGCTAAGTTGGTAGTCGTGAGCGCCACGAGAGTCTTCGTCGCCCGGCTCGCCGGGTGCGCCGTCTTCGACCCCGCGGGCGATCGGGTCGGACGCGTGCGCGACGCGCTCGTCGTCTACCGCAAGTCCGACGCGCCCCGCGTCGTCGGACTCGTCGTCGAGGTGCCCGGCAAGCGCCGCGTGTTCCTCTCGATCGGGCGGGTCACGTCGATCTCGGGCGGCCAGGTGATCACGACCGGGCTCATCAACCTGCGCCGGTTCGAACAGCGCGGCGGCGAGGTGCGCGTGATCGCCGAGATGCTCGGCCGCAAGGTCACGTTCAACGACGGCTCCGGCCAGGCCGCGATCGAGGACGTCGCGATCGAGGAGCAGGAGCCCGGCGAGTGGGAGGTCTCCCAGCTCTTCGTGCGCCGGCCGAAGGGCGCCTCGCCGTTCTCGAAGGGCCAGTCCGCGTACGTCACGTGGCGCGAGGTTCGCGAGGTGAACGCGCCCGGCGAGGCGCAGTCGGCCGAGCAGCTCATCGCGTCGTACTCCGAGCTGAAGCCGGCCGACCTCGCGAACACGCTGCTCGACCTGCCCGCGCAGCGCCGGCAGGAGGTCGCCGAGGAACTCCCCGACGACCGTCTCGCCGACGTGCTCGAGGAGATGCCCGAGGCCGACCAGGTCGAGATCATCGCGGGCCTCACGGACGACCGCGCCGCCGACGTGCTCGACCACATGCAGCCCGACGACGCGGCCGACCTCGTCGCGCAACTCCCCGAGGAGCGCGGCGAGCACCTCCTCGAGCTCATGGAGCCGGAGGAGGCCGAGGACGTCCGCTTCCTGCTGTCGTACGGCGCCGACACCGCAGGCGGCCTGATGACCACCGAGCCGATCATCGTGTCGGCCGACGCGACCGTCGCCGAGGGCCTCGCGCTCATCCGCCGCCACGACCTGCCGCCGGCGCTCGGTGCCGCGGTCTGCGTCACCCTGCCGCCGTACGAGCCGCCGACGGGCCGGTTCCTCGGCGTCGTGCACTTCCAGCGGATGCTCCGGTACCCGCCCCACGAGCGGCTCGGCTCGCTCATCGACCAGGGTCTCGAACCCGTGCAGGCCGACACGTCGGCCGCCGAGGTGAGCCGCATCCTGGCGAGCTACGACCTGGTGTCCGTGCCGGTCGTCGACGAGAAGCACCGACTCGTCGGGGTGGTGACCATCGACGACGTCCTCGACTACCTGCTCCCCGATGACTGGCGAAGTCATCCCGACGAGCACGACCTGACGCAGCGCGCGACCGCGCGCTCGCAGCTGGAGACCGGCAGCATCCGCATCCAGACCGGAAGGAGGGCAGGAGATGGCACGCGCTGACCTCGACGACCGTCGGTTCGACACCCCGAAGGGCTCGCGCCGCTCCGTGTCCTTCCGCGGCAGCCCCGACAAGGACCGCTTCGGCCGGGCGACCGAGTGGATCGCCCGCGCGATGGGCACGCCGTGGTTCCTGCTCGGACTCACCCTGTTCTGCGTGGCCTGGCTCGCGTGGAACACGCTGATGCCGCCGCAGTGGCGCTTCGACTCGTCGGCGAACGGATTCACCGCGCTCACCCTGGTGCTCTCGCTGCAGGCGTCGTACGCAGCGCCGCTGATCCTGCTCGCGCAGAACCGCCAGGACGACCGCGACCGCGTGCAGATCGAGCAGGACCGCCAGCGCGCCGAACGCAACCTCGCCGACACCGAGTACCTCGCGCGCGAGGTCGTGGCCCTGCGTCTCGCGGTCAAGGACCTCGCGTCGAAGGACTTCATCCGGTCGGAGCTGCGGCAGGTGCTCGAGGAGCTCGACCGGCGCGAGGAGCTCGACCGGCGCGACGAACTCGACCGGCGCGACGAACTCGACCGGCGCGACGAACTCGACCGGCGCGACGAGGAGGACGCACCCCGTGCCACCTCCTGAGCCGACCCCCGGCGACCTCGAGACGCGCGTGCGGGCGAGCCTCGGCTCGGTGATCGACCCCGAGATCCGCCGCCCGATCACCGAGCTCGACATGGTCGGCGGCGTGACGGCCGACGACGCCGGCCGCGTGCGCGTCGACGTGCGCCTGACGATCGTCGGATGCCCCGCCAGCGACCGCATCGAACGCGACGTGCGCGAGGCGGCCGAGCAGGTCGCGGGCACCGGCAACGTCGAGGTCGAACTGAACGTGATGACCCCCGAGCAGCGGCAGGCCCTGACCGAGCGGCTGCGCGGCGGCAAGGCCCGCGGCAACCCGTTCGGCCCGGGAACGCTCACACGGGTCATCGCGGTGACGAGCGGCAAGGGCGGCGTCGGCAAGTCGACGCTGACCGCGAACCTCGCGGTCGCGCTCGCGGCTCGTGGCCTTGCGGTCGGCCTCATCGACGCCGACGTGCACGGCTTCTCGATCCCCGGGCTGCTCGGCCTCGTCGACGAGCACGGCAACGCGGTGAAGCCCACCCGCGTCGACGACATGATCCTGCCGCCGGTCGCGCACGGCGTGAAGGTGATCTCGATCGGGATGTTCGTGGAACCTGCGGAACCCGGCGGCCGCGCGTCGTCGGTCGCGGTCGCCTGGCGCGGCCCGATGCTGCATCGGACGCTCTCGCAGTTCCTCACCGACGTCTGGTTCGGCGACCTCGACGTGCTGCTGCTCGACCTGCCGCCCGGCACGGGCGATGTCGCCATCTCGCTCGGGCAGCTGCTGCCGAACGCCGAGGTCGTCGTCGTCACCACGCCGCAGCCCGCGGCCGCAGACGTGGCCGAGCGCTCGGGGGTGGTGGCCCGGCAGACCGGGCAGCGCGTGGTCGGCGTGGTCGAGAACATGGCCGCGTTCGAAGGCGCCGACGGCGCACTGGTCGACCTGTTCGGCGCGGGCGGCGGCGAGGAGGTCGCGGCCCGGCTCTCCGAGGGGCAGGCGGAGCCTGTGCCGCTGCTCGCGAGCGTGCCGCTCAGCGTCGCCCTGCGTCGCGGCGGCGACGAGGGCGTTCCCGTGGTCGCATCCGAACCCGACGACCCCGCGGCGCGCGCGATCGAGGGCGTCGCCGCGGCGCTCGCCGCCCGCCCCCGCGACCTGCAGGGGCGCCGCCTCGACGTGACGGTTCGGTGATCGGATGCCCCGGCGCGCTGCACATCCGCTCGCCGGGGTGATCGCGGCCGGTCTCGCCGGCGGGGTGGCCTGCCTGCTCGTCGCGTGCGCCGTCGCCGCACCGGAGGCCCCGGCGACAGAGTCTGCTGCCGACGTGTCCGCACCGCCGGCCGAACTCGCCGCGAGTGTGCTGCAGAGCCGGCAGGACGTCGTCGACGGTCGGCTCGTCGTGCAGGTCGACAACGGCACGGATGCCGCGCTCACGATCGACCGGCTCGTCGTCCGGTCGCCGGCCCTCGCCGACGAGGGCGTCGTCGAGGGCCCGAAGCAGATCCCGGCCGGCCGGTCGGTGCAGTACCGCGTCGACCTCCCCGACGTCACGTGCGAGGAGCCCGGCGAGGTCGCGGCCGTCGTCGAGCTGACAGGAACCGTCGACCACTCGGCGATCGACGGGGAGCTGCCCACGACCGATCCCTACGACACGATCGCCCGGGTCCAGAACGACGGATGCCTCGCCGAGGCGGTCGAGCGCATCGTCACGATCACCCCGCCCGAGCGGCTGCGCTCGACCGGATCGGGCGTCGACCGGCGGGCGTTCATCGACCTCACCATCGAACCGGCGGGCGCGAGCCCGGACTCGAGCCCGGACGCGAGCGGTGACCCGGGCACGGTCTCGGTGCGGCGGATCCTCGGCACGACCCTGCTCTCGGCCGAGGGCGGGCTGAACTGGCCGATCACGGCGGAGTTGACGTCCGACGGCGAGCCCTCGGTGATCGAGCTGCCGGTGCGTCCGGCACGCTGCGACCCGCACGCGGGCGCCGAGGACAAGCGCGGCACGATCCTCCCGCTCGAGGTGGTCACGAGCGACGGCTGGAGCGGACTGTACGAGGTGCGCTCGGGCGCCGCCCTCAAGCAGGACCTGTTCGCCTACTTCACCGAGCGCTGTGGGCTGCCCGGAGGCTGAACGCACCGCGCCGCCCCGCTGCGCCGGCGCGCTGCGCCGATGCGCTACGACCGCGGCTCGACGACGCGCGCGAGCAGCTCGACCAGCAGGCGTTCGGTGAGCGGCGCCGGCAGCGCCTCGACGAGCGCGAGCACCGGGGCCATCTGCGCGGGCAGCGAGCCGCCGGAGCCGCCACCGCCCGTCCCGCCGGTGCCATCCGCGGCATCGCCCAGCCCGATCGCGCGGAGCAGGGCCGCTGCGGTGTCCGAGTCGATCGGCGCGCCCGATCCGAGCACCGCCGCCGCACCCGGCACCTGCGCGAGCCCGGCGAGCGCCTGCTCGCCGTCGATCGGCGGGACGCCGCGGACCTCGTCGGCCGCGCCCCGCAGTGCGGGCACGAGGTCGCCCAGCACCCGCTCGGTGACGGGGGTCACGGTCAGGTGGGTCGTGCGCGGCAGCGGCTCGCCGCCGTCCTGCGCGAGCCCGGGCTGGAGCTGGAGGATCCAGCCGTGACCGCGCGCGGCATCCGCCCAGTGGTGCGGGTCGACGCGGCGCTCGGGCTCCACCGTGTCGTCGGTGGCGACCGCGAGCAGCGGACCGGTCGGCTCGCCGACGACCCGCAGCCCCTCGATGCCGTCGATCGCCTCGCGCAGCGCGACCGTCGCCCGCGCCGACTGCGCGGAGAGGTCGCGGAACCCGTCGACGCCGAGCGCCTCGATGATGGCCCAGGCGGCGGCCAGCGGGCCGGCGGGCTTCGAGCCGGTCATCGTCGGGTTGACGACGGGATACCCGGGCCAGCGCGTCGTCGCGAAGTACTGCCGGCGGTGCAGGTCGCGGCCGCGGGTGAGCAGCACCGACACGCCCTTGGGAGCGAAGCCGTACTTGTGCAGGTCGGCCGAGAGGCTCGTGATGCCGGGGACGCGGAAATCCCACGGGCGCAGCAGGTCGCCCTCGGATTCCCGGAAGGCGAGCGCGAACCCGCCGATGCATGCGTCGACGTGCAACCGGATGCCGCGCGGCGCGCAGATCGCCGCGACATCGAACACCGGGTCCATCGTGGCGAACGGGTACGACGGCGCGCTAACCACGACGAGCGCGACGTCGTCGCCGAGCCGCTCCTCGATCGCCGCCGGGCTGACCGCGCCCGTCGCCGGGTCGACCGGAACGAGGTCGAGCTCGAGCCCCAGGTACGCGGCGGCCTTCTGGAAGGCGGCGTGGGCCGTGACCGGCGCCACGAGCCGCGGTGTCCGAGGGCTGCCCGTGCGCGCGGCGCGCCACGCGTCGCGGGCACCCTTGACCGCCATCAGGCAGCTCTCGGTGCCGCCCGACGTGACCGAGCCGACCACGTCGTCGTCGCCGTGGAACACGTCGCGAGCAAAGCCGAGCACGCGCGACTCCATCGCCGCGACCGAGGTGAACGTGGTCGGGTCGAGCCCGTTCACGGGCTGCACGAGGCGCGCGGCGTCGGCCGCGAGCTCGTCGAGCTCGGCGATTCCCGAGTCGTACACGTACGAGAGCACGTGCCCGCCGTGGGTCGGGGCATCCGCCTCGCGGAGCGATCGGAGCTCGGCCAGGACCTCGGCCGGTTCGCGTCGGAATGCGGTCATCGGATGCCTCCACCGGTGCTCGCGGACACGACCGTCGCGTCCGCCTGGATGTCGTGCCGGCCGAGCGGGTACCGGCGCAGGGCGATCAGGCTGGCGGCGGCGAGCGCCGCGGGCACCACGCTGAACGCCAGGACGATGCCCGCCACGACCGTGGGCGACTGCGTGACGACCTCGGACCCCGTCGACTCGACGTAGCCGGTCGCGGCCAGCACGATCGTGAGGATGGTCGCGCCGAGCGCCATGCCCGCCGTCTCGCCGGCCGTCCACACGCCGCTGAAGCTGCCCGCCCGATCGGCACCGTGCGTCGCCGCGTCGTGCGAGATGACGTCGGGCAGCATCGCCATCGGCAGCGACTGCATGCCGGCGTAGGCGGCTCCCGCCACGCCGACCGGGAGGTACACCCATTCGCCCGGCGCCCAGATCAGGCCGACGAGGCTCAGCGCGGCGAGCGTGAACACGACCGTGGCGATCGCGAACCCGCGCTCCTTGCCGATGCGACGGGCGACGATCGCCCAGAGCGGCGCGCACAGCACCGCGGGAGCGATGAGCGCGACGAACAGCAGGGTCACCGCGGACTGGGATTCGAGCACCCAGGTCGCGATGTACTGCGCTCCGGCGAGCATGAGCCCGGTCGCGAGGCCCTGCAGCACGAACGCGGCGAGCAGCGTGCGGAATGCGGCGCTCCGCCGAAGCGCGGCGATGCCCTCGCGATATCCGTCGCGTAGCCCGCCGGCCGGTGCCGCAGCGCCGGCCGGCGACGACGATGGGGCCGGCGCGGCGGCATCCGCCCGCGTGCTGCGCCGCGGCGCGACCGTGGTCGCGATCAGCATGCCGACGCCGATCGCGACGCCGGCGACGACGGCCATGACGAGGTACCCGATGTGCTCGTCGTCGAACGCGTCGCGGATCTCGGGACCCCCGGCGCCGAACGCGAGGATCGCGACCGTGAGCACCACGACGCGCCAGGTCAGCAGGCGGGTGCGTTCGTCGTATCCCGGCGTGAGCTCCGCGGGCAGGGCGAGGTACGGCACCTGGAACACGCTGAACGCCGTCGCCGTGGCGAGGAACGCGATGCAGACCCAGACGCCGGATGCCACGGGGCCGAGGCCGGCCGGGACCGCGAACGTCAGCACGAATCCGACCGGGATGAGCGCCGCGCCGATCAGCATCGATCGGCGACGGGTGCCGGTGCGCACGAGCGCCCGGTCGCTGCGCTGCCCGATGAACGGGTCGATCAGCACGTCCCACACCTTCGCGGCGGTCACCACGAACCCGGCGACGAGCGCGGCGACGCCGAGCGTGTCGGTCAGGTAATAGACGAGGACGAGGCCCGGCAGCGTCGCGAACCCGCCGGTGCCGATCGAACCGATCGCGTACCGGGCCACCACGCCGCGCGGGAGGGGACGCTCCGGTGCGGTCATGGAGGCAGTGTAATCGCCCGCGCGGCCCGGTCCCGACGCCCTCGACGACGGCTCCGGTCGCGAAGTGGGTCAACTGACCTAGACTTGGGCGCATGCGCGCCCAGACGGCCTCCCCCGCCCTGTTCGCGAACCTGGTCGACGACGTCGTCGCCTCGGGTTCCGACACCGTCGCCGTGTCCGTACCCGCGACCGGCGAGCCCCACCACGACCTGCCGCGATCGAGTGCCGGCGACGTCCGCGACGCGGTCGCGAGGGCCCGGCTCGCGCAGTTCGCGTGGGCCCGCGCGGGCTTCGCGCACCGTCGGCGCGTGCTGCTGCGCGCCCACGACCTCATCATGCAGCGCACCGACCTGCTGCTCGACCTCGTGCAGACCGAGAGCGGCAAGACCCGCGGGCAGGCGCTCGAGGAGGTCTTCCAGGCGGCGTCCGTGACGCGCTACAACGCCCTCACCGCCAGGCGCGTGCTGCGGGGGCGGAGCGTGCGCGGAGGCATCCCGCTCCTGCTGACCACTCGCGTGCGCTACGCGCCCAAGGGCGTCGTCGGCGTCATCACGCCCTGGAACTACGCCCTCAGCCTCGCGGCGATGGACGTCGTGCCGGCGCTCGCGGCCGGCTGCGCGGTCGTGCAGAAGGCCGACGACCTGGGCGCCCTGTCCATCCTCGCGCTGCGCCGTGCGTTCATCGAGGCCGGCGTGCCCGAGGCGGTCTGGGCCGTCGTCACCGGCGAGGCGGCCGAAGCCGGTGAGGCCCTCACCGACGAGGTCGACTACATCTGCTTCACCGGATCGACCGCCACGGGGCGCCGCATCGGCGAGAAGGCGGGCCGACGCCTCATCGGAGCCTCGCTCGAACTCGGCGGCAAGAACCCGATGATCGTGCTCGACGACGTCGACCCGGAACGGGCGGCCGCCGACGCGGCGTACGCGTGCTTCTCGGCGATGGGGCAGCTCTGCGTCTCGATCGAGCGCATCTACGTGCACCGACGCATCGCCGGCCCGTTCCAGCGCGCGCTCGTCGCGCGCCTGCGCGACGCGAAGGTCGGCACCGGGCTCGACTTCGACGCCGACTTCGGCTCGCTCGCGAGCGCGACCCAACTCGAACGCGTGCGCTCCCACCTCGACGATGCCGTCGCGAAGGGCGCCGAAGTGCTCGTCGGCGGCGTACCGCGCCCCGACGCCGGCCCCTGGTGCTTCGCGCCGACCGTCCTGACCGGCGTGACCGCCGACATGCGCGTGCACGCCGAGGAGACGTTCGGCGCCGTCGCGTCGCTCTACGTCGTCGACAGCGACGAGGAGGCCGTGCTCGCCGCGAACGCGAGCGATTACGGCCTCAACGCGTCGATCCTCACCGGGTCGCCGGTCCGGGCACGCCGCATCGCGAACGCGCTCGAAGCCGGGAGCA
This sequence comes from Agromyces sp. LHK192, assembly GCF_004006235.1. Lineage (NCBI taxonomy): Bacteria > Bacillati > Actinomycetota > Actinomycetes > Micrococcales > Microbacteriaceae > Agromyces > Agromyces sp. LHK192. The sequence goes on from NZ_CP034753.1 coordinate 2,649,611, forward strand.
TCAACATCGGCGAGGGGTACCGCGGGTCGTTCTCGTCGGTGGACGCACCGATGGGCGGGGTCAAGGCGTCGGGAGTCGGGCGTCGGAACGGGCGCGAGGGGCTGCTGCGGTTCGTCGAACCCGTCACGGTCTCGAAGTCCACCGGCGTGCTCCCGCTGCCGACGACCGGTGCGGAGTTCAAGCTGCTCGGCGGGCCGTTCCTGCTGCTCGCGCGCGTGCTGAAGGCGATCCGGCGGGCGTGACGGCCTGACCGCCGCCGGGAGCGGCGACGGTCGGGCCGGTCTCACTCGACCGCGTCGACCGCCTCGTCGACCTCGCCGACCACCGCGACGCCCTGCGGACCCAGGACCAGCCCGCGGGCGGCGTCGCCCGACAGCAGGTCTCGGCCGTCGAGGTCCAGCACGGCCTCCTCCGACCCGTGGTTGATCACGACGACGACGTCGCCGCGCCGGACCGCGTCGACCTCGCCCCCGGTCGCGACCGGCGCGGGACGATCGACGCCGGCATCGTCGGCGATGCCCGCCACCAGGGCACGGAGCGCGACCTCATCCGGCAGCGTCGCGACGTACCAGGCCGCGCCCGACCCGGTGCCGCGCCGGGTGACGGCCGGAGCCCCGTCGGGAAGTCCCGGCGGCAACGCGGCCGGCGCCGCATCCGCCGCGCCTCCGGCAGTCCGGTCGCCGGCCCCACCGAACGCGGCGACCACCTCGGCGTCATCGGCCCGCACCACCTCGGCCCAGACCGATCCGGTCGCGGCCCCACCGAGCACCTCGCCCGCGAGCGGGACGGGCGGCGGCTCTCCGCCGCCGACCGCGCGGAGGTCGGCGCCGGCGGGTGGCGTGAACTCTTCCACGCGGATCCCGAGCGTGCGGCGCAGGCGCGCTCCGCCGAGATACCCGCCCAGGTGCACCCGCAACTCGGCGTCGACGACCCCCGTCGCGAATCCCACCACGAGCGTGCCGCCGCCGTCGGCCCAGTCCGACAGGTTCGCCGCCTGCGCCTCGGTCACCACGAACTGCGCCGGAAGCACGACCACCCGATACGACGACAGGTCGGCATCGGCCCGGACGAAGTCGACCGCATGCCCCAGGGCCGACAACGCCCGATGCCACGCGAACAGCACCTCGAGGTAGGAGACGGTCGTCGGCGAGGCATCCTGCTCGATCGCCCACCAACTGTCCCAGTCGACCGCGATCGCGACGGGAGTGCGCACCCGACCACCCTCGAGGCCGACGCTCGCCCCGCTCAGGCTCGCGAGCTCGCCGCCCAACTGCTCGATCTCGCGCCACACCCGGGTGTCGGTGCCGCCGTGCGGCACCATCCCCGAATGGAACTTCTCGGAGCCCGCGGCCGACTGCCGCCACTGGAAGAACAGGATGCCGTCGGCACCTCGCGCGACCGCCTGGTACGACCAGGCCCGCATCTGCCCCGGCGCCTTCGCCGCGTTGCGGGCGCGCCAGTTCACGGCACTCGGCGACTGCTCCATCAGCAGCCAGGGTGCCCCGGCGCCCAGCGAGCGCATGAGGTCGCGCACCATCGCCGCGTACGGCGTCGAGAGCGGGTCGGCCGGATCCGGATACGTGTCGTCCGACACGATGTCGACCTCCGCAGCCCACGCCCAGTAGTCGACCGGCTTGAAGAACCCCATGAAGTTCGTCGTGATCGGCAGGTCGCTCCCCGCCCGGATCACCTCGACCTCCGACCGGTAGCAGGCCAGCAGCTCATCGCTCGAGAAGCGGTCGAAGTCGAGCAGCTGCGTCGGATTGCGGAAGCTCGGCGCCGCCCGCGGCGGCTCGACCTCCTCGAAGCCGTCGTAGCGCTGGGACCAGAACGCGGTTCCCCAGGCGCGGTTCAGCTCGTCGACCGTGCCGTACCGCCGCTCGAGCCATCCGCGGAACGCCTCGGCCGACACCTCGCAGTAGCAGCGGGCGACGTGGCATCCGTACTCGTTGTTGACGTGCCACAGGTCGACCGCCGGATGCGCCGCGTACCGGTCGACCATCTGCTGCACGAGCCGCCGAGCGCGCTCCCGGTACACCGGCGAGCTCGGGCAGTACTGCTGTCGGCTCCCGACGGCGAGGCGCACGCCGTCCTCGGTGACCGGCAACGTCTCCGGGTGCAGCTTCGCGAGCCACGGCGGCGGCGACGCGGTCGCCGTCGCGAGATCCACCCGGATGCCGCCGGCGTGCAACCCGTCGAGCACCTCGTCGAGCCAACCGAAGTCGTACTCCCCCGGCCTCGGTTCCAGCCTCGCCCACGAGAACACCGCCACGGTGGCCAGGTTCACGCCGGCTCGCTGCATGAGTACGACGTCGTCGTCCCAGACCTCCCGCGGCCACTGCTCGGGGTTGTAGTCCCCGCCGTATCGGATCATCCCTTGACCCCTCCCGTTCCGAGTCCCGACTGCCAGTACCGCTGCAGGAAGAGGAACGCGACGATCAGCGGCAGGATCGACACGAACGACCCCGTGATCACCGTCGAGAACACCGCCTGCGACCCGCCGCCGGCCGATGCCGCGGCCTGCAGCTGCGCCAGGCCGACCGTGATCGGGTACAGCTCCGAGGTGTTCAGCATGATCAGCGGCAGGAAGTAGTTGTTCCACGTGCCGACCAGCGTGAACAGGAACACTGTCACCAGGCCCGGTCCGAGCAGGCGCAGGCCGACCTGCCAGAAGATGCGGAACTCCCCCGCACCGTCGACGCGTGCGGCCTCGATCAGGCTGTCGGGGATCGCGTCGGTCGCGTAGACCCGCATGAGGTACACCCCGAACGGGCTCACGAGCGACGGCACGATGATCGCCCACGGGGTGTCCGTGAGGTTCGCCGCCGAGAACAGCAGGTAGGTCGGCAGTGCGAGCGCCGTGAGCGGGATCATCACGGCACCCAGCGTCACGCTGAACAGCAGCCGTCGACCGGGGAACTCGTACTTCGCGAACGCGTACCCGGCCATCGCCGCGAGCAGGGTCGCCCCGAAGGCCGACACCACCGCGTAGACCACGGTGTTCCAGATCCACAGGCCGAAGATGCCGTCGCGGACCGTGAACAGCTCGACGAGGTTGTCCCACAGCGAGAAGCCGCCGCCGAACCAGAGTCCGAACGTCGAGAAGAGGGCCGAGTTGTCCTTCGTCGACGCGACGAACAGCCACCACAGCGGCAGCACGAAGTACAGCACGCACAGCCAGAGCAGGACCGTCAGCAACCAACTCCGGCGCTTCTCGGGCGAGTACGGGCGGAACCGCCTCGGCCGTCGGCGCCCCGAACCCGGCACCACCGCCGATCGGGTCTCCAGCGAGGTCATGGGAGCCGTGGTCATCGCAGACCCCTCCGTTCGCGTCGTTCGCGTCGCTGTTCGCCGAGTTGGACGACGTACGACACGATCGCGATCACGATGCCGAGGAGGAACGCGATCGCGGCCGCGTAGTTCAGCTCCTGGTTGATGAACGCGAGGTTGTAGGCGTAGTAGTTGGGCGTGAACGAGTTCGTGATCGCGTCGGGCGCGATCGCGTTCAGGAGGCTCGGCTCGTTGAACAGCTGGAACGAGCCGATGATCGAGAAGATGACGGTCAGCATGATCGCCGGGCGGATCGCCGGGATCTTCACGCTCCAGGCGACTCGGAACTGGCCGGCGCCGTCGAGTTCCGCAGCCTCGTACAGCTCCGCCGGGATCGACCGGAGCGCCGCGTACATGATGATCATGTTGTAGCCGACGAACTCCCACGTGACGATGTTCATCATCGAGCCGAGGATGTTGCCGGGCGACAGGAAGTCGGGGGTGCCGAAGCCGACCGCGCGCGCGATCTGGGCGATCGGGCCGAAGTCCGGTCCGTACAGGTAGCCCCACATGAGCGTCGCGATCACCGCGGGCACCGCGTACGGCATGAAGATGAACAGCCTGGCGCTGCGCGATCCGCGCGCCCGCCCGCTGTCGAGCGCGAGCGCGAAGCAGAGCGCGAGGCCCAGCATGATCGGCACCTGCACGACCAGGAACAGCGCCACGCGGCCGAGGCCGCCCCAGAACGCCGGGTCCGCGAACGCGCGGAGGTAGTTCGCGAGGCCCGCGAACTGCTCGCCGCCGATCAGCTTCGACTCGAACAGGCTGAGGTAGCCCGAGTACACGAGCGGCACGACGAGCATCGCGAGGAACACGACGAAGAACGGGAGGATGAACAGGTAGGCGGCGCGATGCTGCCGCCTCGTGCTGGAGTTCGGGCGCCGCCTCGGCGGCGCCAGGGTGGAGTGCGACATTGCGGCTCCTTCGGTGGATCGGTGTTCCGGAGCGGGGCGCCCGCCGCCGAACGGCGGACGCCCCCGGGTGGGTCGGACGGGCTCACTCGACGGTGAAGCCCTGGTCCTCCGCGTAGGCGACGAGCTGGTCCTGCCAGGTGTCGAGCGCTGCCGCGATGTCGCCCTTGTCGGCGATCACCGTGCCCATCGTCTCCTCGTACGTCGAGTACACGTAGTCCATGAACGGCAGCCACTGGAAGTCGGTGTCGACCGTCTCCGAGATCTCGGCGAACAGCTTGTTGACCTGCTGGCCGCCGTAGAACTCCGACTCCTGGTCGACGAACGCCGGGTCGTTCAGCACCGACTGCTGCGGCGGGTAGAGGAACTGCTGCGTCGCCAGCTGCATCGCCGACTCCTCGTCGTGGTTGATGAACTCGGCGAGCATGTACGCCGCGATCGGGTTCTCGCTCGTGGCGAGCACCGCGTCGCTCGAGCCGCCCCAGTTGCCCGACACGTTCTCACCCTCGCTCCACTGCGGCAAGGGTGCCGCCCGCCAGAGCCCCGAGGTGCCCTCGGCCGTGCCCTGGAGGAACACCGGCCCCCACGCTGCGGTCAGCCAGCCCGCGTACTTGCCGTTCGCGAGGCCCTGGTACCACTGGTCGTTGAAGTCGACGTCGGTCGAGATCAGGTCCTGCTGGATCAGGTCGGTCCAGTAGCTCGCGATCTCCTTCGCCTCGTCGCTGTTGACCTCGATCTTCACGGTCTCGGCACCGTCGTAGCCGAACGGCTTGATGCCGGCCTGCCAGAAGAAGCCGATCATCTGGCCGGCCTGCGTGGCGCCGAGGTTCGAGATGTACGACCCGGTCGAGTCCTTCACGGTCTTCGCCGCGGCCGCGTACTCCTCCCACGTGGCCGGGGGTTCGGTGATGCCCGCCTGCGCGAGGATGTCCTCGCGGTACAGGTTGCCCATCGGCCCGACGTCCTGCGGGATCGCCCAGACCTCATCGCCCGGCGACACCTGGTTCCACGCCCAGCCGACGTAGTCGTCCTCGATGTCCGCGGCTCCGTAGGGCGTGAGGTCCAGCAGCGACTCGCTGAGCACGAAGGACGGGATGTACTGGTACTCGACCTGCGCGACGTCCGGGGCGCCTTCGCCCGCTTCGAGTGCGCTGCGCAGCTTCTGGTAGTGCGGCAGGCCCTGTCCGACGTTCTCGACCTTGACGTCGATCGCGGGGTACTTCTCCTCGAACAGCGCCACCTCCTGGTCGATGTCGGGGACCCACGTCCAGAAGGTGAGCTCGGTGGGCGTCTCCATGGCCGCGTCGATGTCCTCCTGGCTCACCGGTCCCTGGTTCGAGCCGCCGCTCGATCCCGGGGTGCATCCGGACAGTACGAGGCCGACCGAGGCGGCGCCGCACACCAGCGCCAGTGCTGTTCTCCGTGCCTTCTTCATGGTGATCTTCTCCTGTGGTTGATCGGATCGCGTGGATCCCCTGGTGCTCACTCGGCGCGGTCGACGAAGGTGCGCGTCGACCAGGCGTCGAGGGAGACGTCGGTGCCGGCGACGAGCCCGTCGCCGGAGATGAGGTCGGTGACGGATGCCGCGAGCGTCACGCTCTGCGGCCCCCACCCCCAGTTGAACAGGAACCAGGCGCGCCGCCCGTCGGGCAGCCTGCCCGACGAGACCTGCACCGGGCGGGCGAGGTCGGGAGCCAGGTCGTCGGCGATCGGCGCGGCGACCGCGCGGCGAACGATGGCCTCAGCCAGTTCGGGCGAGGGCACGGTGCCGACCACCGTGATCCGGCCGTCGCCGTGGGCGTTCGTCGTGACGGCCGGGAAGTCGCCGAACCGCGGGTGGTCGTAACCCGCGACGACCTCGGCGGCGTCCACGATGAGGCCGTCGGCCCACCGGGTGCCGGTGCCCGGGAGTCCCTCGATCGCGAGGTCGGTGCGCAGGTTCGAGTACTCCTCGTAGTGCACGCCCGCCGCCTCGGCGAGCCGGGCCGGCGCGATCTCGACGCGCGCGCGGGCCTCCTCGTCGCCGTACCCGGTCCGGATGCCGACGATGAGGTGGCCGCCGGCGGCGGCGTAGTCGCGGAGCAGGTCGAGTTCGGCGTCGGTCGCGACGTAGAGCGCGGGTGCGATGAGCACCGGATGCCGGTCGGCGAGGACGTCCGCGCCCAGCGCCGCCGCCTGCGAGAGGTGGAGGATGCGCGCCTGCGCGCCGGCATCGAGCACGCCGCGGTGGAAGGCGTCGACGACGTGCTGGTACGACTGCCGATCCGGCCTGCCGTCGGCCGCGGCGAGCGGCGGGAAGAACTCGAGCGCGAACCGGCTGTCGTTCGACCAGAGGATCGCGACGTCGGCGTCGGGTTCGTACCCGTCGAGCGCGTCGCCGATCGCGGCGAGGTCGGCGCCGACGCCGGCGAGTTCGCGGTAGACCCGGCCCGGCTCCAGGCTGTGCGGGAGCACGCCGCCCCAGTAGGTCTCGGTGCCGTACGGCAGCGTGTGCCAGTGCCAGTACTCGATCATCGCGGCACCGCGCGAGATGAACGCGAAGGCCGCCTGCCGCAACTGCCCGGGGTACGGGGGCAGGTTGAACTCGGAGCCTCCGATCGACTGGGCATCGGTCTCGGTCACGAGGAACCGCGACTGCTTCGACGACCACAGCCGGTCGGCCTGGCGGAAGAGCCCGGCGACGCCGGATGAGGTCCACGGCGTCACCGGCGGGAGGTCGATCGAGCGGTCGAGGTGGTCCTGCATCGCGTAGTACGGGTTGCCGGCGGTCACGTCGAGCGCCGCGACGAGCCGCTCGTCGGCGAGACCGGGCCTCGGGTACGCGATGCAGGTCGTGACGAACTGGTCGGGCCGCGCGTACTCGCGCACCAGCTCGGCCTGCCAGGCGATGAACTCGGTGGTGAGGTCGGCCTGGTAGCGGCGCCAGGCGAGGTCGTACTGGGGAAGGCTGTTGCCGTCGGGGGTCCAGAGGTCGCTCCAGTCGCTGAGCCGGTGCGACCAGTAGGTGAGCCCCCATTCGCGGTTGAGGGTGTCGACGTCGCCGTACGTCGCCTTCAGCCTTCGGACGAATCGCTGGAACGACCCGTGGTTGTGGAAGAGCAGCATGCCGGGTTCGTTGTCGACCTGGTAGCCGATGACGGCCGGATGGTCGGCGTAGCGCGCGATCACGGCACGGATGACCCGCTCGGCGTGGAAGCGGAAGGCCGGGTGCGAGTAATCGACCTCCTGTCGCGCGCCCCACGGCATCGGCTCGCCGGTGCGGAGGTCGGCGGCGATCTCCGGATACGCCGTCTGCAGCCACGGCGGCACCGCGTAGGTGGGCGTCCCGAGGATCACCCGGATGCCCCGCTCGTGCGCGCCGTCGAGCACCGGCTGCAGCCAGTCGAGGTCGAACTCGCCATCGCGCGGCTCCCAGGTGGACCACACCGATTCTCCGACGCGGATCACCGAGAAGCCGGCGTCGCGCATGAGGTCGAGGTCGAGCGCGGTGCGTTCGTCGCGGTGGTACTCCGCGTAGTAGGCGGCGCCGAAGAGGACCCGGCCGGTGGATTCGTGGCGTCGTGCAGTGCTCATCCGAGTTCGTACTCCGTTGTCGAGGTCAGGAGCGATGTGCCGAATGTTTTCGGAAACATCGCGTCTGTAGGAGAATGTTGTCGATAACATCGGATCTGTCAAGAGGCGGATCGAGATTCACGGTCGAACCGATACCGTGAGAGCGCGCCCAGCCGGCACGAGGAGACCACGCATGGACCAGCACCCCGACCCCGTCGTGCCGGCCGCCGCGAAGCCCGCGACGATCTACGACGTCGCCAGCGCCGCCGGAGTCTCGCACCAGACCGTCAGCCGGTTCCTCAAGGGCTTCGAGGGCATCCGCCCCGAAACGCGCCGACGGGTCGAACGAGCACTCGACGAACTCGGCTATCGCCCCAACCTCACCGCCCGCAGCCTCAAGTCGGGGCGCTCGCACCGCATCGGGGCGCTGACGCACGAGGTCTCGCACGTCGGCCCCAGCCGCATCGCGCAGGGTGCCTCCGCAGCGGCCCGCGAGGCCGGATACGTGCTCGACCTCGTCTCCCTGGACGTGCACGACACCAGGTCGATCGAGGAGTCGCTCGACCTGCTGATCCAGCACGACCTCGCCGGCGTCCTGGCCCTCTCCTCGACCGACGAGATGACCCGCGCCTTCCAGGCGACGAGGTTCCGCGTCCCGGCGCTCATCGCCGTGTCGTCGGAGCACGACGGCGACCGCACCGACCCCGCCGCGGTGCACCTCCACGAACTCGTCGACCACCTCGCCGCCCTCGGGCACCGGCGGTTCGTGCACGTCGCAGGCCCGGACGCGTGGCCTGCCGCCAGGTGGCGCGCACGTGCCTACGAGCAGGCCGTCGCCTCCCACGGCCTCGTCTCCCGCGGCGTGCTCACGGGCGACTGGTCCGCACGCTCAGGGCACGACGCCGTGATGCGCCTCGACCGACTTCCCGATGCGACCGCGTGGATCGCCGCGAACGACCAGACCGCCCTCGGCGTCATGCTCGCGCTCAAGGAACGCGGCGTGCGCGTACCGGACGAGGTCAGCGTCGTCGGAATCGACGACATCGGCGACGCCGCGTACTTCGACCCGCCGCTCACGACGCTCCACCTCGAGTTCGAGGAGCAGGGGCGCGCCTCGGTGCTCGAACTCATCGATGCGATCGAGGGCCGCGACGACGCGCGGCCGCCGATCAGGGCGCCGCACCTCGTGGTCCGGCGGTCGTCCGGGCCGGCACCGGCTGCATGATCGGCCACGCCGTCATCGCCCGGCACGGCGACGACGCGGACCCGTTCCGCGATCCGCTCAGGTCGCCTCGGCGTCGAACGGCGCCGCTTCGCCGGCACCGAGCGGCTCGCCGAGGGCTTCGCGCTTGCGCTTGCGTTGCAGGTAGGCCGAGTTCTCGTTGACGGAAGCCCGCGCGACGGCGGGACGCTCGGGCTCGGCCAACGGGTCGGCGTCGCTCAGGGCCTCGCGGATGATGCGCCGCGGGTCGTACTGGCGCGGATCGAGCTTCTGCCAGTCGACGTCGTCGAAGTCGGGACCCATCTCCTCGCGCATCCGGTCCTTCGCACCGTTCGCGAAGTCGCGCACCCCGCGGACGAACTGGCCGAGCTTGGCCGCGTAATGCGGCAGCCGCTCGGGCCCGAGCAGGAAGACGGCGATCACCCCGATGAGGAGGAGTTTCTCGAACGTCAGACCGAACACCACTACAGGATAGACGGCGGCGAGGCGTCTGCTCGACGTCTGTCCGCGCATCTAGGCTGGGGAGCTGAGCATGGCAGGGAGATGAGCGTGTCCGAACACGACCTGAACTGGAAGTACGTCGACGAATCGGTCGTCGAGCACGACGTCATCGCCCGCGCGCGCCAGCAGTCCCTCGAGCTCGGCGTCGATCCGATCTCGCCGGCGATGGGCGCACAGCTCGCCGTCATCGCCGCCGCGTCGCGCGCCGAGTCGATCATCGAGATCGGCACCGGCATCGGCGTCTCGGGATTGTGGCTGCTCCAGGCGGCGCCGACCGCGCTGCTCACCTCGATCGACACCGAGACGGAGTACCAGCAGCACGCGCGCCAGCACTTCGCCGACGCGGGAGTCGCCGCGGCGCGCATCCGACTCATCACGGGTCGAGCGAGCGAGGTGCTGCCCAGAATGAACGAGGCGAGCTACGACCTCGTGTTCATCGACGCGGATGCCCCGAACGTCATCGAGTACGTCGAGCACGGCCTGCGGCTCGCCAAGGAGAAGGGCAGCGTCATCGTCGCCCGCTCGCTCTGGAAGGGCCGCGTCGCCGACCCCGCACGGCGCGACGACGCCGCGGTCGCGTTCCGGGCGCTCGTCGGCGAGCTGGCGTCATCGTCGGCCGTCGTGACCGCGACGTCACCGGCCGGCGACGGCCTGCTGCAGATCGTCAAGCTCGGCGCGTAGCGCAGGGGTCCGCCGAGCCGGCCTGCACGCGAACCGACCAGTCCTGCACGCGAACCGATCAGTGCAGAGGCCGGCGCCCGAGTCCCCGCTCCGCGGCTCGCGCCGACGGCACTGGATCACTCGGGCGCCGAATCCGCGTCAGGCGGGGTTCACGACGCCGCCGAGGACGTCGTAGAGTTCCTTGGCCTCAGCGTCGTTCACCGAGACGACGAGTCGACCCCCACCCTCGAGCGGCACGCGCACGATGATGAGTCGCCCCTCCTTCACAGCCTCCATAGGCCCGTCTCCGGTGCGTGGCTTCATGGCCGCCATTGAGCTACCCCTTTCGTGGCTGAATCTCCATTATCCCCCGGAAACCCGGAGGCTGGGAAATCGCTGCATCGGTTTGTGGAGAGCGCTCGCCCGGATCAGGGCGGCGTCCAGTCGCGGCCGTCGATGACCCAGCAGATCCAGAGCCATCCGACCTGCAGCGCGAGGAACACCACGACGATGCTCCAGCGGTACCAGCGGGCGCGGGGCACCGCGAGCGCGCCGACCAGCGGGAACATCGGGGCGAGCAGGCGGAACGTGCTCGACTGCGGGAAGAACACCGCGAACAGGTACAGCCCGTAGCTCGCGAGCCAGAGCCTGATGTCGGTGCCGAGGCGTCGCACCGCGGGTAGGAAGAGCACGAGTGCGAACGCGACCGCGAGAGCGATGACGGCGACCGCGCTGCCGATCGGGCCGACGGCGCCGCCGATCCACCACTGCGCACCCTCGAACCATGCGGTGAACGGGACCAGCTCGCCATAGCCGATGTACGCCGCCCGCCAGGCGAGTTCGGTGTCGAAGTACGCGGCCGGGTCGCCGGTGGCGATCCACGCGATCACGGGCCAGGCGAGGCCCATGATCGCCGTGAAGACCGCGACCAGCGCGACGACGACCCGATCGCGGACCGGGAACGGGTCGGTCCTCCGGGTCGCGAACCGCACGATCCAGTGCAGGCCCAGCGTGAGCGCGAACGCCAGCGTGCCCGGCCGGGTGAACGCCCAGACGGCGACGACCGGCACGAGCCATCCGTACCGCCGGTCGACGAGGAGCAGGAGCGCGATCGCGATCCCGAGGAAGCCGAGCGACTCGGCGTACCCGAACTGCAGGATCGGCGACACCGGCGCGACGCAGAACAGCACCACCGCGAACATCGCCCGGTCCGGCTCGAGGAAGCGGCTCATCAACCGGTGCAGCACGAGCGCCGCCCCGAGTCCGGCCGCGGTCGCGATCAGGACCGTCGCGACCTCCGTCTGCACGCCGAAGGTCGTCATGGCTCGGATGAGCGCCGGGAACACCGGCAGGAACGCCCACTGGTTCTCGCCCACGTGCCCGGAGTCGCCGACCGGCAGCTCCGACGGGTACCAGCCGAACGCGATCAGCGCGTACCAGCGCGCGTCCCAGAGGTTCGAGTACTCGAACAGGCCCGGTCGGGCGTCCGTCCAGGCGTTCGGGGCCTGCGCGGCCGCGAACTGGAGCAGGATCACCGTGGTGACCACCCGGGATGCCGCGTAGATCAACGCCACCCGTCCCCACCACGGGATCAGCCGCCAGCGGACGCGCGGCGACCACCGATGGGCACGGAACGGATCGGCCTCGCGGCGGGCCTCGGCCTCGGCCTCGACGAGGGACTGGGCCTCGGGGAGGGATCGGGCCTCGGGGACGGCGCGCGCGTCGGTGAGGGAGCCGTCCTCCGCGTGCGACCCGTCCTCGGCCGTCACCCCCGTCACGCCCCGCCGGACAGCCAGGCGCGCAGCGCGCGCTCCCCGTCGACGATCTGCGACACGAGCACCCGCTCGTCGTCGGCGTGGGCCTTGATGGGATCGCCGGGGCCGAAGTTGACCGCAGGCACGCCGAGCTCGCTGAACCGGGCGACGTCGGTCCAGCCGTACTTCGCGTGCGGCACCGCGCCGACGGCGGCGACGAACTCCTGCGCGATCGCCGCGTCCAGACCCGGACGAGCGCCCGGCGCGGCATCCACGACCTCGACCTCGAACTCGGCGAACAGGTCGCGCACGATCCGCGACGCCTCCTCGACCGACCGACTCGGCGCGAACCGGTAGTTCACGGTCAGCACCGCCTCGTCGGGCACGACGTTGCCCGCGACGCCTCCGGCGACGTGCACGGCGCTGAGCCCTTCGCGGTACTCGAGCCCGTCGACCGCGATCGTCTCGGCCTCGAACGCCGCCAGGCGGTCCAGCGCGGGCCCGAGGGCGTGGATGGCGTTCACGCCCATCCAGCTGCGCGCCGTGTGCGCACGCACTCCGCGGGTGCGGATCTCGGCGCGCAGCGTCCCGTTGCAGCCGCCCTCGACCTGCCCGTTCGAGGGCTCCCCGACGATGGCGAAGTCCGCCTCGAACAGGTCGGGCCGGTTTCGCGCGAGCCGGCCGAGCCCGTTGAGCGCCGCGGCGACCTCCTCGTTGTCGTACCAGAGCCAGGTGAGGTCGTGCTCGGGCTCGGTCAGCTCCAGCGCGAGCTTCAACTGCACGGCCACCGCCGACTTCATGTCGACGGTGCCGCGCCCCACGAGGTACCGCTCGCCGTCGACGTCCTCGTACCGGGTCGGCACGTTGCCGTTGATCGGCACGGTGTCGAGGTGACCGGCGATCGCGACGCGACGCGGGCGACCGAGGTTCGTGCGGGCGACGACCGCGTCGCCGTCCCGGATGAGTTCCAGGTGGCCGGCATCCGACAGCGCGGCGACGATCGCGTCGGCCAACGCGCGCTCGTCACCCGACTCGCTCGCGATGTCGCAGACCGCCTGCGCGATCGAGACGACGTCGGCGGACAGGTCGAGCACGGGCGCGGGGGTGGTCACCATGTCGCCAGTCTACGGATGCCCCGGCGCCCGCCCGCGGGCTTCGTTACGCTGGTTGCATGCCCTCGAACGACGACGCCATCGCCCCTGCCCGCCTCGCCTGGGGCGCGGGCCTCGCCACCGTCGCCGACGACGGCACCGTGCTCGACACGTGGTTCCCGGCGCCCGCGCTCGGCGCGCGTCCGGCCGACGCGGCCGCCCTGGCACCCGAGCACGCCGCGCTCGCGGGTCGCGACGAACGTCGCGCCGTCACCGTGGAGGCGGTCGTCGTCGAGATCGACCTCGACGCGGCGCCGGCGGGCACCGCCGACGCGTACCTGCGCCTGCACGTGCTCTCGCACCTGCTCGCCCGGCCCAACACCGTGAACCTCGACGGGATCTTCGCGCACCTCCCCAACGTCGCCTGGACCAATGCCGGCCCGGTGCACCCCGACGACGTCGCCCGCCTGCGCCCGGCACTCAGCCGAGCCGGCATCCAGGTCGTGGGCCTCGACAAGTTCCCGCGCCTCACCGACTACGTCACGCCCGACCGCGTGCGCATCGCCGACGCCTCGCGCGTGCGCCTCGGCGCGCACCTCGCACCCGGAACGACGGTCATGCACGAGGGCTTTGTGAACTTCAACGCCGGCACGCTCGGCGCCTCGATGGTCGAGGGCCGCATCTCGCAGGGCGTCGTCGTCGGCGACGGCTCCGACGTGGGCGGCGGCGCATCCATCATGGGCACGCTGTCCGGCGGCGGCACGCAGCGCGTCGAGATCGGCGAGCGGGCCCTGCTGGGCGCGAACTCCGGCATCGGCATCTCGATCGGCGACGACTCGATCGTCGAGGCCGGGCTCTACGTCACCGCCGGAACGAAGGTCGCGGTCGTCGGCGGAGCCGGCGAGGCCGCCCGCACGGTGAAGGCGGTCGAGCTCTCCGGCGTTCCGAACCTGCTGTTCCGCCGCAACTCGCTCAACGGCCGGGTCGAGGTGCTCGAGCGGTCGGGTTCGGGCATCGTGCTGAACGCCGCACTCCACGCCTGATCCCCGCCGGAGCCCCCGAGTCCTGCGACGGGGCGCCGCTCCGCTACAGTGATCTCCTCAGGCCGCCGACGGGGGCCTGTCGTCTTGCGACGCACGAGGGAGTGACGTGGGCACCGACCAACCGAGGACCGGCCGTCATCGATGGGTGACGTTCCTGGTCGGACTGCTCGTCGCCGTGCTCGTGATCGGCGTCGCCGCAGCCGGATTCGGCTGGTGGACGGTCAACCGGTCGTTCCCCACCACGAGCGGCCAGCTCGAGGTCGCCGGCCTGAGCGACTCGGTCCGCGTCACGCGCGACGCGAACGGCATCCCGACGATCGTCGCCGAGAACGACCACGACCTGTTCCTCGCGCAGGGCTTCGTGCACGCGCAGGACCGCTTCTGGGAGATGGACTTCCGCAGGCACGTGACGGCGGGCCGGCTCGCCGAGCTCTTCGGTGACTCGCAGGTCGGGACGGACGCGTTCATCCGCACCCTGGACTGGCACGGGGTCGCCGAAGCCGAGTACGCCGCGCTCGACGAGACGACGCGTGGCTACTACGACGCCTACGCCGAGGGCGTGAACGCCTACCTCGCGCAACGTCAGGGCGCCGACCTGTCGCTCGAGTACGGCGTGCTCGCGCTGCAGAACCCCGGGTACTCCCCCGAACCGTGGCACGCCGTCGACTCCGTCGCATGGTTGAAGGCGATGGCGTGGGACCTCCGCTCGAACCTCGAGGACGAGATCGACCGCGCGCTGCTCGCCACGGCGCTGCCCCCCGAGGAGGTCGCGCGCCTCCACCCGGGCTACGCGTTCGACCGCATGCCGACGATCATGGGCGGCATGCCCGCCGGCGCGGCGCCGACGGCGGCACCGGCCGGTGCAGCGGATCCCGGCGACGACGCAGAACGATCGGATGCCTCGGCCTACGCCGCCGCCGCCGCGAACCTCCGCGCCACCCTCGACGGCATCCCCGAACTCATCGGGCCGGCCGGCAACGAGATCGGCTCGAACTCGTGGGTCGTGTCGGGCGCGCTGACCGACACGGGTGCACCGCTCCTGGCGAACGACCCGCACCTCGGCGCGACCATGCCGTCGGTGTGGACGCAGCAGGGTCTCTCGTGCAGCACGGTCGACGAGGACTGCGGGTTCGACGTCGCCGGCTACACCTTCGCCGGGCTCCCCGGGGTCATCATCGGCCACAACCAGCGCATCGCGTGGGGCTTCACCAACCTGGGCCCCGACGTCGCCGATCTCTACCTCGAGCGGATCGAGGGCGACACCTACGAGCTCGACGGCACGATGCAGCCGCTCACGCTGCGCGAGGAGGTCATCGAGGTCGCGGGCGGCGAACCCCGCACCATCACCGTCAGGTCGACCGCGCGCGGACCGATCGTGACCGACATCGAGCCGGCGTTCACCGAGATCGCCGCCGACTATCCCGCCGCGGCCGGGGTCGAGGGGGCTGCGGTCGAGGGCGCCGACCTCCAACTCTCGCTGCAGTGGACGGCCCTGACACCCGGTACGACGGCGGCTGCGATCTTCACCCTGGACCGCGCCCAGACCTGGGAGGAGTTCCGCCTCGCTGCATCGCAGTTCGACGTTCCCGCGCAGAACCTCGTCTACGCCGACGTCGACGGGAACATCGGCTACCAGGCGCCCGGAAGCATCCCGATCCGAGCCGCGGGCGACGGCACCGTGCCGCTTCCCGGCTGGACGAACGCCAACGGCTGGACCGGAACGGTGCCCTTCGAGGCGCTTCCGAGCGAGTTCAACCCGGCGCGCGGGTACATCGTGACCGCGAACAACGCCGTCAGCGGCACCGGTCCGTTCCTCACGGCCGACTGGGACCTCGGATACCGGGCCCAGGCCATCGAACGACGCATCCAGGCGCTCCTCTCCGCGGGCGAGCCGATCACGGCAGCCGATCTCGCCGACATCCAACTCGACACCGCGGACGCGAACGCCGAGGCGTTCCTCCCGATCATCGCCGAACTCGCGCTCGACGGCGACGCCGCGCAGGGGCAGTCGCTGCTCGCCGACTGGGACGGGCGCGCCGACCTCGACAGCGCCGAGGCCGCGTACTTCGCGGTGTTCTGGCGGAACCTGCTCGCCGGCATGTTCGGCGGCCTCCCCGAGGCCACACGCCCGGCCGGCGGCGACCGCTGGTACTCCGTCGTCGGCACCCTCCTCGGCGAGCCCGACTCGCCGTGGTGGGCCGACCCCGGCTCCGGGGCATCCGGACGCGACGCCGTCATCGGAGCCGCACTCGATGCCGCGTGGGCGGAGTCGGCCGAACGCATGGGCGACGACCCCGGCCGTTGGCGATGGGGTCGACTGCACACGCTCACGTTGACGAACCAGAGCTTCGGCGAGTCGGGGATCGCCCCGATCGAATGGCTGTTCAACCGCGGCCCCTACCCGTTGCCGGGCGGATCGTCGATCGCGAACGCGAACGGCTGGGACGCCAGCGAGGGCTACGAGGTGCACTGGGTGCCGTCGATGCGCATGGTCGTCGACCTGGCCGACTTCGACCGGTCCCGGTGGATCAACCTGACCGGCGCCTCGGGCCACGCGTTCCACCCGAACTACGCCGACCAGACCCCGCTGTGGCAGGACGGCGAGCTGCTCGCCTGGCCGTTCACGCGCGACGCCGTCGAGGCGGCCGCCGCCGCGACGCTCGTGCTCCGCCCAGCCGGCTGAGCGCCCCGGGACTCAGGCCCGGGGCGGCGCCCGCCCGGACTACGCGCCCGGGTGGCGGCGCTCCGCCTCGCCCACGTAGAGCTGCTGCGGACGGCCGATCTTCGTCTGCGGGTCGAGGTTCATCTCGCGCCAGTGCGCGATCCAGCCGGGAAGCCGGCCGATCGCGAACAGCACCGTGAACATGCGCGTCGGGAAGCCCATCGCCTTGTAGATCACGCCGGTGTAGAAGTCGACGTTCGGGTACAGGCGACGCTCGCGGAAGTAGTCGTCCTCGAGCGCGAACTGCTCGAGCTCCTTCGCGATGTCGAGCAGCGGGTCGTCCACGCCGAGCCCGTCGAGCACCGCATCGGCGGACTGCTTGACGATCTTGGCGCGCGGGTCGTAGTTCTTGTACACCCGGTGCCCGAAGCCCATGAGCTTGACGCCGTCCTCCTTGCGCTTGACGCGCTCGACGAACTTCGCGACGCCCTCACCGGACTCCTGGATGCGCGCGAGCATCTGCAGCACGGCCTCGTTGGCGCCGCCGTGCAGCGGGCCCGACAGCGCCTGCACGCCCGCCGAGATCGACGCGTACAGGTTCGCACCGGTCGATCCGACCAGGCGCACCGTCGAGGTGGAGGCGTTCTGCTCGTGGTCCTCGTGCAGGATCAGCAGGCGATCGAGCGCCCGCGCGAGCGTCGGGTCGATCGAGTACGGCTCGGCCATGTTGCCGAAGTTCAGGCGGAGGAAGTTCTCGACGAACGACAGCGAGTTGTCGGGGTAGAGGAACGCCTGGCCGATGCTCTTCTTGTGCGCGTACGCCGCGATCACCGGAAGCTTCGCGAGGAGCCGGATGGTCGTCAGCTCCACGTGCTCGGGGTTCTGCGGGTCGGACGAGTCCTCGTAGTACGTCGACAGCGCCGAAACCGCGCTCGAGAGCACGGCCATCGGGTGCGCGGTGTGCGGCAGCGCGGAGAAGAAGCGCTTGAGGTCTTCATGCAGCAGCGTGTGCCGGCGGATCTTCTCGTCGAACTCCGCGAGCTGGTCCGCGGTCGGCAGCTCGCCGTAGATGAGCAGCCACGCGACCTCGAGGTACGTCGAGTGCTCGGCGAGCTGCTCGATCGGATACCCGCGGTACCGCAGGATGCCCTGCTCGCCGTCGATGTACGTGATCGCGGACCGCGTCGACGCGGTGTTCACGAAGCCGTAGTCGAGTGCGGTGAAGCCCGTCTGCCGGGTCAGGGTCGACAGGTCGAGGCTCGAGTTGCCCTCCGCTGCGGTGCGGACCGGGAACTCGGCGGTGCCGCCGGGGAAGCTCAGTGTCGCGGAGACGGGCGTCTGCCCACCTGCAGGATTCACGACGTCGCTCACGGCGCCTCCTGTGATCGTCATGTGTCGGGGTCGCTCTCTCTTCGAGCGCCGTTCGGCGCCTTCGGCCCCTCTAGCCTAGACGTGCCGGAAGGCCACTGTTGCACCCGCCAAGCGATGCGGCCTTCCGTTGCGGCTGCCCACAGCGAACGCCGACCGGATGGACCTGATGGACACGGCGTAGCCGCGCCCGCGCGATCAGCGTGCCGACGCACCCAACCGCTGCGCCGCGGAGGCCACCCGTTCGTCGGTCGCGGTCAGCGACAGCCGCACGTGCTGGGGGAAGTGCGCGCCGTAGAAGTGACCGGGGCCCGCGACGATGCCGAGGTCGGCGAGCCGCGCGATCGACTCCCACGCGTCGCGCCCCTCGGTGGCCCACAGGTAGAGCCCGGCCTCGCTCCGGTCGATGCGGAAGCCAGCCGCCTCGAGGGCGGGCTTGAGCACCTCGCGGCGCGCCCGATACCTGGCCTTCTGCTCGGCGACGTGCACGTCGTCGCGCAGGGCGACCGTCATCGCGGCCTGCAGCGGCGCCGGGAGCATCAGCCCGGCGTGCTTGCGCGCCGTGGTCAGCCTGGCGATCGAGGCGGGGCATCCGGCGACGAAGGCGGCACGGTACCCGGCCATGTTGGACTGCTTCGAGAGCGAGTAGATCGCGAGCGTGCGATCGTGGTCGCCGTCGGTGACCCGCGGATCGAGCAGGCTCGGCACGGCGCCCTCGGCCCATTCGCCCTCCCAGCCGAGCTCGGCGTAGCACTCGTCGCCGACGATCCACGCATCGAGTTCCCGCGCCCGCTGCCGCGCCGCTCGGAGCTCCTCGACGCCGAGGACGCGCCCGTCGGGGTTGCCCGGGCTGTTCAGCCACACGAGCCGCGTCGCCTCGGGCCACTCGGCGGGATCGTCCGAGGCGAACGATGTCGCGCCTGCGAAGACGGCGCCCATCTCGTACGTCGGGTACGCGGCGCGCGGATGCACCACCACGTCGCCGGCACCCAGGCCGAGCAGGAACGGCAGCAGCGCCACGAGCTCCTTCGAGCCGATCGTGGGGAGCACCGAGGACTCGTCGAGCCCCACGACGCCGCGGCGACGCTCGAACCAGTCGACGATCGCGCGACGCAGGGCCGGCGTGCCGATCGTCGCCGGGTAGGCGTGGGCGTCGGTCGCCGCGGCGAGGGCCTCGCGCACGACGTCGGGCGTCGGGTCGACGGGAGATCCGATCGAGAGGTCGACGACACCGCCGGGATGCTCCTCGGCGCGCGCCCGATGGGGGGCCATCAGGTCCCACGGGTAGTCGGGAAGGGGCCCGAGCCCCATGCTCAGTGCCCCTGCGGCGGGAGCGCGGCGACGAGGGGGTGGTCGTGCGCGATCACGCCGACCTTCGCGGCACCGCCCGGCGAACCGACCTCGTCGAAGAACTCGACGTTGGCCTTGTAGTAGTCGGCCCACTCGTCGGGCAGGTCGTCCTCGTAGTAGATCGCCTCGACGGGGCACACGGGCTCGCAGGCGCCGCAGTCGACGCACTCGTCGGGGTGGATGTACAGCGAGCGTTCACCCTCGTAGATGCAGTCGACGGGACACTCGTCGATGCATGCACGGTCTTTCACGTCGACACAGGGGAGGGCGATGACGTAGGTCACGGTGGGTGAGGTTCCCTTCGAGGACTCTTGGTCCTGCCAGTCTATGCCGACGCCGACGCGCCGGAGGCGCCGTGCGACGTCGTGCGACGCAGGGCGCTGCTCGAGGGCCAGGCCACGACGAGCACGCCGATCACGGCCGGGGCGATGGTCCAGATCGTGCCCTCGATCGTCGCCGGCACGAGCACCGAGCCTCCGACGCCCGGCAAGGAGAGCACGGCGACCGAGACGATGACACCGAGCGCCGCGGCTCCGGCGATGAGGCGGCCCGGGTACAGGAGCCGGATGCCGATGAGCAGCGCCGCGACCCCGGCGAGGGCGAGCACCAGGCCCCACGGGATCACGACCTCGTCGAAGCGCCAGTGGTGGCGGTGGCCGATGGTGCCGATCGCTCCGTACAGCAGTCCGACGGCGAGGCCGACGATCGCGGCGACCACGCCGCCGCGACGGGTGTGCGAGGCGTGCGGATCGGTCACGGCGCGGGAGCCGGGGTCACGGTGTAGACGAGCGCGTCACCGTCGCCCGACAGCAGCACGAGCAGGGTCCCGTTCGAGTAGATCTGGGCGCCGAGGTCGACGCCGTCGAACGCCGCATCCTTCGCGAACCCGGCAGCCTCGAGCGCTGCCGCGGCCTCGGGCAGCGGGTCGGCGGAGGTCGGGTCGATGCCGACCACCCAGCCCTGCTCGCCCCCGGTACCGCTCGAGAACGTGATCGAGCCCTCGACGATCGGGATCTCCGCGGGAAAACCCTCGGGCATCTCGCCGCCGAGGCTCACGTCGCCGCCGGTGGCCTCCTCGATGCCTTTCTCGACCCCCTGCTTGACCTGTTCCATCGGGTTGAAGAAGCACCCGGACAGCGCGGTCGCCACGACCCCGCCGATCAGGACGGCGGCGGCGACTCGGAGTCGGGGGTTGCGCAGGTGCGTGGCGGGCATGGCGACGATCCTACCCGCGATGCCCGTGCGGCCGCGGGAGCGATGCCGGGCGGCGGTCCATGCCGGGCGGCTCCGCGCGAGGCCGGTCCGTGCCGCGTGATGCCGTAGCGTGAGGGGACGCGCGGGCACGGCCCGCACCCCCGGAGAGGATCGCCGACGATGACCGACCAGTCCGCCCCGCAGCCCGCCGCCGTCCGCCTCGAGCGCGACGGAACGCTGGTCTCCGTCGTGATCGACCGGCCGAAGAGCCTGAACGCCCTCTCCCCCGAGGTGCTCGGCGAGCTCGAACGCGTCGTCGCCGAGGTGTCGGCCCTGACCGGCGGCCCGGACGGCGTCACGGGCGTGGTACTCGTCGGCGAGGGCGGCCGCGCCTTCGTCGCCGGCGCGGACATCCGTGCGATGTCGTCGTTCACCCCGGAGGAGGGCGAGCGTACCGCGCGCGCCGGCCACGCCGTCGCCGCGGCGATCGAGGCCCTCCCGGTGCCGGTGATCGCGTGCGTCGACGGGTTCGCCCTCGGCGGCGGCCTCGAGCTCGCCCTGGCGTGCGACTTCATCTACGCGACGGATGCCTCGCGTTTCGGCCAGCCCGAGGTCAGGCTCGGCCTCATCCCCGGGTTCGGCGGCACCGTGCGGTTGCCGAAGGTCGTGGGGCCGGCAGTCGCGAAGGAACTCATCTACACCGGCCGACAGGTCGCCGCGGAGGAGGCCGAGCGCATCGGCCTCGTCGCGCGCCGCTTCGCCGACCGCGAGGCCCTGCTCGCCGGCGCACGCGAGACGCTCGAGCTCATCGCGACGAACTCGCCGGCGGCCGTGGGCCTGGCCAAGCGCGTGCTCGTCGAGGCATCCGGCACCCCGACGGCGGCCGCCGTCGAGATCGAGATCGCGGGATTCGAGGATGCGTTCCGGACCGAGGACCACGATGAGGGCATCGCCGCGTTCCTCGAGAAGCGCGATCCGTCGTTCACCGGGCGCTGATCAGGTCCCCTGACCAGCCGAACGCGGTGATGCCCGAGACGGCGGTCAGCCGAGTCGGGCGTGCAGCCAGGCCATGCCGTCGAAGCGCACGCCGTCGGCGCCGAACATCTCGAGGTGCAGGTGCGGGCCGGTCGACTGACCGGTCGTGCCGACGAGGCCGAGCTGCTGGCCGGCGGTGACCTGCTGGCCGACGCTGACCGCGAGCGAGCCGTACTGCATGTGCGCGTACGAGGACGTGACCAGCTCGCCGTCGATGTTGTGCTGCACCTCGACGTTGACGCCGAGCCCGCCGCCGTTCTCGGTCGCGAGCACGACGACGCCGTCGGCGATCGACATGACGGGGCTGCCGTTGCCGGGTGTGAAGTCGACTCCGTCGTGATAGGTCGAGCATCCGGAGCACGGCGCCGAGCGCGGGCCGAAGCCGGAGCTCGTGCGCGACGGGTCGACGACCGGCCAGACCACGAGGTCGCTCTGGAGGAGCGAGACCGAACCGAGGCCCGCGACGCTCGACTGGAGGGGCGGCGGCGCGGCCTCGACCGCATACCCGCCGGTCTCGACCTCTTCGGGCGCCGCCTTCTCGGATACCTCCAGGTGCTGCGGCGCCGCGACGATCACGTCGGCGGCCGCCGGTGCGTACACGTCGGCGACGGGGTTGCCCGCGCGTTCGGCGGTCGCGGTGATCGCGAGCGCGGGGACGCTGGTGACGAACAGCATGCCGCCGGCGAACGTCATCGCCAGGGCGGCGAGCCCGTCGCGGGGGCGCAGGCGCAGGCGGCCGCGGAGCGGCATCGTGAAACGGGCAGAGGGCTTCGTGGCCGCGCGTCGGCGGCCGTGCATGGTGGAGCGCATTGAGGGGGTGCGTCGGGGGTCGAGGGCCTCCGCGACGCGACCGGGGGAACGCAGAAAGATCACGAAGCGGTAACGGAACACCTCAACGGTACGCACCGAATCTGGAGGAACCGTGTGAAACGTGAGAATTCCACTGTTCCGAACGCGCGGATGCCCCGGGCCGAGGCGGCCCGGGGCATCCGATCGTCAGCGCGCGAGCGGCGCTCAGCCCTGCTTCTTCAGGCGCGACACGGCACGGGCCCGAGCGGTCGCGTCGAGCTCCACCTTGCGGATGCGCACCTTCTCGGGCGTGACCTCCACGCACTCGTCCTCGCGGGCGAACTCCAGGCACTCCTCGAGCGTGAGCTGGCGCGACGGCGTCATCGACTCGAAGGTGTCCGCCGTCGACGAACGCATGTTCGTGAGCTTCTTCTCCTTCGTGATGTTCACGTCCATGTCGTCGGCGCGCGAGTTCTCGCCGATCACCATGCCCTCGTAGACCTCCTCCGTGGGGTTCACGAAGAACGTCATGCGCTCCTGCAGTGCGATGATCGCGAACGGCGTCACCACGCCCGCGCGGTCCGCGACGATCGACCCGTTGTTGCGGGTCGAGATCGCGCCCGCCCACGCGTCGTACCCGTGCGAGATCGCGTTCGCGATGCCCGTGCCGCGGGTCGTCGTCATGAACTCCGTCCGGAAGCCGATGAGGCCGCGCGACGGCACGATGAACTCCATGCGCACCCAGCCGGTGCCGTGGTTCGACATGTTGTCCATGCGACCCTTGCGCGCCGCGAGGAGCTGCGTGATCGCGCCCAGGTACTCCTCGGGTGCGTCGATCGTCAGGTGCTCGAACGGCTCGTGCACCTTGCCGTCGACCTGCTTCGTGACCACCTGCGGCTTGCCGACGGTCAGCTCGTAGCCCTCACGGCGCATCTGCTCGACGAGGATCGCGAGCGCGAGCTCGCCGCGGCCCTGGACCTCCCAGGCGTCCGGGCGGCCGATGTCGAGCACGCGCAGCGACACGTTGCCGACCAGTTCGCGGTCGAGGCGGTCCTTCACCATGCGCGCGGTCAGCTTGTGGCCCTTCACCTTGCCGACGAGCGGCGACGTGTTGGTGCCGATCGTCATCGAGATCGCGGGGTCGTCGACCGTGATCGTCGGCAGCGGGCGCACGTCCTCGGCGTCGGCGAGCGTGTCGCCGATCATGATGTCCTCGAAGCCCGCCACGACGGCGATGTCGCCGGCACTCGCGCTGTCCGCCGGGTACCGGTCGAGCGCCTTCGTCAGGAACAGCTCGGTCACGCGCACGTTCGACACCGAGCCGTCGTGCTTGACCCAGGCCACGGTCTGGCCCTTCTTGATCGTGCCGTGGAACACGCGCAGCAGCGCGAGACGGCCGAGGAACGGCGAGGCATCGAGGTTCGTGACGTGCGCCTGCATCGGGTGCTCGTCGTCGTAGGTCGGAGCCGGGATGTGCTGGAGGATCGCCTCGAACAGCGGCTCGAGGTCGTCGTTGCCCGGCAGCTCGCCGTTCGCCGGCTGCTCGTGGCTCGCGGCGCCGTTGCGGCCCGACGCGTACACGACGGGCACGTCGAGGATCGCATCGAGGTCGAGGTCGGGCACGTCGTCGGCGAGGTCGCTCGCGAGGCCCAGCAGCAGGTCCTGGCTCTCGGCCACGACCTCGTCGATGCGCGCGTCGGGCCGGTCGGTCTTGTTCACCAGCAGGATCACGGGCATGCGGGCCTCGAGGGCCTTGCGGAGCACGAACCGCGTCTGCGGCAGCGGGCCCTCGGAGGCGTCGACGAGCAGCACCACGCCGTCGACCATCGACAGGCCGCGCTCGACCTCGCCGCCGAAGTCGGCGTGGCCGGGGGTGTCGATGACGTTGATCGTGATCGGGCCGTCGGGCGCGTGGACGCCGTTGTACGAGATCGCCGTGTTCTTGGCGAGGATCGTGATGCCCTTCTCGCGCTCGAGCTCGTTCGAGTCCATCGCGCGCTCCTCGACGTGCGCGTGCGCGTCGAAGGAGTTCGTCTGCTTGAGCATGGCGTCGACGAGGGTGGTCTTGCCGTGGTCGACGTGGGCGACGATCGCGACGTTACGCAGGTCGTTGCGGGTGGCCTTGGCCATTGGATGTGTCCTCGCGGTGGGGCATCCGTCGGCAGCGGACCGGTGACCGGCTCGCCGGGGCCGCGCGGATGCGCTGGATGGGAGTCTGTGGGAGCGCGGCTGCCGATGACACGGCGCGCGCCCCCCAATGCTATCGCGACGTTGCCGTGCGAACGCCGAACGCCCGGTCCGGCTGGTGCCGGGACCGGGCGTTCGCGAGCGGGGCGACCCGCGCGACGCGAGTCGGGACTACGCCCCGAGCTCGATGTTCGCGCCGGGGATCGCCGCGAGCAGGTCCTTCGTGTACTGCTCCTTCGGGTTCTCGAACACCTCGTCGGTGGTCGCCGCCTCGACGATGCGTCCGCGCTGCATGACGCACACGTTGTCGGCGATGACCCGCACGACCGCGAGGTCGTGCGTGATGAAGAGGTACGTGAGCCCCAGCTCGGCCTGCAGGTCGGCGAGCAGGCGCAGGATCTGCGCCTGGACGAGCACGTCGAGGGCGGAGACCGCCTCGTCGAGCACGACGATCTCGGGCTTGAGCGCGAGCGCACGCGCGATCGCGATGCGCTGGCGCTGACCGCCCGAGAGCTCGTTCGGGTAGCGGCCGACGAGCGTGCGCGGCAGCGCGACCTGGTCGAGCAACTCGTTCACGCGCTCGCGACGGAACGCCCGGTCGCCCACCTTGTGCGTCATCAGCGGCTCGGCGATGGTGTTGCCGATGTTGCGCAGCGGGTTGAGCGACCCGTACGGGTCCTGGAACACCGGCTGCATGCGGCTGCGCAGGTTGAAGAGGTCCTTGCCCGACAGCGCCGCGAGATCGTTGCCGCCGACGAGGATCTTGCCGCTGGTGGCGTCCTCGAGCTTCAGCAGCATCTTCGCGACGGTCGACTTGCCGGAGCCCGACTCGCCGACCAGCGCCGTCGTGGTGCCCTTCGCGATCTGGAACGACACGTCGTCGACCGCCTTGAAGTCACCCGATCCGCGGATCTTGAAGACCTTGGTGAGGTTCTCGACGACGATCGCGGGCGGTGCCGCCTGCGCGGCCTCGAGGGCCTCGGCGCGGGCCTCGGCGGTCGCGATCAGGTCGATCGTCTCGCCTGCGGCCGTAGCGGCGTCCTCGGCCATCGACTCCTCGGCGGCGTGGATGCTCCCCGACGCCTGGATGCGCCGCGACGCGAGGCTCGGCGCCGCGGCGACGAGCCGCTGCGTGTACGGGTGCTGCGGGTTCTGCAGGATCTCGACCGAGTTGCCCGACTCGACCACGCGGCCCTTGTACATCACGACGAGCTGCTCGGCGCGCTCGGCCGCGAGGCCGAGGTCGTGCGTGATGAACAGCAGCGTGGTGCCGAGTTCCCGGGTCAGCGACTCGAGGTGGTCGAGGATGACCCGCTGCACCGTCACGTCGAGCGCCGAGGTGGGCTCGTCGGCGATGAGCAGCTGCGGGTCGGACGCCAGGCCCATGCCGATCAGCACGCGCTGGCGCATGCCGCCCGAGAACTGGTGCGGGAACTGCTTCAGACGCCGATCCGCGTCCTGGAGGCCCGCCTGCTTGAGCACCTGGACGGCACGCTCGCGGACCGCCTTCTTGCCGGTGGCGATGCCGTTCGCACGGATCGCCTCCTCGACCTGGAAGCCGACCGACCACACCGGGTTCAGGTTCGACATCGGGTCCTGCGGGACGAAGCCGATCTTGCGACCGCGGATCGACTCCATCTCCTTCTTGGTGGCCTTCGTCAGGTCCTGGCCGTCGAGGAGGATCTTGCCGCCCGTGATCTTGCCCGAGCCCGGGAGCAGGTTGATGATCGCGTGCGCGGTCGTCGACTTGCCCGAGCCGGACTCGCCCACGATCGCGAGGCTCTGGCCGCGGTACAGCGTGATGTTCACGCCGTCCACGGCCTTCACCGTGCCGGTCTGGGTGGTGAACCCGACCTCGAGGTCCTTGATCTCGAGGATGGGTCGCTCGTCGGCGGATGCCTGCACGTCGGTTCCGTTCATGATGTCGCTCATCGGCGGGCCCTCGCCTTCGGGTCGAGCGCGTCGCGGACGACCTCGCCGAGCATGATGAAGGCCAGCACGGTGATGCTCAGGGCGATCGAGGGCAGGATCAGCGTCTGCGGCGCGGTACGCAGGTCGGTCTGCGCCTGGCTGATGTCATTGCCCCACGACATGGTCGAGGAGGGCAGGCCGACGCCGAGGAACGACAGGGTCGCCTCCGCGACGATCGCCGAGGCGAGCGAGATCGTCGTGATCACGATGACCGGTGCCAGCGAGTTCGGCAGGACGTGGCGCAGCAGGATGCGGAATCGCGAGACGCCGAGCGCGGTCGCCGCCATCACGAAGTCGGAGTTCTTCACCCTGAGGATCTCGGCTCTCAGCACACGTGCTGTCGCCGGCCACGCGAAGAGGCCGATGGCGAGCGAGATGACCCACACGTTCCGGTACGCCGAGAGCACCGACATGATGACGACCGCGGCGAGGATGTAGGGGATCGAGAAGAAGATGTCGCCGACGCGCGAGAGCACCGAGTCGACCCATCCGCCGTAGAAGCCCGCGACGGCGCCGAAGGCGATGCCGAGCACGGCGACGAGGAACGTCACGATGAGGCCCACCGCGAGCGACGTCGAGGTGCCGTGGATGATGCGCGAGTAGATGTCGCAGCCCTGCTTGGTGAAGCCGAGCGGATGCCCTTCCGTGGGGCCGCCGTTCGAGTTCGAGAGCTGGCAGTCGTTGTTCGGCGGGGTCTGGGTGAACCAGCCCGGGAACAGGGCGACGACGACGACGAGGAGGATCAGCGCTGCCGAGATCCAGAACATGGGGCGGCGGCGCAGGTCGTTCCACGCGTCGGTCCACAGGTTCGAGGGCTTGCCCTCGGCCTTGACCTTGTCGATCGCGACGAGCGGGGTCTCCTCGATCGGCGCGACGTAGTGCTGCTGGTCGGGTCTGGTGTTACTTGGCATAGCGGATCCTCGGGTCGAGAACGGCGTACAGCAGATCCACCAGGAGGTTGATGAGGAGGTAGATCAGCACCATGACGGTCACGAAGGAGACGACGGTCGGTCCCTCACCTCGGATGATCGCCTGGTAGAGGGTGCGGCCGACGCCGGGCACGTTGAAGATGCCCTCCGTGACCGTCGCGCCGACCATCAGCACGCCGAAGTCGACGGCGAGGTAGGTGACGACGGGGATCAGCGAGTTCCGCAGGATGTGCACCGGGACGATGCGGTTGCGCGACAGGCCCTTGCTCGCGGCGGTGCGAACGAAGTCCTGCGTGTCGGTGTCGATGACCGAGGCCCGGGTCAGGCGGCTGATCTGCGCGAAGCTGATCGTCGCGAGCACGAGCGCCGGCAATATCAGGTCTTGGATCGGCGCGCCCGCACTCACCGTGGTGCGGAACCAGCCCAACTGGATGCCGAAGACGAACTGCGCGACGAACGCGATGACGAAGATCGGCAGCGAGATGAGGATCAGGCTGACGACGAGTGCACTCGCGTCGAAGATGCCGCCCTTGCGCAGACCCGAGATGAGGCCGACGGTGATGCCGGCGACCATCTCGAAGATGACCGCGAGCACGGCCAGTCGCAGCGTGACGGGGAACGTCTCGGCGAGGATCTGGGAGACCGGCTGACCCGAGAACGAGGTGCCGAGGTCGCCCGTGAAGATGCCGCCGAGGAAGAGGAAGTACTGGACGATGAACGGCTGGTCCAGGTTGTACTGCTGGCGGAGCTGCTCGGCGACCTCAGGCGGCGGCGTCTTGTCGCCGAAGAGCGCGAGGATCGGGTCTCCCGGCATCGAGAAGACCATGAAGTAGATCAGGAAGGTGGTGCCGAGCATGACAGGGATCGCCTGCAGCAGTCGGCGCACGATATAGCCGGCCATGGATCATGCCCCGCTGTTCGTGGTTGTTGACATATTGAAGAAACCTCACCGTTTGCGAGTTCGTCCACCCGAATGCTACGCCGATAGGCGATTCGGGGATACGTGGGAGTGGGGCGGCAGTCGATGACTGCCGCCCCACGGGCGCCTCAGAGTCTAACCCCGAGCCGCCGGAGATCGAGAATTACTCGCTCTTGGTGACCTCGTAGAGGATCGGCCAGGTGTCCCAGCCGAACTCGACGTTGTCGACCGACTCGCCCCAGGCGCCCATGCCGTTGGTGTACCACAGCGGGATGGCGGGGAGGTCCTGGAACAGGATCTCCTGCGCCTGCTGGAACTTCTCGATGCCGGCCTCGACCTCGGTCGCCGCAGCACCCTCGTTGAGGAGCGCGTCGAACTCGGGGTTCGAGTAGTCGCCGTCGTTCGAGCCGGCGCCGGTACCGAAGATCGGGCCGAGGCCGTTGTACAGCGACGGGTAGTCGAACTGCCATCCGGTGCGGAACGGCGTCGCGATGACGCGGTCCACGACCGAGGTGCGGAGTTCGGCGAACGTCGGCACCGGAGCACCGGCGGCCTCGATGCCGAGGTTGTTCTTCAGCTGGTTGGCGACCGCGTCGACCCAGCCCTGGTTCGGGCCGTCGGCGTTGTAGGCGATCTCGAACGTGCCGCTCCACGGGGCGATGGCGTCGGCCTGAGCCCACAGGTCCTTCGCCTCGGTCGCGTCGAAGTCGAGGACCTCGCTGCCGGGGATCTCCTCGGAGTAGCCGTCGATGACCGGCGACGTGAAGTCCTTCGCCGGGGTACGGGTGCCGTTGAAGATCACGTCGGTGATCTCCTCGCGGTCGATCGCCTTCGAGATCGCCGCACGGCGGAGCTTGCCCTCGTCGCCCGCGAAGTGCGCGAGGCGCTCCGGGATCGTGATGGTCGCGTTCGCGGCGGCCGGCATGTTGACCGAACGGCCCTCGAACTCGGTCTCGAAGGTCTGGAGCGCGCTGTCCGGGATCTCCTGGATGATGTCCAGGTTGCCACCCTGCAGGTCGGCGTACGCAGCGTCGGTGTTGGCGTAGAGGATCATGTCCACTCCGCCGTTCGCCGCCTCGCGCGGGCCGTCGTAGTCGTCGTTCTTGACGAGGTCGATGCGCTCGTTGTGCGCCCAGGCGCCCTCGCCGTCGAGCATGTACGGGCCGTTGCCGACCGGGTTCTCACCGAACGCGTCGATGTCTTCCCAGGCCGACTCGGGGAGCGGGAAGTACGCGGTGTAGCCGAGTCGCAGCGGGAAGTCCGACTCGGGCTGGCTCAGCGTCACCGTGAAGGTCAGGTCGTCCACGACCTCGAGGCCCGACAGCTCGTCGACGTTCTCGTCGTAGCTGAAGCCCTCGATCGACTCGAAGAAGTAGCTCGAGAGCTGCGCGTTGTCGAGCGCGGCACCGTAGTTCCACGCCTTGACGAACGACTCCGCGTTCACCGGGTCGCCGTTCGTGAAGGTCAGGCCCTCGCGGATGGTGATGGTGTAGGTCTGCGCGTCATCGGTCTCGATGGACTCGGCGACGTCGTTGTGGACCGCGCCCTCGGCGTCGTAGTAGACGAGGCCCGCGAAGATGTTCTGCAGGACCAGACCGCCGCCGACCTCGTTGGTGTTGGTCGGGACCAGCGGGTTCTGGGGCTCGGTGTTGTTGACGGTGATGACCGACGACGAGGTCGCGCCCTCGGTCGACTCGGTTCCACCGCTCGTGCAGCCGGCGAGCGTGAGCGCGCCCGCTGCAGCAAGAGCAATGGCGGCGACGCCGATTCTCTTGATCTTCAATGTTCCTCCTGTGAGATGGCGCATCCGACGGCTTCTGGCCGGGGAGAGCGCGGGTAGTTCGACACTAAGAACGTGGAGGTCTCTTTCCAAACCCATCGGCAAACCGTTATCGACGCGATATCTGGGTGACCCGTTCGGGGGGTGATTTCCGCCGTCCAGCGCACGATTCTTGCGCACCCGGGCCACGTGCGAGGATTCCTGCATGGAAAGCGCCGTTCGCTCGCGGATCGAGATCGCCATCGTGCTCGCGCTCTCGCTCGGCGCGTCGGCGGTCTACTCCATCGTGTCGATCGTGGCGCGGGTGACCGACGACCGCCCGCTCGGCGACCAGTCCGCCGCGATCAACCAGTCGAGGTCGACCCGCGAATGGCTCGACTTCACGTACCAGTTCCTCGACGTCGTGTTCGGCGTCGCCGTCGTCGCGCTGGTGCTGTACCTGCTGTGGCGGCCCGGCGTCGACCCCTTCCGCCGCATCGGCTTCGACCTGACCAGGCCCGGCCGCGACGTGGCATCCGGTCTCGCCCTGGTCGCCGTGATCGGCATCCCCGGGCTCGCACTCTACGCCGCCGGACGCGCCCTCGGATTCACCGTCGCGGTCGTCCCGGCCCCGCTCGACACCCATTGGTGGACGATCCCGATCCTCGTGCTGGCGGCGCTGAAGGCGGCGCTCGTCGAAGAGGTGATCGTCGTCGGCTACCTGTTCACGCGACTGCGCGAGCTCGGCGTCGGCCCGTGGGCCACGATCCTCTCGAGCGCGCTGCTGCGCGGCACCTACCACCTGTACCAGGGGTTCGGGCCGTTCGTCGGGAACGTCGCGATGGGGATCGTGTTCGGGTGGTGCTACAACCGGTGGGGGCGCACGATGCCGCTCGTCGTCGCGCACTGGGTGCTCGACATGGTCTCGTTCATCGGCTACCCGCTGGCGCTGATGTGGTGGCCGGCGCTGTTCGCCGCTCCGTCGGCCTGAGCCGGTCGCGCACGCTCTCCTGAAGGCGCCGCGGGACGAGTACCTCGCGGCGGCGCGACGTGCACGCCGGAGGCGAGCGCGACCACGGTCGCCGGCATCGGCGGCAGGGCCTCCTCGGGCGGCTCGACGCGCAGGTCGGAGCAGGATGCCCGGACCCGGGCCATGTCGAGCGCCGAGCGCCGCGACGGCGTGCACACGGCGGCGAACGACTCGTCGCCGAACCCGATGCCGCGCAGGTCGGACACCGACTGCGCGCGACGCAGCGCCTCGGCCGCACCCGGATCGCGGCGGTCGAGCAGCGAGGCCCTTCGATCGAGCGAGAACCCGTCGGAGCCGAGGACGGCGGTCGCGACGAACACGCCCACGAAGGCGACGGACGCGGCGACCGTGAGAGCCGCGGCGAGCAGGTCTGCGGTGAACATGCGCACCCCCCGAACTGAGAGAGCCTCAGTGTACTCCCGGAGGAGGATTCCGTGGCGGCGCGGATGCCGCGGCGGCTCCCGCGAGCGAACCTGCCTCCGAACGCCGCGCGCTGCACTCCACACGACGCACGCGGCATCGCACCGAACGGAGCCCGCCATGCACCTCGCACACGCCGTCGCCGCGGCCCACCTCGCGGAGCGCGCGACCGTGCGCCTGCACCGCGCCGACGCACACGAGATCGCCGCCGCCGAACGGCGGGTCCTCGAACGTGCACGCCGCACCGCCGCGCGGGCCGAGGCGCAGGCCGCCGGCGCGCGCACCTACACGGTGCGCGGCCGGCACCTCGCCCCTCGCCCCGCAGGAGCCTGAGCCTCCGCCTCCGGCTCCGCGAACGCCTCGCCGGTGCTCCGCGAACGCCGCTGCGCTACGCGAACGCCTCCACCGGCGGGCAGGCGCACACGAGGTTGCGGTCGCCGAACGCCTGGTCGATGCGCCGCACCGGCGCCCAGTACTTGTTCCGCACCAGGGAGCGCACCGGGTAGACGGCCTGTTCACGGGTGTACGGGTGCTCCCACTCCCCCGCGATGACCGACTCCGCGGTGTGCGGCGCATTCCGAAGCGGGTTGTCGTCGGCCGGCCACTCGCCCCGGCCGACCGCGTCGGCCTCGGCCTTGATCGCGATCATCGCCTCGATGAAGCGGTCGAGTTCCGCGAGGTCCTCCGACTCGGTCGGCTCGACCATGAGTGTGCCCGCCACGGGGAACGACATGGTCGGCGCGTGGAAGCCGTAGTCGATGAGGCGCTTGGCCACGTCGTCGACCGTGACGCCCGTCGCAGCGGTCAGCGGCCGCAGGTCGAGGATGCACTCGTGGGCGACCAGGCCGTTCTCACCCGTGTAGAGCACCGGGAAGTGCTCGCGCAGGCGCGAGGCGATGTAGTTCGCGCCGAGCACGGCCGCCGCCGTCGCGTCGCGCAGGCCCTCGGCGCCCATCATGCGCACGTACGACCACGAGATCGGCAGGATCGACGGCGAACCGTACGGTGCCGCCGAGACCGGGCCGCCGCCGTGCACGAAGCCGCCCGCGTGGTCGGCGCGCTGCGCGAGCGGGTGCCCCGGCAGGTAGGGCGCGAGGTGCGCCTTCGCCGCGACCGGGCCCACGCCGGGGCCGCCGCCGCCGTGCGGGATGCAGAACGTCTTGTGCAGGTTCAGGTGCGAGACATCCCCGCCGAAGTCGCCGAATCGCGCGAAGCCGAGGAGCGCGTTCAGGTTCGCGCCGTCGACGTACACCTGGCCGCCGGCGTCGTGCACGGCCTGCGTGATGTCGGCGACATCGTGCTCGTACACGCCGTGCGTCGACGGGTAGGTGATCATGAGCGCCGAGATCCGATCGGCGTGCTCCGCGATCTTCGCCCGCAGGTCGGCGAGGTCGACGTTGCCGAGTTCGTCGCACGCGACGACGACGACGCGCATGCCGGCGAGCACCGCGGAGGCCGCGTTCGTGCCGTGCGCGCTCGACGGGATGAGGCAGATGTCGCGGTCTGCCTCGCCGTTCGCGAGGTGGTAGCCGCGGATCGCGAGCAGGCCCGCGAGCTCGCCCTGGCTGCCCGCGTTCGGCTGCAGTGAGACCGTGTCGTAGCCGGTGACCTCGGCGAGCCAGCTCTCGAGCTGCTCGATCATGCCGAGCGTGCCGACGACGTCGCCCTCGGGCGCGAACGGGTGCAGGTTCGCGAAGTCGGGCCAGGTGACGGCCTGCATCTCGGTCGCCGCGTTGAGCTTCATCGTGCAGGAGCCCAGCGGGATCATGCCGCGGTCGAGCGCGTAGTCGCGGTCGGCGAGGGTCTTCAGGTACCGCATCATCTGCGTCTCGGATTGGTGCGTGTTGAACACCGGGTGCTCCAGATAGGACGACGTGCGGCGCAGGCCCTCGGGCAGTTGCGCGGGCGCGGCGGTGACGTCGACGGCGACCTCGTGCCCCTCGGGCAGGCCGAACGCGTGGGCCACGAGGGCGAGCTGCTCCGGCGTGGTGGTCTCGTCGACCGCGACGTGCACGGTCGCCTCGTCGGCCTCCCAGAGGTTCACGCCGAGTTCGCGCGCGCGGGCGACGACGTTGCCGGCGAGACCCGGCACGTGGACCCGCAGCGTGTCGAAGTACGCGTCGGCGGCGAGCGTCAGCCCGTAGCCGGTGAGCACGCCCGCGAGCGCCTGCGCCTTCTGCGCGGTGGACGTCGCGATGTGCCGGATACCGCGGGGGCCGTGGTAGACGGCGTACATCGAGGCCATCACGGCCAGCAGCACCTGGGCGGTGCAGATGTTCGAGGTCGCCTTCTCGCGGCGGATGTGCTGCTCGCGGGCCTGGAGGCTGAGCCGGTACGCGGGTGCGCCCGAGGCATCCACCGACACGCCGACGAGGCGGCCCGGCAGCTGGCGCTCGAGGCCCTTGCGCACTGCCATGTACCCGGCGTGCGGGCCGCCGAAGCCCATCGGCACGCCGAAGCGCTGCGACGTGCCGACGGCGACGTCGGCGCCGAGCTCGCCCGGGCTCGTGACGAGCGCGAGCGCGAGCAGGTCGGCGGCGACGACGGCCAGGGCGCCCTGCTCCTTCGAGGCGGCGATCACGAGCGACGGGTCCCATACGCGGCCGGATGCCCCGGGGTACTGCACGAAGACGCCGAAGTGGTCGCCGAGGGCGACGACGTCGGTCGTCTCGTCCAGGGATGCCTCGACGAGCTCGATCCCGACGGCCTCGGCGCGCGAGCGCAGCAGCGCGATCGTCTGCGGGAGCGCGTCGGCGTCGACGATGAACCGGTCGGACTTCGCCTTGGACGCGCGACGTGCCAGCAGCATGCCCTCGACGACGGCGGTGGCCTCGTCGAGCATCGACGCGTTGGCGATGTCGAGGCCCGTGAGGTCTTCGACCATCGTCTGGAAGTTGATCAGCGCCTCGAGCCGGCCCTGCGAGATCTCCGGCTGGTATGGCGTGTACGCCGTGTACCAGCTCGGGTTCTCGAGCACGTTGCGCTGGATCACGGCCGGGGTGATCGTGCCCGAGTAGCCGAGGCCGATCATCGAGGTGCGCACCGTGTTCTGCTCGGCGAGGGCGGCGAGCTCGGCGAGCGCCTCGCGCTCGGTCGCGGCGGCCGGGATGGCGCTCGAGAGCACCTCGCCCATGCGGATCGCGGTGGGCACGGCGGCGGCCATGAGGTCGTCGATCGTGTCGTGGCCGAGCTCTGCGAGCATGCGGGCGTGGTCGGCGGGCGTGGTGCCGATGTGGCGGCGCCCGAAGGCGTCGAGGTCGAACGTCGAGGACGTGGAAGGCATCGAGGCGTGGTCCTTACCTGGTGCGGAGATCGGTGCGGCGTGCGGTGGGTGCGGATGCGGCGGTCGCGGGTGGGCGCCGGAGCGCGTCACTCGCCCGTGAGGGCGAGGTACTCGTCGTGGCTGAGCAGCGCGGGCAGCTCGGTCGCGGTGACGCGGATGAGCCATCCCTCGCCGAACGGGTCGCTGTTCACGAGCTCGGGCGAGTCGACGACGGCCTGGTTGGCCTCGACGACCTCGCCGTCCAGCGGTGCGATGAGCTCGCCGACGGACTTGGTCGACTCGATCTCGCCGACGACGGATCCGGCGCTCACCGAGGTGCCGGCGCCCGGCAGCTCGACGAAGACGATGTCGCCGAGCTTCTCGGCGGCGAAGTCGGTGATGCCGACGGTGACGGTGTCGCCGTCGATCCGGACCCACTCGTGGTCGGCGGTGTACTTGAGGGTGGTGACGTCGGTCATGGGTTCCTCCAGGGATGGTCGGGTGATCGGTGGACGGCCCGCGTCAGGCGGACCGGCGGTAGAAGGGCATCGCGACGACGGTCGCCTCGATGCGGGTGCCGCGCACGTCGACGGCGAGCGTCGTGCCGGGCTCGGCGGATTCGGGGGCGACGTAGGCCATCGCGATCGGATGCCCGAGCGTCGGCGACAGCGCACCGCTCGTGACGACGCCGACCTTCGGGGCATCCGCGCCGGTCCCGGCGTGCACGGCGTATCCGGCGCGCGGGGCGCGGCGGCCGTCGGTGGTGAGGCCGACGAGCACCGGGGCATCCGCTGCCGTGCCCTGCTCGATGCCCGACCGGCCGACGAAGTCGCCCTCCTTCGACAGCGCGACGACGCGGCCGAGGCCCGCCTGCGACGGGTGCGTGTCGAGGCCGAGCTCGTGGCCGTAGAGCGGCATGCCCGCCTCGAGGCGCAGGGTGTCGCGGCTCGCGAGCCCGCACGGGACGACCCGCGGGCCGCCGGTCTCGCGCAGCGCCGCCCAGAGGCCCGCCGCACGGTCGGGCGAGAGGTACAGCTCGAAGCCGTCCTCGCCCGTGTACCCGGTGCGGGCGATGAGCACGGGCTCGCCCTCGTACTCGGCGGCGACCGAGCGGTAGTACTTGAGCGACTCGACCGCGGCGCGGAAGTCCTCTTCGTCGTTGCCGGGGCCCTGCACACCGAACCCGGGCGTCTCCTGCAGCACGGCGAGCGCGTCGGGGCCCTGGAGGGCGATGAGCGCGACGTCGTCGCTCTCGTCGTACACCTCGACGTCGAAGGGCGCCGTTCGGTCGACCAGCTCGGCGGCCACGACCTCGCGGTTGCCGGCGTTCGCGACGACGAGGAACCGGTCCTCGCCCGTGCGGTAGACGACGAGGTCGTCGATCACGCCGCCGTCGCGCGCGAGCAGCAGGGAGTACTTCGCCTGCCCCTCGGCGATCGCCGACAGCTTGCCGGCGAGGGCGTAGTCGAGCGCCTCGCCCGCCTCGGGTCCGACGACCACGATCTCGCCCATGTGCGACAGGTCGAACAGGCCGGCGTGCTGCCGGACCGCGTGGTGCTCGGCGAGGTCGGACGTGTACCTGACCGGCATGTCCCACCCGGCGAAGTCGGTGAACGAGGCGCCGGCGGCCTCGTGCACGGCGTGGAGCGGGCTCTGGCGCGACCTGCCCTCGGTCGACGGCGTCGCGGTCTCGTTCGTCGTCTCGCTCATGCGGACCCCTTTCAACATTCCACCACATTGACCGCCAGGCCTCCCATGGCGGTCTCCTTGTACTTCTCGCTCATGTCGCGCCCGGTCTGGCGCATGGTCTCGACGACCTGGTCGAAGGACACTCGATGCGTGCCGTCCCCCCACATGGCCATCTTGGCGGCGTTGATCGCCTTGCCCGCTGCGATCGCGTTGCGTTCGATGCACGGGATCTGCACGAGCCCGCCGACGGGGTCGCAGGTGAGGCCGAGGTTGTGCTCCATCGCGATCTCGGCGGCGTTCTCGATCTGCTCGGGCGTGCCGCCGAGGATCGCGGCGAGCGCGCCCGCGGCCATCGAGGATGCGGATCCGACCTCGCCCTGGCATCCGACCTCGGCGCCGGAGATCGACGCGCGGCGCTTGACGATGCCGCCGATCGCGGCGGCGGTGAGCAGGAACTCGATCGCGAGGTCGTCGAGTCCGCCGGTGGCGGCGGCGTCGTCCGCGGCAGCGGCGGTGCCGGCGCGACCGCGCGGCGTGTGGTGCTCGGCGTACCAGAGCACGGCGGGGATGATGCCGGCGGCGCCGTTCGTCGGCGCGGTGACGACGCGGCCGCCGGCGGCGTTCTCCTCGTTGACGGCGAGCGCGACGAGGTTCACCCAGTCCTGCGCGTACTCGGCGCCGAGGTCGGGGTCGATCTCGAGCAGCCGGCGGTACAGCGCCGGCGCGCGGCGGATGACGCCGAGCCCGCCGGGCAGGGTGCCCTCGCGACGCAGGCCCGAGTCGACGCAGCCGCGGATCGCGTCGCGGATCGCGAGGATGCGCGCGCGCACCTCGTGCTCGCTCGCGGTGGCGACCTCGTTGCGCATCGCGAGCTGTGCGACGGAGACGCCCTCTCGTGCGCAGATCGCGAGGAGCTCGGCGGCGGTCGCGACGTCGTGGGGCACCGCTGCGTCGCCGGTGCCGCCGGCTTCGGCATCCCCCTGCCGTTCGATGAAGCCGCCGCCGATCGAGAAGTACACGGCCTCGTCGAGGAGGCGGCCGTCGACGGCGGTCGCGACGAAGCGCACCCCGTTGGTGTGGCGGTCGAGCACGGTGCGCGGCGACAGGGCGATGTCCTCGACCCGGAACGGCACCTCGGCGAGCCCGCCCACGCGGATGGTGCCGCGCTCGGCGGCGGCCCGCAGCCGTTCGTCGATCTCGACGGCGTCGATCGCGTCGGAACGGCAGCCCTCGAGGCCGAGCAGCACGGCGGTCAGGGTGCCGTGGCCGTGGCCGGTCGCCGCGAGCGAGCCGTAGAGCTCGACTTCGACGGCGGCGACCTCGGCGGCGGCCGGTCCGAGTCGGTCGACGAAGTCCGCGGCGGCCCGCATCGGGCCGACGGTGTGCGAGCTGGAGGGCCCGATCCCCACGGTGAAGAGGTCGAACACGCCGACGTGCGCGGTCGTCACGCGCCGCTCCCGAACGACTCGACGGCACCCGCGTAGAGCGGGAACGCGTCGACGAGCGCGTCGACACGACGGGCGAACGCGGCGAGGGCGGCATCCTCCGCCTCGGTGCCGACCGACGCGGTGCCGACCGACGCGGTGCCGACCGACGCGGTGCCGACCGACGCGGTGAGCACGCCGGCGATCACGTCGGCGACCTCGCGGAACGCGGCGTCGTCGAATCCGCGTGCGGCGAGCGCGGGCGTGCCGATGCGCAGCCCGCTCGTGACCATGGGCGGGCGCGGATCGTCGGGCACGGCGTTGCGGTTGACGGTGATGCCGACCCGGTGCAGCCGGTCCTCCGCGGTGCGGCCGTCGAGTTCGCTGTCGCGCAGGTCGACGAGCACGAGGTGCACGTCGGTGCCTCCGCCGACGACGCGGATGCCTCGGGCCGCGCAGTCCGCCTCGCCGAGGCACTCGGCGAGGAGCCGTGCGCCGTCGACCGTGCGCTCCTGCCGGTCGCGGAACGCGTCGGTTGCGGCGAGCTTGAGCGCGACGGCCTTCGCGGCGATCACGTGCTCGAGGGGGCCGCCCTGCTGACCGGGGAACACGGCCGAGTTGAGCTTCTTCGCGAGGTCGGCGTCGTTCGACAGGATGAGCCCGCCGCGCGGTCCGCCGAGGGTCTTGTGCGTGGTCGTGGTGGTGACGTGCGCGTGCGGCACCGGCGACGGGTGCAGGCCTGCGGCGACGAGACCCGCGAAGTGGGACATGTCGACGAGCAGGTACGCGCCGACCTCGTCGGCGATCGCCCGGAACGCGGCGAAGTCGAGCGCGCGGGTGTACGCCGACCAGCCGGCGATGATGAGCGCCGGGCGGTGCTCGATCGCGAGCGCGCGCACCTCGGCGAGGTCGATCTCCTCGGTATCGGCGGCGCGGTGGTACGGCACGACCTGGTAGAGCCGGCCCGAGAAGTTGAGCTTCATGCCGTGCGTGAGGTGGCCTCCGTGTGCGAGGTCGAGGCCGAGGATCGTGTCGCCCGGCTGGATGAGCGCGTGCATCGCGGCGGCGTTGGCCTGCGCACCCGAGTGCGGCTGCACGTTCGCGAACCCGGCGCCGAAGACGGCCTTCGCCCGGTCGATCGCGAGCTGCTCGACGACGTCGACGTGCTCGCAGCCGCCGTAGTACCGGCGACCGGGGTAGCCCTCGGCGTACTTGTTGGTGAGCACCGATCCCTGGGCCTGCATGACGGCGAGCGGCGCATGGTTCTCGGACGCGATCATCTCGAGGCCGGTGCGCTGCCGCTTCAGCTCGGCGTCGATCGCTGCGGCGACCTCGGGGTCGAGTTCTGCGAGCGGCAGGTCGAGCAGCTCCGCGGCGGTGGCGGTGGTGGACGGGGTCGTCGACATTGACATGAGGAACTCCTTCGCGGTGCATCGGGTGATGCGTCGAGTTCCTCCCGCTCTGTCATTGGCCTGAGAGTTTCCACGCGATGGTGATCGCGCTTGCCCCGTCGGCGGGCGCCTGGGCGCCGCTTTTCAGAGTGACCTGCCGCCACGGTACATGGGCCTGAGAGATTCCGGGAGGGGTTGCTCCTACGGCAGCCGCGAGGCGGCTTCTCCCGTGACGGGTGTGCGGTCGTTGAATTGTGGGTTCGAGTCTACGGCACGGAAGTCCGGCGCCGGAGACCGTGGGGCGGGAGCCGCCGATCGGCGGCCCCCGCACCGGTGCGGCTCAGCCCGCGGCGACCTGCGCCGCGACCTGCGCGGCGTGGTCGGACGCGATGAGGTGCGCCTCGTTGCCCGCGCGCAGCGGCGGCGCGACGACGCCCTCGGGGATCGGGCAGTCGTACGGCGTCTCGGCGATGATCCCCTCGAACTCGGCGCGCGCGGCGGCGAGCAGGTCGGCGTCGACCATGAGGTCGACCGCGGTCGCGGCCATCGCCTTGGCGGCGTGCAGCATGCCCTTGTGCGCGGCGGGCAGCTTGCCCTGGGCGACCATCTGCCAGGAGTGCCCCGGGGTTCCGACCGCGCAGGTCGCACCCGTGATCTGGACCGTGGGCACGGTCCAGCTGACGTCGCCGACGTCGGAGGACCCCGTCATCTGCTGGCGGCGGTTCGGGTCGCCGAGCGGCAGCACGCCGTCCTGCAGCACGGCGCCGGCCGGCAGCCCGAGGAACCGGCGCATGCCGGCGACCTCGCGCTCGGGCACCGTGGCGGTGAACGCGGCGGCGGCCTCGCGGTCGGCGTCGTCGAACGGCACGCCGCCGATCGACTCGACGTTCGCCTGCAGCGCCTGCTCGAGCGCGACGTTCGGCAGGATCTCGGCGCACGCGCCGTCGAAGTCGATCTCGAGCGTGGTCTCGGTCATGAGCGCGGCGCCCTGCGCGATCTTCACGACCCGGTCGTAGAGCTCGCGCATCTCGGCGACGGTGTTGGCCCGCACGACGTAGTAGACGCTCGCGTTCGCCTGGACGACGTTCGGCGAGTGGCCGCCGGCATCCGTGATGGCGTAGTGCACGCGAGCGGTGTCGGACATGTGCTCGCGCAGGAAGTTGACGCCGACGTTGCACAGCTCGACCGCATCGAGCGCGCTGCGACCGTGCGCCGGGTCGGCACCGGCGTGCGACGCGACGCCGGTGTAGCGGAAGTACACCTGCGCGTACGAGAGGGTCAGGATCTGGGTCGCGGTCATGACCGGTGCCGGATGCCACGAGACCGCCGCGTCGACACCGTCGAATGCGCCGCCCTGGACCATGAACGTCTTGCCTGCCGCGGCCTCCTCGGCGGGGCATCCGTAGTACCGGACCCGGCCCGGCAGGCCCTCCTCCTCGAGGTGCTTCGCCGCGGCGACGGCGGCGAGCAGCGAGCCGGACCCGAGCAGGTTGTGCCCGCAGCCCTGCCCGTTCGTGTTCGAGGTCTCGGGGTTCGGCGCGGGCTCGGCGACGCCGGAGGCCTGGCTGAGGCCGGCGAGCGAGTCGTACTCGCCGAGGAACGCGATGACCGGGCCGCCCTCGCCCTTCTCGGCGGAGAAGGCGGTGGGGATGCCGCCGGCCTCGCGCTGCACGGTGAAGCCGAATTCCTCGGCCGCGGCGATCTGCTTCTCCATCGAGCCGTACTCCTGCCAGCGCAGGTGCGGGTCGTCCCAGATCTCGTCGCTGAGCCGGGTGAACCGTGGGCCGATCGCCTCGACGATCCGCTCGATGGGGGTGGTGTCCTGCATGGGAACGCTCCTGTCGGGTCGGTGACGGGGACCGCGCGTGCCGCACGTCCTCGTGCAGTCGATCGCGCCGGTGTTTCGGCATCATGTCATCGATGAGTCGGCCATGAGAAGAGTTCACAGTGAACTTTTCGGCCAATTCACTCTCTTCAAGCCGCCCGATCAGTCACGCGAGGCGATCACCGGCCGCTGACGGCGGGCACGATCCACAGCAGCACCGCGGCGAGCGCGGCGACGTTCAGCACGACCGACGCCCAGAACGCGACGACGAAGGAGCGCTTGCGCGTCTTGTGGCGCAGCGCCTGCTGGGCGACGAGCGCCCCCGGCCACCCGCCCACGAGTCCGAAGGCGAGGAGGGTGGACTCGGGGATGCGGCGCTCGTCGCGTCGGGCGGCGGACTTGTCGCGCGAGTACGCGAGCGCGGCGAGCAGGCTCGTGAGCGCGTACCAGGCCGGTACGAGCAGCACGGCGCCGCCGAGCACCCACACCGTGATCGCCGCGGCGCCGAAGACGGCGCCGGCGATCAGCGCGCCCGGGTCCATCCGGGATCGAGATGCGGGGCGGGATCGGGCGGGCGCGGGCACGTGGCGATCCTACGGGCGGGCCCCGGGGACGACCCCTTACCACGCCCGATTCGCGTTCGTGTCAGTTCGACTGTAAGCTGTATCCAGCACTTCAGGTCAGATTGACTTTTATTCGACGGCTCGCTTCGACGGCGAACCGCCGCCGGATCGACGGACCGGATGAACGGAGAGGGGGGCGACGGATGCCACGACACGAACGCGACGTGCGACTCGCGACCTCGACCGTCATCTTCGCGCTCGAACCCGGCGTGACGCCCGAGGGCGCGGAACGCTCGGCATCCGACCGCACCTCGCTGTGGATCCCCCTCGTGCGACGCCTTCGCGAACCCGGCGAGGGTCGCTGGGCGCTGCCCGGCGGGTGGCTGGGCGCCGGCGAGGCGCTCGACCGCGCCGCCGCGCGCACCCTCGAGGAGACCACCGGCGTCACGCCGCGCTACCTCGAGCAGCTCTACACGTTCGGCGACCCCGACCGCTCCCCCGACGAGCGCGTCGTCTCGGTCGTGTACTGGGCGCTCGTCCGCCCCGAGGAGACGACGGGCGCGATCGACGACCCCAACGTGCGCTGGTTCGACGCCGACGACCTGCCCGACCTCGCCTTCGACCACAACGCGATCGTCGAGTACGCGCTCGGGCGCCTGCGCACGAAGCTCGGCTATTCGCAGATCGCGCACGCGTTCCTCGGCGAGACGTTCACCATCGCCGAGCTGCGCGAGGTCTACGAGACCGTGCTGCGCGTGCACCTCGATCCGGCGAACTTCCGGCGCACCGTCGAGGCATCCGGCGCGCTCGTCGAGACCGGCGAGGTGCGCACCGGCACGCGGCACCGGCCGCCCAAGCTCTATCGCCCCGCGGGGCCGACCGACGTCGGCAGCGCGGGGCCGTTCCGAGTCCCCATCGCACCGCACCTGAGGAAGAGTCCGTCATGACGCTCGTCGATCCCAGCACCGCACCCGCCGCAGCGACCGACGCGGCCGCCACGCGCCTCGCCGCATCCGTCGACCGGAGCATTCGGCTCATCTCGACCGGCAGGCAGTCGGGCGGCACGTGCTCGCCCGACCTCGTCGCGGGCCCGTGGGACTTCGACCGGGGACCGGCGGCCTACGGCCCCGGCGCGTCGATGGGCGACGTCATCCCCGCGGGAGCCCCCCGGCAGGGCGCCCTCCCCGAGGCGTACCGCCGGGCGACCGACGCGGAGCTGCACGAACGCATCCGCGCGGCCAAGCAGGCCCTCGGCGACCGCGTCGTCGTGCTGGGGCATTTCTACCAACGCGACGAGGTGATCCAGCACGCCGACTTCACGGGCGACTCGTTCCAGCTCGCGAACGCCGCCCTCACGCGCCCCGACGCCGAGGCGATCGTGTTCTGCGGGGTGCACTTCATGGCCGAGACCGCCGACATCCTCTCGCGCCCCGACCAGGCGGTCATCCTCCCGAACCTCGCCGCCGGATGCTCCATGGCCGACATGGCCGACGAGTCGAGCGTCGAGGAGTGCTGGGAGCAGCTCGCCGACGTCTACGGCGACCTCGATGCGGTCGACGCCGACGGCCGGGTGCCCGTCATCCCCGTCACGTACATGAACTCGTCGGCCGCGCTCAAGGGGTTCGTCGGCCGCCACGGCGGCATCGTCTGCACCTCGTCGAACGCGCGCACCGTGCTCGAGCAGGCCTTCGAACGCGGTCAGCGGGTGCTCTTCTTCCCCGACCAGCACCTGGGCCGCAACACCGCGAAGGCGATGGGCGTGCCGCTCGAGCGCATGCCGATGTGGAACCCGCGCAAGCCGCTCGGCGGCTCGACCGCGGACGACCTCGCCGACGCGAAGGTGATCCTCTGGCACGGCTTCTGCTCGGTGCACAAGCGCTTCACGGTCGACCAGATCGCGAACGCCCGGCAGACCCACCCCGACGTGCAGGTCATCGTGCACCCCGAATGCCCGATGGAGGTCGTCGATGCGGCCGACGCGGCCGGATCGACCGACTTCATCGTGAAGGCCATCGCGGCGGCGCCGGCCGGCTCGACGTTCGCGATCGGCACCGAGATCAACCTCGTGCAGCGGCTCGCGGCCGAGCACCCCGAGCACGAGATCTTCTGCCTCGACCCGGTGGTCTGCCCGTGCTCGACGATGTACCGCATCCACCCGGGCTACCTCGCGTGGGTGCTCGAGGAGCTCGTCGCCGGCAACGTCGTCAACCGCATCACGGTCGGCGACGAGGTCGCCGGGCACGCGCGCGTCGCGCTCGAGCGGATGCTCGCGGCGAAGCCGCCGGCTTCGCAGCCGGCGGCCACGGGGGCCTGAGATGGCCCGCGTGCTGGTGATCGGCAGCGGCATCGCCGGGCTGTGGACCGCCGTGCGCGCCGCCGAGGCGGGCCACGACGTCGAACTCGTCACCAAGGCGGAGCTCGCCGCGGGCAGCACCCGGCACGCCCAGGGCGGCATCGCCGCGGCGATCTTCCCCGACGACGCCGTCGAGCGGCACGTCGCGGACACGCTCGACGCGGGCGCCGGTCTCTGCGACCCGGTCGCGGTGCGGCTCCTCTGCGAAGAGGGCCCGGCGCGGGTGCGCGACCTGATCCGGTTCGGCGTCGCGTTCGACCGCGGCGAGTCCGGGCTCGAGCGGGGGCTCGAGGCGGCGCATTCCCGTGCGCGCATCCTGCACGCGGGCGGCGATGCCACGGGGGCGGCGATCGAGGCCGCGCTGGTCGCGACGGTCCGCCGCCGCGCGGTCGCGATCACCGAGCACGCGACGCTCCTCGACCTGCGGGTCGAGGACGGGCGGGTGACGGGTGCGATCGTCCTCGACGCTGCCGGTCGCCGCGTGGAGCGCATCGCCGACGCGGTCGTGCTCGCCACCGGCGGCAACGGATGCCTCTACCGGCATACGACGAATCCGTCGGTCGCCACCGGCGACGGCGTGGCCGCGGCATGGCGCGCCGGCGCAGCCGTCGCCGACCTCGAGTTCACCCAGTTCCACCCGACGGCGCTTGCCGCTCCGGGCACGCCGCTCATCTCCGAGGCGGTCCGCGGCGAGGGCGCG
The DNA here is from genome assembly GCF_004006235.1 of Agromyces sp. LHK192. Lineage (NCBI taxonomy): Bacteria > Bacillati > Actinomycetota > Actinomycetes > Micrococcales > Microbacteriaceae > Agromyces > Agromyces sp. LHK192. The sequence goes on from NZ_CP034753.1 coordinate 2,694,495, forward strand.
GTGCTGCGGGACGCCTCGGGCGCGCGCTTCCTCCTCGACGTCGACCCGCGCGGCGAACTCGCCCCGCGCGACGTCGTCGCCCGCGCGGTCTGGCAGCGCATGCAGGAGCAGGGCGGTGCACCGGTGCTGCTGGACGCCACGGCGTTCGACGCGGCGTTCCTCGCCCGTCGGTTCCCCGGCGTCGACCGGGCGATCCGTTCGGCCGGGTTCGACTGGTCTCGCGAAGCGGTGCCGATCACCCCTGCCGCGCACTACGCGATGGGCGGCGTCGCGACCGACCGGCACGGACGCACGTCGATGCCGGGCCTGTTCGCCGTCGGCGAGTGCGCACGCACCGGCGTGCACGGCGCGAACCGGTTGGCGTCGAACTCGCTGCTCGAGGCGGCGGTGTTCGCGCATCGCGCGGCTCGCGCGCTGGCCACCCCGGCGGAGGCCTGGCCGAACTCCGGAGTCGGCGCGCGGCACGCCGGCGCAGTGCGCGGCGGGCACGGCATGTCGGCGTACGCGTCCGGAGTTGCGGAGGCGGGCGCCGACGCACGTGTCGACCGTGCCGCCCTGCGCGAGCTCATGTGGACCCATGCCGGGCTGGTGCGCGACGCCGCCGGCCTGCAGGAGGCGGCCGCGCAGCTCGACGCCTGGCACGCGCCCGAGCCCGTCGACCGGATGACGGCCGAGGACCGCAACCTCCTCGACCTCGCCCGGCTCACCGTCGCTGCGGCGCTCGCCCGCCGCGAGAGCGTCGGCGCCCACTTCCGATCGGATGCCCCGTCCGCGGCGTCCGCAGCCCGCCCCGAACTGGAGGCCGCCTGATGACCGACCGCCGCGAGATCGACCGCATCGTCGACGCCGCCCTCGACGAGGACGCCCCGTGGGGCGACCTGACCGGCGAGATACTGATCCCGGAGGACGCGACCGCGACCGCCGAGCTGGTCGCCCGTGAGCCGGGCGTCTACTCGGGCGTCGCCGTGTTCGAGGCGGCGTTCCGGCTCGTCGACGCGAGGATCCGGGTCGAGGCGTTCGCCGGGGACGGCGACCGGTTCGGGGCGGGCGACGTGCTGGCGAGGGTCGCGGGTTCGGCGCGCGGCATCCTGCGCGCCGAACGCGTGGCGCTGAACCTCGTGCAGCGCATGTCGGGCATCGCGACCCTCACCTCGACCTACGTCGCCGCCGTCGCCGGCACCCGCGCGCGCATCGTCGACACCCGCAAGACCACGCCGGGCCTGCGAAGCCTCGAGCGCCAGGCGGTGCGCGACGGCGGCGGCCGCAACCACCGGCGCTCGCTGTCCGACGCGATCATGGCCAAGGACAACCACCTCGCGGTGCTCACCGCCGGCGGCCGCGACCTGGCGACGGCGCTGCGCGAGGCTCGCGAACGGATGCCGCACACCGCGCACCTCGAGGTAGAGGTCGACCGCGTGGACCAGATCGACGCGGTGCTCGCGGGCGGCGCCGACACGATCATGCTCGACAACTTCTCGCTCGGGCAGTTGCGCGAGGGCGTCGCCCGCATCGACGGGCGGGCCGTCGTCGAGGCATCCGGCGGCGTCACGATCGATACCGTCGCCGATATCGCGGCGACCGGGGTCGACGTGATCTCGGTCGGGGCGCTCACGCACTCGGTGCGTTCCCTCGACCTCGGCCTGGACGTGGTCGTGGAGCCGGGCGCCTCGTGATCTTCCTCGACCACGCCGCGACCTCGCCCGTGCGCCGCGAGGCGCTCGAGGCGATGTGGCCGTACCTCACGGGCGCCTTCGGCAACCCGTCGAGCCGGCACCGCCTCGGCGACGAGGCGGCTCGCGCACTCGCGTGGGCACGCGAGGAGGTCGCCGACGTGGTGGGCGTGCGCCCCGGCGACGTGGTGTTCACCAGCGGCGGCACCGAGGCCGACAACCTCGCGGTGAAGGGCCTCGCCCTCGGACGCGTTGCGACGGGCGAGCAGCCCCGACGGCACGTCGTCGTCTCCCCCGTCGAGCACGAGGCGGTCCTCGAGTCGGCCGACGCGCTCGCGCGCCTGCACGGCTTCGAGGTGACGCTCGTCGACGTGGACGGTCACGGCCTCGTGCACCCGGACGCGCTGGCGGCGGCACTGCGGCCCGATACGGCGCTCGTGTCGATCCAGCTCGCGAACAACGAGGTCGGCACCGTGCAGCCCATCGCCGACCTCGCGGCCCTCGCGCACGACGCCGGCGCGCTGATGCACACCGATGCCGTGCAGGCGGCGGGCTGGCTGTCGGTTCGGCTCGACGACCTCGGCGCCGACGCGCTCTCGCTCGCCGGGCACAAGGTCGGCGCGCCCAAGGGCACCGGGGCGCTGGTCGTGCGCGGGCGGTTCCCGCTCGAGCCGGTCGTGCACGGCGGCGGGCAGGAACGCGGTCGTCGGTCGGGCACCGAGAACGTCGCGGGCGCGGTCGGCTTCGCCACCGCCCTGCGCCTCGCCGAGACCGAGCGGGCGGATGCCTCCACGCGCGTCGCCGCGCTCGGCCGGGCGTTCTCCGACCGCGTGCTCGCCGAGGTCCCGGGCGCCGTGCTGACCGGGCATCCCGAGCGCCGACTCCCCGGCACCCGCTCGTTCGTGTTCCCGGGGACGTCGGGCGAGGCCGTGCTGCTCGAACTGGAGCGCGACGGGGTGCTGTCGTCGAGCGGTTCGGCATGCGCGGCGGGCAGCGACGAACCGTCGCACGTGCTGACCGCCATGGGCCTGGATGCCGGGCTCGCGCAGACCGCCGTGCGGTTCACGCTCGGCCGCGAGACGACCGACGAGGAGCTCGACGCGGCGGCGACGGCGCTGGTCCGCGCGGTCGAGGCCGTGCGGGGCATCCGCACCTGACGTGCCCGGCGTACCGGCCCTCGCACCGAACCGTCGGTCGACCGCCTCACACGCGCGACCCCTCCCCGTGATCCGAAAGTCACCGGAACGAAACATCTCGGGAAAACGGCTGGAACCTCGGCCGTCGATCATCTGAGGCTATGGGCGCGAGCATCGACACCTCGACCCGGCCGGTGGCCGGGACGACTCGGACCGTCTGCTCGTACTGCGGAGTCGGATGCGGCATGACCGTGACGACGGCGGAGGTCGGGGCCGTCGATGCCTCCGGTCGTGCCCTGCTCGGCGTGACCAGGGTCGCCGGCGACAAGGCCCACCCGACCAACTCGGGCCGCCTGTGCACCAAGGGTGCGACCCACGGCGACCTGCTCGCCGCCCCCGGGCGCATGACGACCGCCTTCGTGCGCCCGACCCGCGACGAGGCCGCGGTGCCCGTCCCGCTCGCGACCGCGGTCGACGAGGCCGGTCGCCGGCTCCGGGCGATCATCGACGAGCACGGGCCCGACTCGGTGGCCGTGTACGTGTCCGGGCAGATGTCGACGGAGGCGCAGTACCTCTCGAACAAGCTCGTGAAGGGGTACCTGCGGGGCCTGCACATCGAGTCGAACTCGCGCCTGTGCATGGCGTCGGCCGGCACGGGCTACAAGCAGTCGCTCGGTGCCGACGGTCCGCCCGGCTCCTACGAGGACTTCGACCTCGCCGACCTGTTCTTCGTCATCGGGTCCAACACCGCCGACTGCCACCCGATCCTCTTCCTGCGCATGGCGGAGCGCCTGAAGCAGGGCGCGAAGCTCATCGTCGTCGACCCGCGGCGCACCCCGACCGCCGATCGCGCCGACCTCTTCCTCCAGATCCGGCCGGGTACCGACCTGGCACTGCTCAACGGGCTCCTGCACCTGCTGGTCGAGGACGGCGCCGTCGACGAGTCGTTCATCGCCGAGCACACCGACGGGTGGGATGCGATGCCCGCGTTCCTCGCCGACTACCGGCCGACCGCGGTCGCCGAGGTCACCGGGCTCGCAGAGGACGACCTCCGCACCGCTGCGCGGATGATCGCCGCGTCCGGCGAGTGGATGACCCTCTGGACGATGGGGCTCAACCAGTCGACGCACGGCACGTGGAACACCAACGCGATCTGCAACCTCCACCTCGCGACCGGCGCGATCTGCCGCCCCGGCAGCGGACCGTTCTCGCTCACCGGGCAGCCCAACGCGATGGGCGGCCGGGAGATGGGTTACATGGGTCCGGGGCTGCCCGGTCAGCGCGCCGTCTTCGACGCCGGCGACCGCGCATTCACCGAGGAACGGTGGGGGCTCGAGCCGGGCACCATCCGCGCCGAAGCGGGAGGCGGCACGATCGACCTGTACCGCCGGATGGCCGAGGGCACGATCAAGGCCGCCTGGATCATCTGCACCAATCCGGTCGCCTCGGTCGCGAACCGCAAGACGGTGATCGAGGGACTCGAGCAGGCCGAGCTCGTGATCGTGCAGGACGTGTTCGCCGAGACGGCGACGAACGCGTACGCCGACATCCTGCTGCCGGCGGCGATGTGGGTCGAGTCCGACGGCGTCATGGTGAACTCCGAGCGCACGCTCACGCTCGTGCAGCGCGCGATCGACCCGCCCGGCGACGCGCAACCCGACTGGCTCACGATCTGCCAGGTCGCCCGGGCGCTCGGCTACGGCGAGGGCTTCGACTTCGCGTCGAGCGAGGAGGTCTTCGACGAGATCCGCGGATTCTGGAACCCGAAGACCGGTTGGGATCTGCGCGGCGCCTCGTACGACCGTCTCCGCCGGACGCCGCTGCAGTGGCCGTGCCCGCCCGACGACGCGGCGACGCGGCATCCGATCCGGTATCTCAACGACGGCGTCAGCCAGTCGCTGCACGTCGACGCCGACGGGGCCCGGCCGCGGCTCGCGTTCGCGACGCCGACCCGCAGGGCCCAGTTCTTCGCCCGACCGCACCTCGACCCCGCCGAACTGCCCGACGACGACTTCCCCTGGGTGCTCAACACCGGCCGCCTGCAGCACCAGTGGCACACCATGACCAAGACGGGCCGCGTCGCGAAGCTCAACAAGCTGAACCCGTCGCCGTTCATCGAACTCCACCCGCAGGATGCCGCCGCCCACGGCATCGCCGACGGCGACCAGCTCGAGGTCGCGTCTCGGCGAGGGCGCGTCGTGCTGCCCGCCGTCGTCACCGACCGCGTGCGACCCGGATGCCTCTTCGCCCCGTTCCACTGGAACGACGAGCACGGCGAGTACCTGACCGTGAACGCGCTCACGAGCGACGCCGTCGACCCCGCGTCGCTCCAGCCCGAGTTCAAGTACGCGGCCGTGTCGATGCGGCGGATCGGCCCGGCGAGCTCCGCCGCCGCGCCGACCGGACTCGCCGCGTTCGTGCCGGGCGCTTCGGGCATGCTGCCGGATGCCTCGGATGCCCGGGCCGCGCTCGCGGCCCCCGATGCGTCGGCCGTGCGATCGGTGATGGAGCTCGCAGGCCTCGACGAGGCACCTGCGCCCACGCCGTCCGCGTCCGAGCGGATCTTCCTCGCGGGCTTCATGTCGGCGCTCGCGGCTGCACCGGCCACGACCACCGGCGTTCCCGTGCTGCCGCCGACCGCACCCCTCTCCGACGAGGTCCGCGCCTGGTTCGACGGGCTGCTCGCGGGGGCGTTCTCCCGGGTCGACGTGCCCTCAGGACGCCCGGCCACGGAACCGACCGCCGGGGCATCCGCCGACACGGCGTCGGCCGAAGCGGTCACCGTCCTCTGGGCCTCGCAGACCGGCAGCGCCGAGGAGTTCGCGAAGTCGTGCGTGAGGGCGCTCGAGGGCCGAGGCATCCGCGCCCGACTGGTCGACATGGACCAGATCGCCGCATCCGAGCTCGCCGGTGTCTCGCGCCTGCTCGTCGTGACCTCGACGTTCGGCGACGGCGGTCCGCCCGACAACGGCGCCGCGCTGTGGGAGGCGCTCAGCGCCGACGACGCTCCCCGGTTCGACGGAGTGCGCCACGCCGTGCTCGCGATGGGCGACTCGAACTACGACGACTTCTGCGGCCACGGCCGCAACCTCGACGCGCGCCTCAGCCAGCTCGGCGGCGTCGCGCTCCTGCCCCGCGTCGACTGCGAACCCGACGACGAGGGCCCTGCGGCCGAATGGCTCGAACGGGTGGTCGAGGTGCTCGCCGGTGACGTGCCCGGCGCGGCGACACCCGTCGCGGCCGCCGCCGCGCCGAGCGCCTCGCCCGCCACGACCCTGACGCGACCCGAGGTGTTCACGATCGCGGGCGACGGCGGCACCGTGACGCTGCTGGCCCCCCGGAAGGTCTTCACCCGCGACGCCCCGGTGCGCGCCGCCCTCACCACCAACACCGTGCTGAGCCTGCCCGGATCGAACAAGGAGGTGCGCCGGTTCGGGTTCGACCTCTCGGGTTCGGGCGCCGTCTACGAGGCCGGCGACGCCCTCGGGGTCATGGGCGCCAACAGCGGCGGCCTGGTGGCCGAGTGGCTCGGAGTGACCGGCCTCGGCGCCGGCACCATCATCGACGTCGACGGCGAGGACACCACGCTCGGCGAAGCGCTGCACACGCACTTCGACATCGCCCGCGTCACGGGCGACCTGCTGCGCTTCGTCGCGGCACGCAACCCCGACCCGAGGCTCTCCCGGCTCGCCCGCCACAAGACCGAGCTCGAGCAGTTCATGTGGGGCAGGCAGGCCGTCGACTTCCTGCGCGAGTTCCCAGCCCGAGCGACCGCCGACGAGTGGGCCGGCGTGCTCAAGCGCCTCCAGCCGCGGCAGTACTCGATCTCGTCGAGCCCGAAGACGGATCCCGACGAGGTGCAGCTCACCGTGTCGGTCGTGCGCTACGGGAACGACGGCGGCCTCGAGCGCGGCGGCGTCTGCTCGACCTTCCTGGCCGACCGGTGCGCCGACCGCACGGTGCCGATCTACCTCCAGCGCTCGGCGTCGTTCCGACCGCCGCGCAACCCGGACGCCCCCATGATCATGGTCGGACCGGGCACCGGTGTCGCGCCGTTCCGGGCGTTCCTGCACGATCGCCGCGCGGACGGGCACACCGGACGCAACTGGCTGTTCTTCGGCGAGCAGCACGGCGCGACGGACTTCTACTACCGGGAGGAGCTGGAGGAGATGTTCTCCGACGGATTCCTCACGCGCCTGGACCTCGCGTTCTCGCGGGACCAGCGGCAGAAGGTGTACGTCCAGGACCGGATGCGCGAGCACGGCGCCGAACTCTGGCGCTGGCTCGCCGACGGCGCGCACTTCTACGTGTGCGGCGACGCGACCCGCATGGCGAAGGACGTCGACGACACGCTCCTCCACATCCTCCGCGCGCACGGCAAGATGTCGGAGGACTCGGCGCTCGCGTACCGCAAGACGATGGTCGCCGAGAAACGCTACGTCCGCGACGTGTATTGATCGGCGACCGACGTAGGCTTCATCGCCGCGAATCCGGTCCGATCGCGTGCAGGTGCCGCGCGCGAGGTTCCGGATGTCGGCCGTCGGGGATAGCGTGGAGGCATGAGCGACACCAGCCACCCCGCCGACCGCGACGAACCGCGCGACCTCGAGTCCGCCGACGTGGCGCCCGAGGAGGAACTTCTCGAGGGCTGGCTGCCCGAGGCCGAGCCGACCGACGGTCCCGCCCCCGCCCCGTGAGCGCGGGCCAGCCCCGCACCTGAGGTCGAACGGGCTCGAGGGCCGGATTCGATGCAACGCTATGGTTCGCAGCAATCGGGAATAGCCGCACCACGGACCTGAGTTGGCGGACGGTAGGGCCGGGAGCGATCCGTCCGCACCGGCCCGACGGTCGTCATCCGACGAGCATCCGCACTACCGACAAGAATCCGCACCGCCAAACACCTGACGCCGCCGACGCCGGCCCGTCAGCATCCGCTGTCCGCCGTGACCGATGGGATCCGATCACGTGACTGAACGTCTCGCCGAAACCTCACCCGACACCGCCTCGAACGCGGTCGTCGAGGACGCGGCCGTCCGCGCCCACCAACCCGCCCACGGCGCGAGCAACACCAGGGTGATCTGGCTGCTGCTCGCGGCGACGTTCGTCGTCTTCCTCAACGAGACGATCATGGGCGTCGCGGTGCCGCACCTCGTCGACGACCTCGGCATCACGGTCACCGCCGCACAGTGGCTCACGACCGCGTTCATGCTCACCATGGCCGTCGTGATCCCGATCACCGGGTTCCTGATCCAGCGGTTCCCGACCAAGCCGCTGTTCGTGACCGCGATGACCCTCTTCTCGGCCGGCACGCTGCTCGCCGCCCTGGCGCCGGGGTTCGAGGTGCTGCTGACCGCGCGCGTCGTGCAGGCGAGCGGCACCGCGATCATGATGCCGTTGCTCATGACGACGCTCATGACCGTCGTGGCACCGTCCGACCGCGGTCGGTTCATGGGTCGCGTCTCCATCGTGATGTCGGTCGCGCCGGCGGTCGGACCGACGATCTCCGGGCTGGTGCTCGAGACGCTGAGTTGGCGCTACCTGTTCTGGATCGTGCTGCCCATCGCGCTCGTCATGCTCGTGATCGGTGCGCGCAAGGTCGAGACCGTGAACGAGCCGCGCAAGCTCCGGATCGACCTGCTGTCGGTCGTGCTCTCGGCATTCGGCTTCGGCGGGCTGGTCTACGGCCTCAGCCTGCTCGGCGGTGAATCCGGCGGCGACTCCGGCGGCGCGACGCCCGCGTGGGCCGTGTGGGTCGCCGTGGGCGTCGGCGTGGTCGGCATCGCCTGCTTCGTCGGCCGGCAGCTGCTGCTCCAGCGCGAGGACCGCGCACTGCTCGACCTGCGCACCTTCACGTCGCGGAACTTCACCATCTCGATCGGCATGATGGTCGTGCTCATGGCGACGCTGTTCGGAACCCTGATCGTGCTGCCGTTCTACCTCCAGCGCGTCCTGCTGCTCGATCCGTTGGCCACGGGCCTCCTGCTGCTGCCCGGCGGCCTCGTGATGGGCCTGCTCGGGCCGACCGTCGGGCGACTGTTCGACCGATTCGGGCCGACGCCGCTGCTCGTGCCGGCGAGCATCGTCCTGAGCGGGGTGCTCTGGTGGCTCACGACCGTCGGCGAGACGACGTCGGTGTGGTTCGTGCTGGCGGCGCACGTCGTGATGTCGATCGCGCTCGCGTTCATGTTCACGCCGCTGTTCACGTCGGCGCTGGGCTCGGTGGAACCGCGCTTCTACTCGCACGGCTCCGCGATCCTCGGCACGCTGCAGCAGGTGGCGGGGGCAGTCGGCACCGCACTGTTCATCTCGGTGCTGGCGGTGCGCGAGGCCGCGGCGTCCACGGCCGGCGCCGGGGAGATCGCCGCGCAGGCGGCCGGCATCCGCGGGGCCTTCCTCGTCGGGGCGATCCTCTCGATCGGTGCGATCGTGGGTGCGTTGTTCGTGCGCAAGCCCGCCGACATGGCGGAGGGCGCGCCGATCGGGCATTGACCGGCGAAGCGCGACCGCCGAGCCGGCCGCGTGCAGCCGCGCACCGGCGAGCACCCCGCGCCCGGTACCGGACGAGCAACGGCCCTGCGCACCTCCAGGTGCGCAGGGCCGTTCGCGTCGTGCTGCCTGACTACCCGCAGTTCGGGCGGCAGGTGCGCTGCGTGAGTGCGTCGACCAGCACCAGGCCGAGGTCCTCGGGCTTCGCGGCCGAGTAGGCGGCACCGCCCGTGGTCGCCGCGATCTGCTGCATGGCCGCGAGGTCGGTGTCCGGACCGAACCCGATCATGATGACCGGCACCGGCTTGGCCGGATCGGCGTTCTTCTGCAGTTCGGCGATCAACTGGTCGAGCGAGATGCCGTTCTCGTCTTCGTTCTTGCCGTCGGTGATGAGCAGGACGGAGTTGACCTTGTCGGGGTCGTAGCTCTCACGCACGCGCTGCACCGCAGCGAGCGTCGTGTCGTAGAGTCCCGTCGCGCCGCCGAGTCGCTGGGGCAATGAGCCGATGATGCCGTGGATCTGCTGCGTGTGCGCGGCGTCGGCGAGCGGGGCGATCGGCGCGAGGTCCTCGTAGTCGAGGTCGCCGTTGCGCGCCGTGGAGAAGACCCACACGCCGAGCTCGACCTCACCGGAGAACTTCGACATGGCGCCGATCGCGGCCTGCTGGAAGACGTCGATCCGGCGGAGGCCGTTCGCCGCGGGCTCCTCCATCGAACCGGAGACGTCGATGACGGCCAGCATGCGCGAACGGAGCGTCAGCACGCCCCATGCGCGGAGAATCTCGATCTGGGCCGCGTTGTCGAGGGTCGCCGCGGGGGCCGGCGCGGTCGCGCTCAGGCCGGCGATCTCCACCTCGCCGCTCCCATCGGGGGCGCGGAGCCCGACCGCGAGCAGTTCGTCGGTCGCGTCGCGCACGGCCTGCTCGAAGCGGTCCACGAGTTCCGCGCGCGACGCCGGCGCGGGCGTGGCCGTCGGCGCGGTGGATGCGTCCGACCCCTCGGTGCCGCGCGGCAGCACGAGGAACGGGTAGTCGAGCGAGACCGTGCCGTCGGCCGGGTACGCGGCGACGAGCGATTCGGTCGGCTCCCCCTGGTTGTAGGACGCGAGCTGCACCTCGCTCGTGACGGCGACGCTCGGCTGCTCAGCGGCCGGCAGTGAGCCGAAGGCGGCACTCGCCGAAGCGGGGATCGCCTTGCCGAGGGCGATCATGGCGCCAGGGAACGCCCGCGTGTCGCCGGCGGGGGCGTGCGCGCGCAGCGCGAGGAGCCCGGCGAGGCTCGCAGCCGATGCCTCGGGGTCGGGCAGCAGCGTGGGCAGCTTGCCGCTGAGCACGCGGCCCCAGGTGACGGGTTCGGTCGCGACGATCTCCTCGGCTCGGGCGCTGGGCACGGCGAAGACGATCGGGGAACTCGCGACGGACTCGCGGGCCTCGAGCTCGGGAGCGGCCTGGCCGAGCGAGGATGCGGTGGCCGCGACCCGGTCGACCCATACCGTCGAGTCCGGGACCCAGGCGTCGGCGTCGAGTCCCCCGCTCGCCACGACCGCGGCGGTGTCGGCGGAGTCCTGCGTCTGGATCTCGGTGTGCACGCAGTGGTCTTCGGCCGCGTCGAAGGACGCGGCGACGTCCTCGAGGACGGGCGCGATCGAGGTGTCGGCGACGACGAGCAGTTCCTGCTTCGTCTCGCACCCGGACTCGTCGGCGGCCGAGGCGAACAGCGGGTCGGCGATCCCGGTCACCCAGACGAAGACGCCGGATGCCACGAGGCCGACGACGGCTGCGCCGCCGACGATGGACATGATGAAGGCGCGCGACGGCGACTTCGTCGGCTTCTTCGGTGAAGCCGCGATGCTATGACGACCCAAGGGGACACTCCAAGCCGACCGGCGAAGCTGAAGCTTGGGGGGCTCGCCGGTCCCGGTCTGAACGGGTTCCCCCGTTCAGGGGGAGGGGTTCACCCAGTGTAGGCGATAGTTCCTCGACTCGTGTGGTCGAAATCCACCGCGGGCACGGGGAAGGGCGGGCGATGCCCCCTGCATCGCCCGCCGAGCCGGCCCCCCGACCGACTGCCGTGGTCCCATGCGACCGCTCGCACCCCCGTACGTGCGGATCGGGATCCCACGTTCCGATTCCCGTGTACAGGGACGATACCTCTTCTCGTCGCGCTCCGACAGGGGGTTGACGGACGGGGCTCCGCGGAGTCTGATGACGGGCATGGAGCGGTTCGCGGACCGGCACGATGCCGGCCGCCGATTGGGCGACGCCCTGCGCAAGCACCGGACGCCGGGCCCGCCCGCCGGAACATCGGTCGCGCCTTCCGACGCCCTGCCGGCGGACGACCCAGTGGTGCTCGCACTGCCGCGCGGCGGCGTTCCGGTCGCGGTCGAGGTCGCGCGCATCCTCGGCGTCCGGTGGGACGTGCTCGTCGTCCGCAAGCTCGGCCTGCCGTCATCGCCCGAGGTCGCGATGGGCGCGGTCGGCGAGGGCGGCACCGTGGTGTGGAACGCCGACGTCCGCCGACTCGCCTCGGACGACGTGGTCGATCGGGTCGAGGTCCGAGAGCGCGCCGAGGTCGCGAACAGGGTGGCGAGGTTCCGCGACCTGATGCCTCGTGCCGACCTCGCCGGGCGAACCGCGATCATCGTCGACGACGGGGTCGCGACGGGGGCGACGGCGCGGGCGGCCTGCCGGATCGCCCGCGAGCTCGGGGCTGCCCGGGTCGTCCTCGCGGTTCCCGTGGGACCGGGCGAGGTGCTCACCGCGCTCCGGCGCGACGCCGACGACGTGGTCTGCGTCCGGGTGCCGCCGCAGTTCATGGCGGTCGGGCAGCACTACGTCGACTTCCGACAGGTCACGGATGCCGAGGTCTCGGCACTTCTCGAGGCCGAGGCATCCGGACGGCGATGACGGCGCTCCGGACGGCGAGGGCGGCGTGTCGCCCTCGAGTCATCCCTGCTCCCCCATCGCCTCCGCCAGCAGCTCGGCCGCCCGGCCGAACGCGCCCGGGTCGGGGCCTGCGAAGTTGAGACGGAGGTAGCGACCGGTGGGCTCGGCGGGGAACCAGTCGTCGCCCGAGGCGACGACGACGCCGCGGGCCTCGGCGTCGCGGATCAGGCGCGCGAGGTCAGTGCCGTCGGGCAGGCGCACCCAGAGGTTGAGCCCGCCCGGAGGGACGGCCTCGATCGTCGCCCCGGGCAGGTGCGCGGTGACGGCGTCGACGAGGAGGTCGCGTCGTGCGCGGAGTCGGCGGGCGAGGCCACGCAGGTGGGACTGCCAGGCGGGCTGGGTGACGACGTCGAGCGCGGCGGCCTGGAGCGCGCCGCTGACGTACATCGACTGCGCCTCCAGGTCGGCGAGGAGCCGCTCGTGCACCGGCCCGCGTGCCACGAGCGCGGCGACGCGGATCGCGGGAGACACGCTCTTGGTCAACGATCGCAGGTAGACGACGTGCCCGCCGTCGTCGCGGGCGGCGAGCGGTGCGGCGTGCGTGGTGATGCCGAAGTCGTGCGCCCAGTCGTCCTCGACGAGGAAGGCGCCGTGGGCCCGGACGAGGTCGAGCACGGCCTCCCCGTGCGCCTGGCTCCACTGCGCGCCGGTGGGGTTCGCATACGTCGGCTGCGCGTAGAAGCCGCGCGCGCCGGTCTCGGTGAAGGCGCGGTCGAGGGCGACGAGGTCGGGTCCGGCGGGGCCGGTCGGCACCGGCACGAGCGAGACGCCGACCTGCGCGGCGGCGAGGATCGCACCCCAGTACGTCGGCGATTCGACGAGCAGCGACCCGCCCGGACCCGCGATGCTGCGGAACGCGGCGCCGAGACCGAGCTGGCTGCCCGGCAGCACGATCACGTCGCGCGCCGACGGCGCCGTGTACCGCGCCGGCGTCTGCTCGGCGAGTTCCGCGGCGAACCAGGTGCGCAGCTCGAGCAGGCCGGCCGACGGCGTGCGCACGAGCGCCGCATCGCCCCTGGCCGCTCGGGCGAGCGCCGCCCGCACCGCCCGCTCCGGCAGGAGTTCGCGGTCCGGGTATCCCGAATGCAGCGAGATCAGCTCGGCGGACGGCGTGCGGAGCGCGGCGGACGCGGCCGAGCGCGCCGGGCCTGCGGCGCCCAGCGCGGCCGTCTGCCAGGAGTAGTCGTGGGCGCGAACGGTGCGTGGCGCGCGGACGAAGGCACCGACGCCCGGCCGGGTCTCGACGAGTCCCTCGGCGCTGAGCGCGCGCAGCGCGCGCTGCACGGTCACCGGGCTCACCGCATGACGAACGGTCAGCTCGCGCGTCGACGGCAGTCGCGCGCCGGGCGCCGCTGCGGCGATCCAAGTGCGGAGGTCGTCGGCGACCCGATCACTGCTACCGTGATTCATGAAGGATCAGAGTAGCGCTATCGCCCCAATTCCCCCTCCGCTTTCCTCCGAGCGCCTGGAACCAGCTCGCCCCCGCGGGCCTCGCGCCGATACGACCGGTGTCGGCCTCGCATGGGGTCTCCTCGGCGTCCTCGCGTTCTCCCTCACCATCCCGATGACCCGGATCGCCGTGGAGTCCGACCGCCTGTCGCCGATGTTCGTCGGCGGCGGCCGCGCCGTGATCGCCGCCCTGCTCGGCGCCACGGCGCTCGCCCTGACCCGCCAACGCCGCCCCCGCGGCCGGCAGTGGCTCCGAGTCGCGGTCGTCGCGGGCGGCGCGGTCGCCGGATTCCCGCTGCTGACCTCCTTCGCGCTGACGCAGGCGCCCGCCGGGCACGCCGCGGTCGTGATCGCCCTGCTGCCCGCGACCACCGCAGTGGTGTCCGTGCTCCGAACGGGCGAGCGACCCGGCCGAGCGTTCTGGGCGGCGGCGATCGCCGGTGCCGTCGCCGCCGTCGTGTTCGCGACCGTGCAGCACAGCTCCGCAGGCGGGACGACGACGGACGATGCCGGCGCGATGTTCGCCGCCGACGCCCTGCTCTTCGCCGCCGTCGTCGTCTGCGCGATCGCCTACGCCGAGGGCGGGCTCCTGGCGCGCGAACTCGGTTCCTGGCAGACCATCTCGTGGGCGCTCGTCGTCGCAGCACCCGTGATGCTCGCGCTGACGGCGATCGCGGCGCTCGAGCACCTGCCGTCCGGCACGATGGTCGAATGGCTGGCGTTCGCCTACCTCGGCGTGGTCAGCATGTTCCTCGGTTTCGTCGCCTGGTACCGGGGACTCGCGATCGGCCCGCTCGCCCAGGTGAGCCAGGTGCAGCTCGCCCAGCCCGTCATGACCATCGCGTGGGCCGCGCTCCTCCTGCGCGAGCCGCTCGGCTGGCCGACCGTGCTCGGCGGCGTGACCGTCGTCGCATGCGCCCTCGTCGCGGTCCGAACGCGGAACCGCCCGGCCCGCACGAGCCCGCGCCGGCACGCACGACCGCGTGCGCGAACGCATCCGCATCGCCGAGGCGGCGGTTAGCCGACCGGTCGCCTGCCCACGACGTACGTGCCGCCGAGGTCGTCGTCGGCGCCGATCCGCGCGTCCATCCCGCCGTCGCGCACGATCTTCGCGGTCGACTCCGCCTGTGCCGCGCTCGTCTCGATGAGCAAGTGCCCGCCGGGGCGGAGCCAGCGGAGGGCGTCGGCCGCGACCCGACGATGCAGGTCGAGCCCGTCCGCACCGCCGTCGAGGGTGTGCATCGGCTCGTACTCCCTGGCCTCGCGGGGCATCAGGGCGACCTCCGCAGTCGGCACGTACGGCGCGTTCACCACGAGCACGCCGACGGTGCCGACCAGGTCCGCCGGCAACGCCTCGTAGAGGTCGCCCGCCGCAGCCCGCCCGCCGAACCGCGCGAGGTTCCGGTCGGCGACCGCGACCGCGACCGGGTCGACATCCGCCCCGACGAGCCGGGCGACCGGGGCCGACGCGGCGACGGCCGCGCCGATCGCGCCGATCCCGCAGCACAGGTCGACGACGACCGGGGCCGGATGCATCCGCGCGGCGAGCCGGACCGCCTCGGCCGCCAGCGCCTCGGATCGACGCCGCGGCACGAACACCCCGGGCGCCACCTCCAGCCGGAGACCGGCGAAGGCCACCCAGCCGAGCAGGGGCTCGAGCGGTTCGCCCGCGACCCTGCGGGCGACGAGCGCCTCGAGCGAGGAGGCATCCGGTGCCGCTTCGCGCAGCAGCTGCGCCTCCTCCTCCGCGAACACGCATCCCGCGGCGCGAAGGCGCGCGACCAACGGGTCGGCGGGTACGCCGTCGCTCACTTGACCAGCCGCGACAGCACGCGATCGGCGAGCACCTTGCCGCCGGTCTGGCAGGTGGGGCAGTACTGGAACGTCGAGTCGGTGAACTCGACCTGGCGCACGCCGTCGCCGCACACCGGGCACGGTTGACCGGTGCGTCCGTGCACCAGCATGCCGCGCCGCTTGGCATCCTTCAGCTCAGCCGGTGGGCGACCGGATGCCTCGTCGACGGCCTCGGCGAGCGTGTCGCGCATGGCCCGGTACAGCCGCGCGACGTCATCGCCCGAGAGGTTCGCGGCGAGCGCGTACGGCGACATGCGCGCGGCGTGCAGGATCTCGTCGGAGTACGCGTTGCCGATGCCGGCGAACACCGACTGGTCGCGCAGCACGCCCTTGATGCGCGTGCGGCGACCGGCGAGCACCGCCGCGAAGTCGGACTCGCCGAACCCGGGCGCAGTCGGGTCGGGTCCGAGCCGGGCGATCCCCGGGATCTCCGCGGGGTCGCGGACGACGTAGACCGCGAGCGACTTCTTCGTGCCGGCCTCGGTGAGGTCGAACCCGGAACCGTCGTCGAGACGCACCCGCAGTGCGAGCGGCGACTTCGCGGGCTTCACCGGCGTCTTCGGCACCTCGTCGTACCAGCGCAGCCAGCCGGCGCGCGCGAGGTGGAACACCAGGTGCGCCTCGCCGGTCGACAGGTCGACGAACTTGCCGTGCCGGTTCGCCTCGATGATCGTGGCACCCTCGATCGCGTGCAGGGGCGGGTCGAACGTCTTCAGCGCCGAGATCGACGCCAGCCGGGCGGATGCCACGGCATGGCCGACCGCTCGCTCGCGCAGGAAGCGGACGAGCGCCTCGACCTCAGGCAGTTCGGGCACGCCTCCATCCTGCACCCGCGCGGCGACATCCGCCCCGATTCCCGGCGGGAGGGCTGCGGCCTCCGCTCAGCCGGCTTCCGCGGGCCGCGTCGTGCGGTCGAGCCGGCGGTCGGGCATCCGACCGAGCAGCCGGTCGAGGCCGATGACGGCCGCGGCGAGCGCGGCTGCGCACACGCCGAGCAGGAGCACCTGCACCAGGACCGTGCCGTAGCCGACCCCGGCCGGGTCGAGGATCGCGTACGGGTACGGGTCCGGCGCACCGGGCAGCAGTTCGGCGCGAGCCACGGTGACGGCGACGGACCCGGCAGGGAGCACGAGCCACAGCGGGATGTCGCGGAAGCGGGCCACGCCGTGGGGCCGGAAGAGCACCAGGTCGAGCAGCACGAGCACCGGCGCGACGTACTGCAGCAGGAACACCGACCGGTTCGCGAGCAGTTCCGCTGGCGTCGCGGCGTCGAGCAGGCCCATCGGCAGGTGGTCGCCGTGCCCCTCGACGAGGTGGCCGACGAGCATCGCGGTCAGCAGCCAGAACACCACCGCGCCACGCAGGCGGGGAGCGGGTGCGCCGGCATCGCCCCGCGCGACGGCGAGGTACATCGCAGCGGCGAAGTAGCCGATCGCGATCACGCCGACCTGGGCGGTGAAGAGGTGCAGACCGTGGCCGCCGCTCGCGAGTCCGGCGACGAGCGTGGCGACGATGACGATCCGCCAGGTGAACGCCGCCCGGTCGACCTCGCGGGGTTCGTGCAGCGCCGGCGGTTCCGAACGCGGGTGCGGCGCAGGCAACCCTTCGGCGAGCGGGAGTTCGGTCGCCGAACCGGGGTGCGGCGCGGGCTCCCGATCGATGGCGAGCGGGAGTTCGGTCGGCGGGGCAACGCTCATCGGATCTCCTCGTCGGCCCTCCCCCGCGGGCGATCGTCGCCGGCGGGGCCGACGGCCCGTCAGCCGGGCGACCCCATGCTAGCGACTTGACCGCGTGCGGGTCGCATGGGTTACGCTGCCGTGCATGCAGACCGCGTCGACCCGTTCCTGGTGGCCCGCCTCCTAGGCGGACCGCAGCGACTCGACGCTCGACGACCGCCCGAGGGCGGTCGTCTCGTCTCAGCGGCGACTCCCGAGGGTCCGACCCCGGAGACGACATGACCACGCACTCCCCCGGCGCCCGCGCCGGCACCTCGGTTCCGCGCCCGGCGCACCCGCTGCTGACGCACGTGCTCGACGGCGGGGCATCCGCCTACGCCCTGATCCGGCGCGAACGCGATCCGTTCGTGGATGTGCTCGCGGGCGACGTCGTCGACGTCGACCGGCTCGCCGACATCCCGCTCGACGGCGCGGAGGTCCTCGCCCTCGTGCCGTTCCGGCAGGTCCGCGAGCGGGGTTTCGACGCGCTCGACGACGGGGCGCCGCTGCGCTGCCTCGTGGTCCGTGCGAGCGAGCGGGTCGATCTCGACGCCGCCGTCGATGCGCTGCCCGCGCGCTCCCCCGCCGTGGCCGGTCTCGGCGTCGACGTCTCCGACGACGACTACGCCGCGATCGTGCGCGGCGTGATCGACGACGAGATCGGGCGCGGCGAGGGCGCGAACTTCGTGATCCGCCGCGAGTTCACCGCATCGACGGATGCCGCTCCCGGCGCCGCCGCGCTCGCCTGGCTCCGTGCACTGCTCGAGCACGAACGCGGCGCGTACTGGACCTTCGCGATCGTCACGCCCGGGCTCGCCGCGGTGGGGGCGACGCCCGAGCGGCACGTGAGCTCGATCGACGGCGTGGTGTCGATGAACCCGATCAGCGGGACGTTCCGCCACGTCGACGGGCCGCCCGACGCTGCGGCGCTCGACGGCTTCCTCGCCGACGTCAAGGAGCGCGAGGAGCTCGTCATGGTCGTCGACGAGGAGCTCAAGATGATGAGCGCGGTCTGCCCGGACGGCGGACGCATCCGTGGTCCGTTCCTGAAGCGGATGTCGCGGCTCACGCACACCGAGTACCTGCTCGAGGGCCGCAGCGCGCTCGACCCGCGTGAGGTGCTGCGCCGCACGATGTTCGCACCGACCGTGACCGGCTCGCCCATGGGCAATGCGTGCACGGTGATCGCCAGGCATGAGACGACCCCGCGCGGCTATTACGGCGCCGTGCTCGCGCGGTTCACACCGACCGCGTCGGGGTACGACCTCGACGCCCCGATCCTGATCCGCACCGCGTACGTCGACGATTCGGGGCGGGTCCGGGTTCCGGTCGGCGCGACGCTCGTCCGCCACTCGACTCCCGCCGACGAGGTCGCCGAGACGCATGCCAAGGCCGCGGGCATCCTCTCGGCGATCGGCGCGCTGCCTCGCGCCGGTGCGGCCGCCGATGCTCCCGCGGCCGCCGGGGCGGATGCCCCGGCCGGCGAGCCCGAGGCATCCGACGCTGCTGATGCGTCCGCGCATCCGCTGCTGGCCGATCGGAACGCGTCGCTCGCCGCGTTCTGGCGGACCCCGCAGGGCGGGGCACGACCGCCGCGCGCGACCGCGCTCGTGGTCGACGCGCACGACGACTTCACGACGATGCTGACGCATCAACTGCGCCACCTCGGCATCGACGCTCGCATCGTCGGGTGGGCGGACGCCGCTCCCGACGCCGATGCCGACCTCGTCGTCTTCGGCCCAGGCCCCGGCGACCCCCGGGCGATCGACGATCCACGGGTCGCCCGGTTGCGCGAGCTCATCGTCACGCGGGCGGGGTCGGGACGCCCGCTGCTCGCGGTCTGCTTCAGCCACCAGATCCTCGCGGGCCTCGCCGGCCTCGACCTCGCACCGCTGCCGGCACCGCAACAGGGGGTGCAGCGCAGCGTCGACGTCTTCGGGCACGACGCCCGCGTCGGGTTCTACAACACGTTCACGGCCGTGTCCGGCGGCCGTGCCACGACGCCGGAGCTCGGGCTCGAGATCGCGGCCGACGACACCGGCGCGGTGCACGCCCTGCGAGGTCCGGGCGTCGCCTCGGTGCAGGGCCACCTCGAGTCGGTGCTGTCGGTCGACGGCCTGGCGACGCTCGACCGGCTGACGGCGGAACTGCTCGCCGGGGCGGCCGCCGAGCGCGCTCGGGAGCAGCCCGCGGCGTAGCGCCCTACTCGCCCTTCACCGGCAGGAGCTCGCCGCCGGTCTGGCAGGTGGGGCAGTACTGCGCCGTCGTGCTCGCGAACGAGAAGTCGCGGATCACGTCGCCGCACACCGGGCACACCTCGCCCGCACGGCCGTGCACCCGCATCGCAGCGACCTTGGCCGCCTTCAGCCCCGCGATCGGCACGCCCCGGCGCGCCTCGATCGCCTCGCGCACGACGCCGGTCGTCGCGTCGTACAGCCGCCCGAGGGCGTCGGCGTCGAGCGACGCGGCATGCACGACCGGCGACACCCTCGCCCGGTGCAGGATCTCGTCGGAGTACGCGTTGCCGATGCCCGCGAGCGACTCCTGCTCTTGGAGCACCGCCTTCACCTGCTTGCGGCGGCCGGTGACGGCCCGGTCGAACGCGTCGCGCGAGAACCCGGGATCGGCCGGATCGGGGCCGAGCTTGGCCACGGCCGGGACCTCGACCGGGTCGTCGACGACGAACAGGCCGAGCGACACCCAGGTTCCGGCATCCGTCAACTCGATCGGCGGCGCGCCGTCGAAGGCGAGCTCCACGAGCGCGGGCGGCTCACTCGCTTCGGCGCCGTCCCCGGCTCCGCCGGGCTCGGTCGTCGCGGTGGCGTCGTCCCCCGCCCACCTCGCCCAGCCGTGCCGTCCGAGCGACACGACCACGTGGCCGGCGTCGCCGAACCCGAGGTCGATCAGTTTGCCGTGGCGCGTCACCTGCGCAACGGCCCGGCCGGCGAGCGACGAGGGCGGGCGGGATCTGGTCTTCGTCGTGCGGAACTCGAGCACGTCGACTCCGGCGAGTGCGCGACCTGCCAGCCGTGCACCGAGTTCGTCGGCGAGCGCCTGCACCTCCGGTGATTCCGGCATGCCGTCAGCCTTGCACATCCCTCTGCATCAGCCCAGCGGCACCCCCTGGGCCGCCATGAACGGCACCGGATCGATCTGGACCCCGTCGTCCCAGACCTCGAAGTGCAGGTGGCATCCGGTGGCTGCCCCGGTGGCGCCCGACCACCCGATCTGCTGCCCGGTCGCGACGTCCTGGCCGACGGCCACCAGGGTCCCGCCATCGGCGAGATGGGCGTACGCCGTGTCGATCCGACCGTGATCGATGCGGATGTAGTTGCCGTACGTGCCGACGGCCCTCGCGGTGATCACGCGCCCGCTGGTGGCCGCGTAGATCGGGGCCCAGCACCCGGTTCCGAGGTCGGTTCCACGGTGGAACGAGTTCGTGCACCCTCCCGGCGTGCAGATCGGGGGCCTCGGGCCGAAGCCGTCCGTGATCCGACCCTCCGCCGGCTTCGTCCAGGGCGGCGGGCACGCGGTCCCTGCCGCGGCGGCGTCGCTGACGGAAGCCGCGCTGCCGAGGACCACCCGACTTCCGGATCCGAGGGCGTTCATCGCGATCCTGACGATCTCCGGAACGCACGCGGTGCGCGTGAGGAACATCGGGGAGCCGAGCCCCCCTGCCAGCGCAGCACCCGTCAACGCGTCGGGGAAGTTCTCACCGGTCGCGAGGAAGGTGGATGGCGGCGGCGAACCGAAGGTGGCCTCGTTGATCGCGACGGCGGTGTGGTAGCGGTCGACGCCTTCGTGGCGCATCACCGCGAATCCCTCCCCGATCAGCTGCCACTCGATACCCGCACTCACCGACGCGACGCTCCCGGCGATCCGAACCGTTCCGGCCCCGAGCGCTCGCAGTGCCTGGACGGTCTCGGGGCGGAGCCCCGTCGCGAGGCCGTCGACGAGGAGGACCGGAACGCCGCGGGACCCGGCTGCAGCCGATGCCGCAACGGCATCGGGCCAATTCTGGCCGGTCGCGAGAAACACCTCCGTCGCGGTCTCGAATCCGTCCTGCACGATCAATTCCGAGGTGAGGAAGCGGTCCGCTCCGCCGAGGCGCACGACCGCTCCGGCGAGTCCCGTGAGCTGGTCGACGACCGCGGCGGAGATCGACGCCTCGGATCCCGCGACGACGATGCGAGCGGGCGCGAGGCGGACGATCTCATCGAGTACCGATTCCGGGACGGCATCGGGCCAGGTGAGGAGGACCGGGCCTCCGGCTCGAGCCGCCGCCGCCGATGCGGACAGCGCGTCCGGGAATTTCGCCGCCGTCGCCACGTAGACCGTGCCGACCCCAGGTGGGAAGCGCTCGGAGATCAGGACCGAGGTCTCGACGCGGTCGACCCCTCCGATGCGGTGCGCACCCGGCGGGAACGGGGTCGCGCTGCTGAGTGCCATCGGCGAGTCGAGCAGGGATTCGGACGGAACGGCGTCGGAACCGGAGTCGGTCTCCGATGGGGGTGCCTCACTCGACCCGGGCGGCGTCGGGATCGGCGTCGGCGGGTGTGTCGTCGGAACCGGCGTCGCCGGGTCCGGCGCCGCCGGGTCCGGCGTCGGCTCCGACGTCGCGGGAGCCGGCGACGGCGCGGGCGTCGTCGGTCCCGGCGCCGCCGGGCCCGACTCCGGCCGGTCGGGCGTCACCGGCGTCTCCTCGGTCGAGTCGGCCGCGAGCATCCCGACTGCATGTGGCATCAGCTCGGCGGCCGAGGCCGGCTGCCATCCGACGCCGCCGACGAGGAGCGCGACCAGTACTGCTGCCGATGATCCGACGACGGAGCGCATGTGGGACCCCCTCCCGCGCGAGCGCCCTCCCCCGAGTCCCCCGCACTGTTCGCAGTGTAGGGGCGCGTGGCGCCCGGGGCCACCCGCAGCGGCACCGGTTGCCCGCGTGTGCCGTCGCGGCCCTGGGCCGGCCGATGTATGCGCGTCGATGCATCCGGCGTGTCGTACGGTTGCCGGATGCTTCGAGGTCTCGTCTCCCGCGTCTACTGGGCCTGCAGCCGGTGGACGCTCACCGGCGAGTCCGCGCCGACCCGCCCGACCATCCTGATCGGCGCACCGCACACGTCGAACTGGGATTTCGTGCTCATGCTCGGCATCGCCTGGCGTCTCGGGATCGACGTGCGCTGGCTCGGCAAGAAGAGCCTGTTCGCCGGCTGGCGCGGCCCGATCATGCGCGCGCTCGGCGGCATCCCGGTCGACCGGAGCGACCCCGGCCGCGTCGTGGGCGAGGTCGTCGACCGCATCCGGGACGGCGAGGTGTTCGGGCTGGTCGTGACCCCCGACGGCACCCGCGGCTCGAACGAGTACTGGAAGTCGGGGTTCTACCGCATCGCCCGGGAGGCCGGCCTGCCCGTGACCCTGGGCTTCGTCGACCGCACGACCATGACGACCGGGCTCGGCCCGACGATCGACCTCACCGGCGACGTGGTCGCCGACATGGATCGGATCCGCGCGTTCTACGCCGACAAGGCCGGCTTCCGGCCAGAGTTCCGCACCGAGCCCCGACTGCGCGATGAGACCGTCTGGTCGGGCGGCGCGGCGGGCGACGAGTAGCAGCCGCCCGCCGGTCGATCACTCCCCGCTGAAGTCGAGCCGGTCGTCGGCGACGGCGATGACCGACCAGGTGCCGCCGTCGGCGTCGGTGAAGACGTAGGTCGGCACGATCAGCACCGTCCCGTCGGGCTGCCAGTGCGTGCCGACGCCGAGCACCGCCTCGACGATCTCGACGTCGTTCACGGCCCAGGAGACCGCCGTGCCCGGGGCCGGGGGCGCGGGCGCCTCGGTGGGGGGCGTCCAGACCTCGGGAGCGTCGGGTGCGACCGCATCGGATGCCGCACCGTCGGCGGCGGGCGCCTCGACCGCGTCGAGCACGACGGACTCACGGGCGGCGAACGGCATGGCGGTGATCGACGGCCCGAACCGCGGATCCGAGAGCCGCTCGAACGCGGCCTGCTCGCTCACGACGGGATAGTCACCGAGCGGAATCGGCTCGGCGAGCACGCCAGACGCGCTGAACAGCCCGCCCGGGCCCACCTCGACGTACCACGACTGGTCGAGGCGCTGTCCATCGACGAGCGGCCATGCCTGGGCGGAACGCGAGACCGCGCCGTCGTAGGTCTCCGACGTGTATTCGAATGCGTCGGCGTCGCGGCCGGTGGCGGCGATGAGCGTCCGCAGCGCGTCGATCGCCGTCGCCTCGTCGGGGACGGGGCCGTGCGGCTCGCACGACCTGACGTCGGGTTCGGCCGCTCCGCTCTCCCCGACCGAGCCTTCGGGCACGACCGGCATGACCGAGACGCCGCACGCCCACGGACTGAGCGCCGGGTCGCTGAACGAGAAGCTCGCCAACCCGTCGAGCGAGACGTACAGCGTCGGTGCCGACCCGTCCTGCGGGCCGACGAGCCACGCGCCGTTCTGCACCTCCGGCGTCCCGTCGACACCGAGGTGCGCGGCGAGCGCGCCTACGGTGTCGGCCGTCGCCACGCGGGCGTCGTACCCGTAAGCCGCCGCCGTGCCCGACTCCTCCGAGAGGCCGGACGCGCGGAAGGTGTTGCGTCCCATGCCGTACGGCGAGAACCCGGCCATCGACTCCGCCGACATCCGGGCGTCGAACGCCGAACCCTTCGGTGCGACGGCGATCTCCGGTGCGCCGTCCAGCGCGACGGGCGGGAGCGCGGCGCTGTCGACGACCCGTGGGCCTGCAGTCGCCGCGCCGATGCCGTAGCCGAGCGCGCCGACGACGACCGCGACGGCGGCCGCCGCGACCACGGGCATCCAGCGCCGACGGCGACGTCCACGGGCATCGGCGAGGTCGGCGATCGGGGCGGATGCCCCGGCATCCGCCGGTGCGGCGCCGGCCGGGTCGTCGCCGGCCGAGTCCGACTCGACGCCGGTGTCATCGCGCTCGGCCCGCTCGATCACCCGGTCGGCGAATCCGTCGGCTGCCTCGAGTCCTGCGGCCGGGTCGGCGTCGCGCAGGCGCTCGACGGGATCGGCGTCCCGGTCGTGCTGCGCATCGGGCCGGTCCTGTGGTTCGCGCTGGTCGTTCATCTCGTCCGTCCTCGTCCTTCGGCGTCAACTCGTCTGTGTGCCGGGCGCCGCCGATCTTGCAGCGACAGCACGGGCCGCGGGCATCCGATCAGAACGTCAGGCGTTCGCCCCACGCCTCGCGGAGGCGCTTGCGCGCTCGCGAGAGCGCGGCATCCGCCCCGGACCGGGAGATGCCGAGGACGGTGGCGAGCTCGGCACCGTCCAGGCCCTCCCACGCGTGCAGCAGCAGGATGCGCCGGTCGCGTTCGCCGACGCTCGCGAGCGCGCCGCGCAGCTCGTCGTCGAACAGCGCGCTGAGTTCGGGATCGTCGGCGACCCGCCCGCTCTCGGAATCGGGCAGGTGCTCGACGGGCACGTCGCCGAGCTTGCGGCGGTGGTTGGCGAGCACGAACCCGGCGGTCCGGTAGAGCCACGGCAGGACCGCCTCGCGCGGCACGTCGTCGCGCCGGCGCCACGCCGTCGCGAACACGTCGGCGGCGAGGTCCTCGGCGTCCTGCCTGGGACCGCGGCGCGCGAAGTACCTGACCAGCGCGGTCGAGTGCTCGCGCGCGACGAGCGTGAACCAGGCGAGGTCGTCGGGCGAGGCGCCGGGTTCGGCGGACTCATCGGGCATCTGCGCTCCCCTGGTCTCGCCGGCGTCGGCGGCGTCGATGGCGGTCGTCACAACAGGTCTGTGTCGCGACATCCGCGAGTCTTGCACGTGCGTTCGGGTCGCACTGCGGGCGAGCCGGTCCTCCTGCGGTTCGCGCGATCTCAGGCCGCCGACCGGGTGTCTTGCGCGACGACGCAGCCGTGCTCCATCCGGACCACGCGGTCGGCCTCCGCGATCGCCCATTCGTCGTGGGTGACGCACACGACGGCGGCACCGCGGGCCGCCTCCTCCGCCAGGATCCGCCGAGTGCGCTCGACGCTCGCCCGATCGAGTCCGGCGGCCGGTTCGTCGAGCAGCAGGATGCCGGGCCTGCCCACGATGCCCTGCGCGAGGAACGTGCGTTGCCGCTGCCCACCCGAGAGCGCCGTGAGCGGCCGGGCAGCGTGGTCCGACATCCCCACCCGTTCGATGGCCTCGGCGATCGCGTCGCGCACCGTCGCACGGGGCATCCGGTCGGTCGTCGACCAGGTGCCGATCGCCACGACGTCGGCGACCGTCACCGGAAGCGCGTCCGGTGCGATCGGCCGTTGGACGACGAGGGCGAGCGAGCCGTTGCGCTCGATGCTCCCGCGCCTGGGGCGGCGGACTCCGGCGAGCAGTTCGATGAGCGTGGACTTGCCCGAACCGTTCGGCCCGGCGATCGCGACGATCTCGCCGAATCCGACCTCGAGGTCGACGTCGTGGACCGCGTCGGCGTCGCGATAGGCGAAGCAGAGGGAGCGCGCGAGCAGGGCGGGTTCGGGGGTGGAGCCGTTCACAGGCCCATCCTACCAAATTGATAATGGTTCTCACTCTCGCTATGCTCGCTCGACGTGCCCTGGTTGACCGATCCCTTCACCACCGAGTTCTTCGGGCGCGCCCTCCTCGGCGGCGCGCTCGTCGCCGTGATCTGCGGGGTCGTCGGCACGTGGGTCGTCATCCGCGGCATGGCCTTCCTCGGCGAGGCGATCGGGCACGGGATGCTGCCCGGCGTGGCGCTCGCCACCGTGCTCGGCCTTCCCCTGCTGCTCGGCGCCGCCGTCAGCGCCGTCGCGATGAGCACCGCGATCGGCGTCCTGCAGCGGCGCGGTCGCCTCTCGTACGACACGAGCATCGGCCTGCTGTTCGTCGCGATGCTGTCGCTCGGCGTGATCATCGTGTCGCACTCGCGGAGCTTCGCGACGGATGCCACGGCCCTGCTCTTCGGCGACATCCTCGCCATCGACGGCACCGACCTGCTCGTGCTCCTGATCGCGGTCGCCGTGACCATCGGCACCGCGGCATGGTTCCACCGCTCGTTCGTCGCCGCCGCGTTCGACCCGCGGATCGCGACGACCCTGGGCCTGCACCCCGAGCGCGCCCAGGTCGCGCTCGTCGGCCTCGTGACGCTCGCCGTGGTCGCGTCGTTCCAGGCCGTGGGCACGCTGCTCGTCGTGGGACTCCTGCTCGCACCGGCGGTCGCGGCCCGAGCATGGACCGCACGCATCCCGGCGACCATGTCGTTGGCCGCGGCCGTCGGCGTGCTGGCCGTCGGGATCGGCCTGCTCGCCTCCTGGCATCTGGGCACGGCCGCGGGCGCCTCGATCTCGGGCGCGGCCATCCTGCTCGCCGTCGCATCGTCGGCGGGCCGATCGCTCCTCACCGGATCGGTTCGGAGGCGCTCCCCGCACCCGGCCGAGGCGGTCGAAGCGCCGGCCGCCGCGACGAACGCCACCTGACCCCCGTATCGCAGATCCCCTCGATGTCCGCCGCGCTCCTCCGCCCCACCGAGAAAGACCTCATGCATCGCTTCCGTCCACTCATCGCCCTCGTTGCCGCCGTAGCCGTCGTCAACCTCACCGCGTGCGCAACCGACTCCACCCGAGCCGACGGGCCGACCGCGGAGTCGGACCCTGCCGACCACGGCCGG
The DNA here is from genome assembly GCF_004006235.1 of Agromyces sp. LHK192. NCBI lineage: Bacteria > Bacillati > Actinomycetota > Actinomycetes > Micrococcales > Microbacteriaceae > Agromyces > Agromyces sp. LHK192. The sequence goes on from NZ_CP034753.1 coordinate 2,721,394, forward strand.
GTCGACGGCGCCCGGGAGGTCGCCGAACCGCAGCTCGCGCTGTTGGCGGTCGACGACGACGGGGCGGCTGCGCTGCTCGACCTGCTCGACGACTCCACGGCCGAGCTCGATGCGATCGGTGCGCCGCTCGCGCTCGCGAGTGACGGCCGCTACGCCTTCGTCACGACCGACGACGGCCTCGAGATCCTCGACAGCGGAAGGTGGTCGTGGGACCACGGCGACCACTTCCACTACTCCCTCGCCGAGCCTCGCACGATCGGCACGCTGCCGGGCGAGGGCGAAGCGACGGTCGCCACCGGATCGCTCTCGACCGCGGGGGCGACCGGCGTCTTCTTCGCGGGCTCGGGCGAGGCGGTCCTCCTCGACAACGCCGCCCTCGCCGACGGTGAGATCGTCGAGCGGTTCCGCCTCGACGGTGACGACGACACCGGCATCGTCGCGCCGCTCGGCGACGGCGCGATCGTGAGCGACCTCGCCGGCGGCCGCCTCGTCTTCCATACGGCCGACGGAGTGCCGACCGACGCGTCCGCCGACTGCGCCGACCCGGCGGGCACGATCGCCACGACGGTCGGCGTCGTCGTCGGATGCGCAGCGGGTGCGGTGCTCGCGAGGTCCGAGGACACCGGCGACGAACCGTCCTTCGAGACGATCCCCTACCCGGCCGAGTTCGGCCCGGTCACCGGCGACGACCGGGCCACCGCGTTCGACGGACGCAGGACCCGGCCGACGGTGGCCGCGATCGCGGGCGCGCGCGGCTTCTGGCTGCTCGACACCCGCGACCGCGGGTGGCAGCTCGTCGAGACGACCTCGCCGCTGGCCCGCGTCACCGCGGTCGACGACGCCGACGGGCACGTCGTCGCCGTCGACCAGGAAGGCCGCGTGCGCGTGTACTCGGCCGAGACCGGGGCCGAACTCGCCGCGACCGAGCCGCTGGTGGATGCCTCCGCGGCATCCGTCTCGCTCGTCGTCGACGGCCAGCGCGCCTACGTCAACGATGCCGCCGGGGGCGTGGTGCTCGAGATCGACTACGCCGACGGTGCCCGCGTCGCCCGCACGCTCGAGACGCCGGCCGCTCCGGTGTTCTTCACGGAGGTGGGCCGATGACTCGCACGAAGCGGGCGAGGCTCGGCGGCGGCGTCGCGCTCGCAGCAACCGTGCTCGCCGTCTCGGCCGCGTGCTCGGCCGGCGGCGCCGACGACACCCCGCAGGTCGTCGTCACCACCAACATCCTCGGCGACATCGTCGAGCAGGTGGTCGGCGACCAGGCCGAGGTCACGACGCTCATGAAGCCGAACGCCGACCCGCACTCGTTCGAGATCTCCGCCAGGGATGCCGCGCTCATGGAGCGCGCCGACCTCGTCGTCTCGAACGGACTCGGCCTCGAGGAGGGCGTGCAGCAGCATGTCGACCGCGCGGTCGACGCCGGCGTCCCGACCTTCGTCGCCGGCGACCGCATCGAGGTGCTCGACTATGCCGACGGCGACGACTCCGGGGCAGCCGACCCGCACTTCTGGACCGATCCGGCACGCGTGGTCGACGTGGTCGAAGCGCTCGAGGCCGAACTCGTCGAGATTCCCGGGGTCGATGCCGAGGCCGTCCGGGCGCAGACCGCCGCGTACCTCGCCGACCTCGAGACCCTCGACGCCGAGATGATCGACGCGTTCGCCGCGATCCCTGCCGAACGTCGCGCGCTGGTGACGAACCACCACGTGTTCGGATACCTCGCCGAGCGCTTCGACTTCGAGGTGATCGGCGCGGTGATCCCCGGCGGCACCACGCTCGCCGCCCCCAGCGCCGCCGACCTGCGCGACCTCGCGTCCGCCATCGAGGCGGCCGGCGTGCCGACGATCTTCGCCGAGTCCTCGCAGCCCGACCGCCTGGTGCAGGTGCTCGCGAGCGAGGCCGGCATCGACGTCGACGTGGTCGGGCTGTTCACCGAATCGCTCACCGCCCCCGGTGAGGGCGCCGACACCTATCTCGACATGATGCGCGCCAACACCGAGCGCATCGCGCAGGGCCTCACCCGGTGAGCGGATGCCTCGGCATCCGCGGTGACCGGATCATCCGCCTCATGAGGAGGCGATCCAAGGAAAGGGAAACCATGCAACGACGAATCCGACTGGCCGCAGCGGCCGCCGTCGTGACCGGCACTGCGCTGGTCGCGACCGCGTGCGCGAGTCCGGCAGGCGGCGGATCCGAGCCGACTGCCGAGCCGAGCGCCTCGGCGACGACGGCCGAGGGCCGTGTCGCCGTCTCCTACGAGGGCGGCGTCGCCGTGCTCGACGGCGAGACGCTCGAGGTGCTCGCCGAGCTGCCGTCCGAGGAGTTCACGCGCGTGAACGACTTCGGCGACGGCCGCACCATCTCCGTCACCACCTCCGAGGGCTTCCAGATGCTCGACACCGCGGAGCCCGCGCTGACCGACATCGTGTTCGAGGCGGCCGGCGCGGGGCACGTCGTGACCCATCACGGGCACACGGTGCTGTTCGACGACGCCACCGGCACGACCACGATCCTCCACAGCGACGCCTTCGCCGACGGCTACGACGAGATGCCCGAGGTCACGACCTACGAGGCCGACTCGCCCCACCACGGCGTGTCGATCGTGCTCGAGGACCACACGCTGGTGACCACGATCGGCACCGAGGAATCGCGGTCCGGCTCTGCCGCGCTGCACGCGCACGACGACCACTGGGACGAGGTCGCCTCGAGCGCCGAGTGCCCCGGCATCCACGGCGAGGGAACCGCGGCCGATGAGGTCGTCGTGTTCGGTTGCGAGAACGGTGCGCTGTTGTTCAAGGACGGCGAGTACGTGAAGCTCGCGGCGCCCGACCCGGTCGGTCGGATGGGCAGCGCGTGGACCTCGGAGGACAGCCCGCTCGTCGTCGGGGACTACCAGAACGACCCCGACGCCGAGGGCTACCTGCTGAACGCCGTCGCGATCATCGACACCGCGGCGGAGACGTTCCAGGTGGTGGACCTCCCCGACGAGGTGCAGTACACCTTCCGTGACGTCGCGCGCGGCCCTGGCGACCTGGCCTACATCCTCTCGGCGGACGGGCGGATCCACGTGCTCGACCCCGAGACGGGCGAACTCACCGAGTCGTTCCCGGTCATCGGCGCCTGGGAGGGGCCGGCCGAGTGGCAGGAGGCGCACCCGGCGATCAAGGTGAACGGCGACATCGCGTACGTCACCGAACCCGCCGCGAACTCGGTGCACGCGGTGGACCTCACGACCGGTGAGATCGTGACGTCGGTCGAGCTCGACCACACCCCCAACGAGATCGCGGTCGCGCTGGGCTGATCGACCGGTTCCGCACGCGCAAGTCGGCGGCCGGCGGATGCCCCTCTGGGCGGTATCCGCCGGTCGTCGCGTGCGGCATCACGCGGGCGTGTCCAGGCACTGGACGTCGTCGATCCAACTCCATCCGGCCTCGTCATCGCCGTAGATCAGTGGAGTCGGCTCGTAACCGACGACGTCGTGCAGGAACTCCCTCCGGGTCCAGTCCGGCTCGACGGCGCCCTCGTCCCTCGCGAACGCGACGGTCACCATCAGGGCGTCGCAATCGGCCTCGGTGAACAACGCCGACTGCCAGCAGCCGTTGAGGTACTTGTCGGGGCATTGATCGGCCATCCGATCGTCCCCGTACCACTCGATCGCCGCCGGGAAGGTGAACAACGTCTCACCGGACTGCCACCGCTCGACGGCGGCCTCCGACTGCGCGAGCATCCGCTCGGAGATGACCTCGGCCACCCGCGCGGCGCCGAGTCCGACCGCGACGAGCAGCAGCGCGAACGCGACGGCGCCGGCCACGATGCCGATCACGACGCCGCGCGACGGTCGACGCCGCCCCGTGCCTGCGGAAGCCCCGGGTCCGCCGCGCCCCTCCGATTCCGCGATCAACGCGACGCGCGCGGATGCCAGGGTGCTGCCCCATGCCTCGGCCTCGGCCCGGCCGGCCGGATCCGGGTATCGGGCGGGATGCCGCGCCCAGAGCTCGGCGCGGAACGCATCGTCGATCTGCTGCGGGGTCGGCCGCACGCCGGGAGGAAGGCGCAGCACTGCGCGCGCGGTGTTCGGGTCCACAGGGTGAGCATATGGGTCAGGACTACGCGGCGTCGCCGACCGCCCGCTCGTATGCCTGCCGCAGCAGTTCGCTCGGTCTCGGGGCGTCGGGATCGGGCCGCGCGACACCGAGATGCCGCTCGCGGAGCTCGTCCATCATCGCGTCGACCAGGGCGGGTCCGCCGTCCCGCAGGAGCTCGGCGCGCACGCGCAACCGCGGGTCGCCCTCGCGGTGCGCGAGCCCCCAGTTTCCCAGCGCCACGAGCACCGGGAGCGTCTGGATGCCGGACTCGGTGAGCGTGTACGCCGCCCGCTGACCGCGACGCGCCTCGGCGCGGACGAGCAGGCCCGCGTCGACGAGCCGGCGGAGGCGCTCGGCGAGGATGTTGCTCGCGATGCCCTCCTCGGAGCCGGCGAGCAGCTCGCGGAAGTGCCGGCGGTCGCCGAACATCATGTCGCGAAGCACCAGCATCGACCACGGGTCTCCGAGGGCTTCGACGGCGCGGTTGATCGCGCATCCGGAGCGGGGCTGGCGTTCCATGCCGTCAGTCTAGTGGTTGCAATTCGCAATCAGTAGCGATACGTTCGCGGCATCCGATCCGAGACCACCGAACACGGAGGAACCATGTCGCAGCAGGTCGTCGTCCAGAACCTCTCCATCTCGCTCGACGGATTCGGCACGGGCGAGGGCATCACGTTCGAGGCTCCGTTCGGCCACGCCGGCGAACGGCTCCACGAATGGATGTTCGCGACCCGGTTCGGCGGCGCGATGTTCGGCACCGGGTCCGGCGGCAGCGGCGTCGACCACGCCTTCGCGACCCTGCACGACGTGGGCGTCGGCGCCGAGATCATGGGCCGCGGCAAGTTCGACTACCGCACCGGTCCCTGGGAGGGGCTCGGCACCGACGACGAATGGCGCGGCTGGTGGGGCGAGAATCCCCCGTTCCACACGCCCGTGTTCGTACTCACGCACCACCCGCGCCCGTCCATCGAGATGGAGGGCGGCACGGTGTTCCACTTCGTCGACGCCCTGCCGGCCGAGGCGCTGGCCCTCGCCCGCGAGGCGGCGGGCGATCTCGACGTGCGGATCGGCGGGGGCCCGTCGATGGTGCGCGACTTCCTCGCGGCAGGACTCGTCGACGTGCTCCACGTGGTGCAGGTGCCGATCCTCCTCGGCCGCGGTGTCCGCCTCTGGGACGGGCTCGAGGGCCTCGAGCAGCAGTACTCGATCGAGGCCGTCGCGTCGCCGAGCGGCGTCGTGCACCTCGTCTTCAGCCGCTGACGCGTCAGCCGCTGAGGCGTTCGCCGCGTCAGCAGTCGGGGCGGCAGCCTCGCTGGTAGAGGGCGTCGACGAGCACCGCGCCGAGGTCTTCCGGCTTCGCGGCGGAGTAGGCGGCACCGCCGGTGGCCGTGGCGATCTGCTGCATGGCGGCCAGGTCGGTGTCGGGTCCGAACCCGACCATGATCACCGGGACCGGCTTGAGCGGGTCGTTCTGCTCGCCGAGCTTGGCGAGCAGGGTCGGCAGGTCCATGCCGTTCTCGTCCTCGTTCTTGCCGTCGGTGATCAGCAGCACGGAGTTGACCATCTCGGGGTCGTACCCCTCGCGCACCCGCTGCACCGCAGCGAGCGTCGTGTCGTACAGCCCCGTCGCGCCGCCGAGGCGCTGGTGCAGCGACCCGACGATCGCGTGGATGTTCGCCAGGTGCGCCCCGTCGGCCAGCGGCGCGATCGGCGCCATGTCCTCGTAGTCGAGGTCGCCGTTGCGAGCCGTCGAGAAGATCCACACGCCGAGTTCGACCTCACCCGAGAACTGGCTCATCGCCCCGCCCGCGGCCTGCTGGAACACGTCGATGCGGCGCAGCCCGTTCGCCGCGGGCTCCTCCATCGACCCCGACACGTCGATCACCGCGAGCATCCGCGAACGCAGCGTCATGATGCCCCACAGCCGCAGGATGTCGAGCTGCGCGGAACCGATCTCCTGGGTCTTGAGCACCGTCTCGAGCGCGGTGTCGGTGTACGGCACCTCAGTGCTGATGCCGGTGATCGCGAGCGAACCCGAACCGTCGGGGCGACGCAGCCCCGCGTCGAGCATCGGCTGCGCGCTCGCGCGCAGCACGCGCTCGAACTCGTCGAGGAGCCAACCGCGGGCCTGCTCGTCCTCGTCGAGCGGCATCGCGACGAGCGGGTACTCGAGGACGACGGTGCCGTCGGACGGGTACTCGGCGACCAGCTGGTCTTCGGGGTTGTCGAGGTTGTGCTCCGCGATCTCGACCTCGCTGAGGATCACCGCCGTCGGGGTCGACGACGTGAGCGACGTCGCGATGGCCGCCTCCGTCGATCCGGGGATCTGCCGGCCCAGCGACATCATGGCGCCGGCGAACTGACGCGGGTCGGCCTCCGACGACACGGACCGGACCGCGTAGAGACCGGCGATGCTGCCGGCCGAGGCCTGCGGGTCCGGCATGATCGTCGGCAACTGCCGATCGCGCACCCTCGCCCAGGTGATCGGCTCAGCCTCGACGGCTTCGGCGTGCTGGCGCGGCACGCCGAGCACGACCGGGGAGACCGCGACCGAGCCGCGGTTGTCGAGCTCCGGAACGGTCTGCCCCATCGACGACGCGAGGGAGGACAGCCGGTTGACCCACACGCCCGATCCGGGGATCCAGGCGTCGCCCTCGAACGTCCGTGCCGCGATCGACGCGACCGCATCCGCCGAGGCCTGCGTGACGACGTCGACCGCGAGGCAGTCGTCGACGTCGGGGTTCTCGGCGAGCCGCTCGGAGATGTCTGCGACCGCGCTGCCGATCGAGGGGTCGACGACGACCACGAGCGGCTCGACGCCCTCGCACGAGTCGCTCGAGGCGACCGCCCCGTCGGACGAGGCGTTGCTGCCGATCCACACGAAGCCGAGCGTTCCGACGACGGCGACGGCGACGCCGCCCGCGATGACGGCGAGGAGCAGACCGCGCCGCGACTTCGGCACGCGGATGCCGGGGCGGGTGCGCTCACGCCGGGTGGGGAGGTACTTCGGCTCGGGTGCGGGGGTGCTGTGCCGTCCCATGTGGACTCCAGGGAGGTCGGGAGCGACGGCGAGCACCATCGCTTCTCGAGAACGCCCCTGGGGGTCGGGGCCGCGTCGAATCATACGGCAGATCGCGGGCTCCCTGCGCCGTTCGTCCACAGGGCCTGCGACGAGGCGCCCAGTGTCAGGCGGGGCCACCGGGATCACACGTTGAAGCGGAACTCCACCACGTCGCCGTCCTGCATGACGTAGTCCTTGCCCTCCATGCGGGCCTTGCCCTTCGCCCGGGCCTCGACGACCGAGCCGGTCTCGACGAGATCGTCGAACGAGATGACCTCGGCCTTGATGAAACCGCGCTCGAAGTCGGTGTGGATGACGCCCGCCGCCTGCGGCGCCTTGGCGCCCTGCGGGATCGTCCAGGCGCGCGACTCCTTGGGGCCGGCGGTGAGGTACGTCTGCAGCCCGAGCGTGGCGAAGCCGATGCGCGCGAGCTGGTCGAGGCCGGACTCCTCCTGGCCGGTCGACGCGAGCAGCTCGGCGGCGTCGGCGGGGTCCAGGTCGATGAGCTCGGACTCGATCTTCGCGTCCAGGAAGACGGCCTCGGCCGGCGCGACGAGCGCCGCGAGTTCCGCCTTCTTCGAGGCATCCGTCAGCACCTGCTCGTCGACGTTGAAGACGTAGATGAACGGCTTCGACGTGAGCAGGCCGAGCTCGCGGATCGGCGCCAGGTCGAGCTTCGACGCGGCCGACAGCGGCGTGCCCGCCTGCAGGAGCTCCTGCGCCTCCTTCGCGGTGGCGAGCACCTGCGGGTCGAGCTTGCGGCCCTTGACCTCCTTCTCGTAGCGCACGATCGCGCGCTCGAGCGTCTCGAGGTCGGCGAGGATCAGCTCGGTGTTGATCGTCTCCATGTCCGACTTCGGGTCCACGGCGCCGTCGACGTGCACGACGTCGGAGTCCTCGAAGCCGCGCACCACCTGGGCGATCGCGTCGGCCTCGCGGATGTTCGCGAGGAACTTGTTGCCGAGGCCCTCGCCCTCGCTCGCGCCGCGCACGATGCCGGCGATGTCGACGAACGACACGGTCGCCGGCAGGATGCGCTCCGAGCCGAAGATCCCCGCAAGCGTCTCGAGCCGAGGGTCGGGCAGGTTGACCACGCCGATGTTGGGCTCGATCGTCGCGAACGGGTAGTTCGCGGCGAGCACCTGGTTCTTGGTCAGCGCGTTGAAGAGGGTCGACTTGCCGACGTTCGGGAGACCGACGATTCCGATGGTGAGTGCCACGGGCGACCAGTCTACCGGCGACGCGCGCGCAGCCCGTCAGTCGGGGTCGACCCGCCATCGCATGAGCACGTTGCCGGATGCCTCCCACACGCGCGTGCCGATGAGCTTCAGCGCGACCGGCGGCCGGGAGTCGAAGAGCGGCACGCCTGATCCTCCGATGAGCGGGAACGTCACGAGCTGGAGTTCGTCGACGAGGCCTTCGCGCATGAGGTGGTTCCACAGCACCCGGCCGAGCAGCACGAGGACGCCCGGCCCATCCCCCGACTTCAGCGCTCGAACCTCCTCGGTTGCCGCGGCGACGCCGACGATCCGCGTGTTCGGGTACGGCGCGAGGTCGGCCTCCGTGATCGTGTCGGAGACGATGACCTTCTCGATCGCCTCGAAGCGCTCGGCGAACGCGCGGCGGATCGCCGTGGCATCCGGATCGTGCCGCACGCCCGCCCAGTACGAGAGGTTGCCGAGCGACGACCGCCGACCACTCAGCAGCACGGTGCCCGCGTCCTCCAACAGGGAGAACGTGTGGTGGTCGAAGTCGTCGGCGCCGGAGTAGTCGGGATGCCGGTGCTCGAAGAACGACGCGATGTCGTGGTGGTCGTCCTCGTAGTACCCGTCGACGGTGGTGAAGTTGCAGACGGTCAGCGTCCTCATGCGCTCACGCTACGGCGACCCAGCGACTCGAGTTCGGCGACGAGCACGCCCGACGCGATCTCGGCGCGGATCCGCTCGCCCAATGCCACGGCGGCGTCGCGGTACTCGGGCTCGGTCAGCGCCTCGAAGACGGCGGTCGCGATGTCCGAGGCATCCGACCTCGGCGACAGCACGACCGCGACGCCGTGACGCCGCGCCCGACGCGCGTTGTCGGGCTGGTCGCGCCCGAAGGGCATGCACACGACGGGCACGCCTGCGGCGAGCGCCTTGATCAGCGTGCCGTGCCCCGCGTGCGTGACGACGACATCGGCCTTCGGGATGAGCTCGCCGTGCGGCGCCGACCCGACGACCCGGACGTTGGGCGCCGCGGGCACCTCGGCGGGATCCATCGCAGGCCCGGTCGTCACCACGGCGCGCACCGGCAGGGTCGCGAGGGCTTTCGCGATCTGCACGAGCGCCGGCCTCTGCTCCATGTACGAGCTCGACAGGCCGACGACGACGAGCGGGCCGTCGCCCGGCGGCAGGTCGAACGATCCATCGGACGGGATGTCCTCGAGCACCGGACCCGCATAGCGGACATTCGCCTGCAGCGGCGCGTTGTCGTCGTCGAACGCGGATGCCGTGAGCAGGAGCACCCGGTCGACTCGGTCCCACTGCTCCCAGATGTGCCGCAGCGGGTCGAGGCCGAGCCCGGCGCGCGCCGCGTTCAGGTCGCGCAGGCCGGTGTCCCACATCGCGTTCATGAGCGGATACCCCATCCGGTCGCGCAGCCTGCCGATGCGGCCCTGCGCGGGCGGCAGGCCGAAGGGTGCACGCACCGGCGACGGGGCGACGTACATGCTGCCGACCAGGGCCGCAGCCGGGATGCCCCGGGCCTCGGCTGCGGCGAGTGCGCCGAGCAGGATCCCGTCGGCGAGCACCGCGGCGAAGGGCATCCCCTCTCGCGCGGCGTCGTCGATCGCGGCGGCGACGTCGGCGCCGAACCGGTCGGCCCTCCCGGTGATGAACGCGTCGCGGACGCGCGCGAACTTGCCGAGCGGCGACTTCGCCTCCCAGTCCTTCAGCACGTCGTCGTCGAGGCTCGTCGAGACCCGCTGCGGCGCGGTCGGCCACGTGCGGTGGGATGCCCCGGTCGCAGCGATCGCGTCGGAGAGGGTCGGATCGCCGAGGACGACCACCTCGTGCCCGCGTCCGACGAGCACGCGTGCGACGCCGAGATTCGGCGGCGTCGCGCCGCCGCCGTCCCACAGGGCGAGCAGGTACCTCATGGTGTTCCCCTCTCGAGCAGGCCGGCGATGAGCCGGCGGATGGTCGCGCGCGTCTGGTCGGGTGAGCAGCCGAGGTCGCGACGGAGCAGCTTCCAGGAGCCGACGTCGGTGGCGGCGTAGAGCGCGACGAGCAGGTCGTCGCGCTCCGCCGGGGAATCGGGCAGCGCGGGCGCGAACACCGTCTCGAGCCAGGCGCGGTGTTCGTCGCGCGCACCGGCGAGCAACCCCGCGAACGGCCCGTCGGGGTCGACGTCGGCCGCGAACCGCCAGTTCATGTCACCGAGGAACTCGTAGTGGCGGATGAGGGCGTCGACGGCTCCGTCGAGGTCGCCCGGCTCCACCGGGCCGCGCAGGTCGGCGACTTCTGCGGCGAACTCCTCGCTCGCGGCCAGCAGCAGCCCCTCCTTGGAGCCGAAGTGGTTCAGGAGCGTCTGCACGGTCACGCCGGCGGTGCTCGCGAGGTCGGCGAGCGTGACGTCGGCGAAGCGCGCGCCGGTGAACCGGTCGCGTGCGGCGAGGAGCAGGCGCTGCCGCGTTCGACCGGCCGCGACCGATCGCGTCGACATGTCGTACTCGCGGCCGACCGTTCCCATAGGTGAAGGATGCTCCGATTTTGGGTGCAAGTCAAGGCAAATCTTGGGTCGCGCTCAAATGAATTGCGTCGAAGGCGGGTCCTCGCTCCGCAAGACGGATGCCTCCCGCTCGCGGCGGGGCATCCGTCACGCGTCGGCGGGCCGTGGCACCATGCCGATGTGCCAGTGGACTTCACCGCCATCGACTTCGAGACCGCCAACTCCTCAGGGGCGTCCGCCTGCTCGGTCGGCCTGGTCAAGGTCCGCGACGGGCGCGAGGTCGACCGGCTGTACACGCTGCTGCAACCCCCGTTCCCGTACGACGAGTTCAACGAGTGGAACGTGCGCATCCACGGCATCACGCCGCAGATGGTCGTCGGCGCTGCGACGTGGGCGACGTTCCTGCCCGAGTTCCGCGCGTTCGCCGAGGACGACTGGCTGGTCGCCCACAACGCCGGATTCGACATGGGCGTCATCCAGAAGGCGAGCGAGGCCTTCGCGGTCGACGTGCCCGAGCATGCCTACCTGTGCAGCCTGCAGGTCGCCCGCAAGACCTACCACCTCGACTCGTACCGGCTCCCGTCCGCGGCGCTCGCCGCCGGGTTCGACGACTTCTCGCATCACAACGCGCTCGACGACGCCGCCGCGTGCGCCGCGATCGTCGTGCACGCGGCGGCGCGGCACGAGGTGTCCGACCTCGCCGCGCTCGCGCGGCGATCGGCGGTCCGGCCCGGCGCGCTCGGCGCCCGCACCTCGCGCGAGCAGGCCGCGTCGCACGGCCCGATGGCGCTGCAGTAGCGGCCTCGCCGGGCCGGTTCCGACCCGATGTCGGCGGCCGCTGCGACACTTCTCGGCATGGACATCGTTTCGCTGCTCGCCGGGATCATCGTCGGCCTCCTGGTCGGCGCATTCGGCATCTGGATGCTGCTCCGGCAGCGCCCGTCCGCCGCCGGCACCGAAGCGGGAGTCTCCGCGGCGGTGCGCGACGAGATGCGGGCCGCGAACGTCGACCTCCGCCAGGAGTTCGGGGCGCAGCGCACCGAGCTCCGCCAGGTCATCGGCGAACTCCAGGCCCAGCTCGACCAGCGCCTCCAGGCGACCGCGGCGACGCAGGCCGACGAGCTCCGCCGCGAGCGCGAGACCCGCCAGGCGTCGAACACCGAACTGCGCCTGACCGTCGACGGATCGCTCAAGGAGCTGACCGACCGTTTCCACGCGTCGGCGAACGCCTCCGTCGCGGCGCAGACCGAACTCAAGACCGCGGTCGAGCAGCGGTTCGACACCCTCCGCCGCGCCAACGACGAGAAGCTCGAGCAGGTGCGCACCACCGCCGAGAAGCTCCAGGGCGCCATGACCGAGGCGCTCGGGGTCAACGCGGAGCGCATCCAGGGACTCACCGAGGCGAATTCGGCCAAGCACGTCGAGCTGCAGCAGTCGATGCGCGACGAGCTCGAGAAGCTCCGCACGGGCAACGAGGCCAAGCTCGAGAAGATGCGCGAGACGGTCGACGAGAAGCTCCAGGGCACGCTCGAGAAGCGGCTCGGCGAGTCGTTCAAGCTCGTCAGCGAGCGCCTCGAGCAGGTGCAGGTCGGCCTCGGCGAGATGAAGAACCTCGCCACCGACGTCGGCGGGCTCAAGCGCGTCCTCACGAATGTGAAGAGCCGCGGAACGTGGGGCGAGGTGCAGCTCTCGCGCCAGCTCGAGGACCTGCTCACCCCCGACCAGTACGACCAGAACGTCGTCATCCGGCCCGGAACGCGTGAGAACGTCGAGTTCGCGATCAAGCTGCCGGGGCGCAACGACGACGACCGCCCGGTCTACCTTCCGATCGACTCGAAGTTCCCGCAGGAGGACTACGAGCGCCTGCTCGAAGCCCAGGAGTCCGGCGAGAAGGTCGACATCGAGAGCGCCGCGAAGGCGCTGGAGCGGGCGATCATCGCCCAGGCGAAGACCATCGCCGAGAAGTACATCGAGCCGCCGCTGAGCACCGACTTCGCGATCATGTACCTGCCGACCGAGGGACTGTTCGCGGAGGTCGTCCGTCGTCCCGGCCTCATGGCCCGACTGCAGAACGACTACCGGGTCAACGTCACCGGACCGGCGACCCTCGCCTCGCTGCTCAACAGCCTCCAGATGGGCTTCCGGACCCTCGCCATCGAGAAGCGCAGCTCCGAGGTCTGGCAGGTGCTCGGTGCCGCGAAGGCGGAGTTCCAGAAGTACGGGCAGGTCTGGGACAAGCTCGGCAAGCAACTCCAGACCGCGCAGAACACCGTGGCCGAGGCCGGGCGCCGCACGCGCGCCGTCGAGCGGAAGCTCCGCGGTGTCGAACTCGTCGAGCTCGAAGCGGCGGAGGACGCGGGCGCACTCGACCTGCTCCTGCCGGAGATCGAGGCGGGCCGATCCGACTCGGCGTCCGAGGCCGCAGACGACCCGGCGGAGGACCTGTTCGTCGCCGACATCGACCCCGAGATCCGCTCGGTCTGAGCGCGGCCGCGCGGGCGACCAGCACGGTAGAGGCGGCCCCGGCGCCGCGTCGGATCGAGCGCCGCGGCAGCCGATCAGCTCCGCCCGCCGAGCCGGCGCAGCACCTCCGGGTCGAGTCGCCTGCCGGTGATCGACCGGCGCCGAACGGCGATCCGCCCGTCATCGACTCGAAGGTCGACCGGACCGGCCTCGACCCGGAAGTCCTCGGGCGCATCGGCGAACCGCAGGCGCCCGGCATCCGCTTCGCCGGCCTCCTCGAGCAGCACCCGCTCGCGCAGCGCCGCGCCGTCCGGGCCCGACAGTTCGTCGTCCTCGCCGACGAACGTGTGGCCGCGCACCGCTCGTCCCGTCGCCGGGTCGAACAGCACGCTCAGCCGCTGACGCGTCACGGCGTCGTCGCTGCTCGCAGTCGCATCCAACATCTCCCGTCCTCCTCACCAGAAGTTCCGCGACACCCGGCCACGGGCGTACGAGTTGAACACGAACATGCGCACGCTGACGCTCGTCACGCCGTCGCGCGCGACGACCGGTGGCCCGTCGTCGCCGAAGTTCTCCACGCCGCTGTCGCTGACGATCTGCGAAACGCCGAACCGCGCGAACGTGCCGTCGTCGTCGTCGATGCTGTTGACCGAGGTCAAGGCGACCTCGACCACCGTCCGACCCGGATGGGTCACCTGGAACGTCCAGGTATGGGTGTAGACGCCGCCACTGGACGCCCACGGCGAGTTCAGCTTCTGTCCCAACATGCGACCGGTCTACGCCGCAGCCGCGGTCGATGGATGAGGGCTGACCCTGAAACGGCGCGTCAGGTCGCGATCAGGCTCAGCACGTTGCCGGCCGGATCCTTGAACCAGCAGATGTCGGGACCTTCACCGGCCTCGGCGCCCCACGCGATGCCGCGTTCATCCGTGCCGAACGACATCGGCTCCTCGTAGATCTTCGTCACGACGCCCGCCGCGTTCAACTCGTCGACCGCGGCCGAGATGTCGTCGACCGTGAAGTTCAGGATCGTGAACGACGCCGGCTCGTGATCGTCCTTCGGATAGACGAAGACCGCCTGGCCCGACGGCAGGGTGAATCCGAGCCCGCCCATCTGATCACTCACCTCGAAGCCCAGCACGCCGCCGTAGAAGGCACGTGCCGCCTCGAGGTCGTCCACGCTGAACCCCGGGAACGCGTCGCTGACCTGCACCATCGGAGTCTCCCCTCACTCGTCGCGGGCGTCAGCCTTTCACGGCGACGCATCCCCCGCCACCCCCTTGCGCTCGGGCGTGGGCGCGCCGTCGGCCGGCGACGCGAACCCCGCAGCGGCCTCGGCACCGGTCGAGGGCGAGTGGTTCAACTCGGCGGCATCCAGCGGATGCGCGAGCTCGTCCTGTCCGAGACGCGCGAACGCGAGCGTCGCCACGGCGAGCACCGGCGGCGCGAGCGCCGCGATGAGGAACGCGGGCGTAAGTCCGATCGCCTCGCCCACGGGGCCGGCGACCGCCATCGAGACGGGCATGAGGGCGAGTGACACGAAGAAGTCGAGGCTCGAGACGCGGCCGAGCATCGCGGGTGGCACCCGACGCTGCAGCAGGGTGCCCCAGACCACCTGTGCGCCGTCGAAGAGCAGGCCGACGATGAACACCGCGATGACCATGACCCACAGCCACGACGTGTATCCGATGATCGCGAGCGGGATGCAGCCGAATCCCCACGCGAGGATCATCAGCGTCAGGTACCGCCTCGGCAGCGGCATGGATGCCACACCGAGCGAACCGACCGCTCCCCCGAGCCCGAAGGCCGCGAGCACGAGCGCGAACGCCCCGGCACCGCCGCCGGTCTGGTCCTTGACGGCGAAGGGCAGGAGCACCTCGATCGGCCCCATGATCAGGAACACGAGCAGGATCGAGAACACGAGCGTCGCGAGCAGCCACCGCGTTCGCACGAGGTAGACGAACCCGTCGCGCAGGTCGACGACCACCTGCCGGAACGGGTGCGCATCGGATGCCCCGAGGTCGCGCCGGACCGCCGTCGTGCGCATCAGGGCGAGCACGACCGCCGCGACGGCCTGCAGCGCGGCCACGACGGCGAACGCGAGCCAGGGCCCCTGGATCGCGATGCACAGGCTCGCGAGCGCCGGCCCTGCCGCCTGCATCACCGCCGGGCGCAGCACGCCCTCGACGCCGTTCGCGGCGAGCAGCTGGTCGGCGGGCAGCAGGGCGGGAAGCCACGCCGAGTAGGCCGGATAGAAGAACCCGTCGGCAATTCCCAGCACGAGCGACAGCACCGCGATGTGCCAGACCTCGATGGCTCCGGATCCCGCGAGCACGGCCGCCACGGCGAACGTGGCCCCACGTACCACCTCGACCACGAAGAGGATGCGTCGCTGCGGGATGCGGTCGGCCGCGACCCCGCCGATGAGCACCGCGAGCACGAGCCCGAGGGCCGAACCGGTCGCGACGAACGAGAGGTCGATGGGCGACCCGCCGAGTTCGACGACCTGCCAGACGGCGGCGACCAGCCACGCCCCCGCCGACAGGAGCGACGCCGCGAGCGCGGCGACGAGCAGGCGGTACTGCCCCGACCCGAACGGTCGGAGTGCGCGGGGAAGCCGGTCTTCCCGGTTCATCCCTCCATCATGGCGAACGCCGGTGTCACCGCCACAGCCAGCCGGTCAGCGATCGGCCGGGTCCAGCCACTTCTCGACGAGGTGGTCGGCGACGATGCGTCGGATGGTGCCCGACCGACCGCGCAGCACGATCGACTCGGTGCGGATGATCGGGCCCTTCTTGCGCACGCCCTCGAGCAGTTCGCCGTCGGTCACGCCGGTCGCGACGAAGAACGTGTTGTCGCCGCGGACGAGGTCGTCGAGCTCGTAGACCCGGTCGCAGTCGAGGCCGGCGGCTTCGCCGCGCGCTCGCTCGGCGTCGTCCTTCGGGGCGAG